>JAPLNA010000097.1 GCA_026693065.1 Planctomycetota bacterium
GCATGAACCGCCCGTGATTCGACCTGGCACGAGAACAGCCCAGCAGCAAGAAGGGAATCGCCCCTATGGACGGCTGACAGGAAAATCGTAGATCTGGCTTGACAGGCAACGTCTGTTCATAGAAGCGATAAACTCCGGGGTCTCGGGGCGGAGCCCCAGCCTGGCGCCCCTGTTTCATGGCGTTTTCGAGAGCATATGTGGCCTTCTCCCCCGACGGCAGGCTTGCGGCAACAGGTAAGAAGATGCGGACAGGCGGCTTCTTGGAAAAGTAGCCTGTCCCCTTTTTGTCTTTCGGCGAGGCGAGCCTTAGGGTTTCCCGAGAGGGGGCATGTCCATGCTGCGTTTGGCCCACTCGTACGCGTACGAATCGGTTGCGCCCGTCGCCAACGACTTCTGGAAACTTTCCTTCGCGAGGGCCGCCTTGCCCTGCAGCAGATACCAATGGCCGATGTAGAAGTAGGCTTCGCAACGTTTCTCCAAAGATTCGGCCTTGTTCTTGGAATCCGCCGCCTTGAGGCATTCTTCCGGGGTGGTTGCCCCCAGGAAGAGTTGGACTGCGGCCCCAGGCCAGTCCTTCGCGTCCGCCTGGGCCTTGGCGAACTCCTCCAGATGGGCCTTGGCGGCGGCATCCCCGGCCCGGCGCTGGGCCAGGAAGAGCCAGATCACCCCCCGGCATCGTCGCTTGCCGCTGCCGGCGTATTTGAGCGCGGCCGTGAAATCCGCGACGGCGTCCTGGTAGTTGCCCCGGCAGAAATGGGCCAGCCCTCGATAGGCGTATGACCCTGAACGCGTGGGCGCCAGGCGGACGACCTCGGTGTAATCCGCGAACGCCCTGGCATAGTTCCCGCTGTCGTAATACGACCCACCGCGCGCCACCAAGGCTGCTTCGGAATTCGGCTGCAACTCCAGCGCCTTTGTGCAGTCGGCGATCGCCTTCTCGTATTGCCCGGTGGCACGGTAGAGCCCGCTGCGCGACAGATACACGCTTGGTTCCCTGGGGGCCACGCCAATAGCCCCGGTGGCGTCGGCAATCGCTTTGTCATACTGGCCCTGTTTGGCACGGATCCAAGAGCGCACCAGATAGCCGGTATCCCTTTTGGGCGCCAGTTCGATGGCCTTGTCACAGTCGACGATCGCCTTTTCGTACTGTCCGAGCCCGGCATACATGCTCGCGCGTTCCACGTACCGCAGAAAGTTGTCAGGATCGGCCCGGACCGCGCTGTCCCAGTCGGCCATCGCCTTCTCGTTCTCGCCCAGGCCCAGGTACGCGTAGGCCCGCAGCCGGTATCCCTCTTTCGGATCCAATGCGATCAGTTTCTCGTAGTCGGAAAAGGCCTCGGCCAATCGCCCACGGGAACGGTACGCCTCGGCTCGCGAGAAGTACCCATTCCGCGGGTCCAACTCGATCGCCTTGGCATAATCAGCCAACGCCTCCTTGTCCTTGCCCAGGGCCGCTAACGCATCGCCACGCCACAAATACCCGGCGGAACTGCCCGGCGAATGTTCGATGGCCTTGGTATAGTCGCGAACCGCCGCCTCCCATCGGCCCGCGCCGGCATTGGCCCGGCCCCGAAACAGATACCCGGTCGCATCCTCAGGGCGCTGATCGATGACCCGCGAGTACTCCCCAATCGCGTCCTCGTAGCGGCCGCTCTGCTCGGCTTCCTGTCCCAACGCAAAATGGTCCCGCTCCGTAGTCTGCGGGCCGGGGGCTTTCGCGGGTTCCTGTCCCTGGCTGGCAGGTTGTTGCCCCGCCGCCCAATAGAACAAGGCACACACTCCCGCCACACCCATCACGACCGCCCTGTGGTTGGACGCCACGTCGATCTCCTTTCAACGAACGGGCCGCTTGAGCCGGAAGGCCTTCGTCCCGTCCCGTGGAACTGGCCTGCGACGATTCCATGCCCTGATTCTACGCCCCAGGCCCGCCGGCGGACCAGCTCTCCGTCCCCAGACCGATCCGCAGTTCCAGGTCAACCCAGGATCTCAATCAAGCTCCGGGCGCCCTGGCGTTCTTGCCTCGCACGTTTCTACAAAACCTGCCTGCTCCACAACCACAACGGCTCTTCGTCCGTGCCGATGGCGAAGTCGTCGACCCCGCCGGCCACGGTTTCGAGGGCATCGGAGAATTGACGGAGGCGAGCGAGCCCCAGGTGCAGCTCCACTCTCGCCCCGACGACCTTCAAGCTCCACAGATCGTCGGGCGCCTGGCCTTTGGCGTACTGGATGGCGAACTCGTCGGCGTAGACCGTCGGAAGATTCAGCAGAGGCGCCGTCGGCCTGCTGACGCGGAGGATCTTCTTGCTGGGCCAGCGGGCATCCCGCATCAGCCCCAGCAACGCCCGCAGCCCCTCGCACGCGGCGTCGTCCACCCGGAGGTTCCAATGGCAGAGCTTCTCCGTGTGCCGCCACATCCAGAGGCAGCCCTTGGGCTTCCACCCGTCAACGACAGGATCAGACACCGCGTTTCTCCCGGGGCTTGTTGGGACCAGGCATCTCCGCCTCCCGGCCCGCAACCATCCCAGGCCGAGATTCTACTTCTCAGCCCAGCCGGCGGACAAGCCCTCGCCCGCCGCCACGGCGACGAACCCCCGGGCCGGCCCCGGCTGACGGCCCGCCAAGCCGGGAGACAGGAAAAGGGGACAGGCTACTTTATTGGAAAAGCAGCCTGTCCCCTTTTTCCTTCGCCGCCGAGCGCGCCCGCCACAACGGCACGGTGGAAGACGTGGCCCTGTAACTGCTCGTAGTGTGCCCGTAAGGGCATTTCTTCTTCCCTTTCCGGCCCCGGCACAGAGAAACATTTTTCCTGCGTGTGTGACAGTATGTGGCACACCGGCGTGCGATAATACTATTGGCACGATCCAAGACCAGGAGAACGCGTGATGGCCGGAAAATCGAATCGACGAAAGACTGCCAGGATTGCCGGACATGACAACGCCGACAGCCACGCCAAGTTCCGCACCCGATGGCGGCACGTCCTGAAGATCGACCAGGAGATTCGCGCCGGCCGCGCCCCCAACTGCCGGCAATTGGCGGCCGAACTGGAAGTCAGCCGCCGCACGATCCTCCGCGACATCGACTTCATGCGGTACGACCTGGGCGCCCCCGTCGAGCACGACCCCAAACGCCGGGGCTACGTCTACACCGAGCCCAACTGGGTCATGCCCAGCGTCCGCATCACCGAGGGGGAACTCTTCGCCCTCATGGTCGCCGAGCAAGCCCTCGAGGCCTACCAGGGCACCCCCTGGGCCGAGAACCTCGCCCGCATCTTCGACCGCATCACCGCCGCCCTGCCCGATCGCGTGGAAGTAGCCCCCCGCGACCTCCTGTCCCGCGTGAGTTTCGGCCCGGACTCCCCGGCCGCCGTCGCCCCCGAGGTTATGGCCGCCGTCGCCCAGGCCGTCTCGGCCAACAGTGTCCTGGAACTCACCTACCGCCCCCTGGGCCGGCCCCAGGCCGCCAAGTACCTCGTGGACCCCTACCTCCTCCGCCGCGCCCGCGGGGCGTGGTATCTCATCGCCCGCGACCGCCGCCGCGGCCACGTCCCGATGTTCCATCTTTCCCGGGTTGAGGGCGTCCGCCCCACCGGCGCAACATTCGACTACGACGCCTCCGGCTTCGACCCCAAGGCCTACTTCGCCTCGACCTTCGGCGTCTACCAGACCTCCTCGCACTACCACGTCGTCATCGAGTTCTCCGGCTGGGCTGCCGACCTCGTCCGCGAGCGCCTCTGGACTCCCAGCCAGGTCCTCCGCGAACTCCCCCGCGGCCGCCTCCGTTTCGAAGCCGACGCCAGCCACCTCGACGACGTCTGGCCCTGGGTCCTCTCATGGGGCGATGGGGCCAAAGTCATCCGTCCCAAGGAACTGGCCGAGATTATCGCCGGACAGGCCAAGGACATCACCCGGAACTATCAGCGAATGAAAACCACAACAAACAGGAGCAGTTGACATGGCAAGGATAAGACGGATGTTCAGCATCGACGAAGGAGAAACAGAAAGCCCGGGAATTGGCAACGGTGCCTTGATCGACGCGGACCTGACACCGACAGCCCGGCAGGCCGAGCGAATCCTGGGCCTGTCCCTCACCCAAGCACCCGGCAGGCGGGCGGTAGCGGTCTTCCTCGGCAAGGACGATTACGACAAGGTCGAGTACATCGTGGACGAACTGGCCGGGGCGTTGATGCTCGAGTGCCTAGGGGCCTTTGTGCGGGCAGGCGGCGGACAAGTCGTCAAGGCCTTGCGCTTCGGCAACGGTGGCGAAGTCGTCAATGCCGTCCAACGTAGCGTCGCCGTGGGCGGCGTCACCCGGAGTCACCTGGTGGAAGGGTATCTATTCGTTCACGGGCCTGACCAACGGGTATGCGTTTCCGCCGAGTTGATCCCGGTGCAATACCGCAACAAGTACCAGATCACCCTGCGGGCTGATCGCGATTGCGCCGGGTTCTGGCGGGGGTGGCAGGAGTTCACCCACCGCAACAACTACCTTCGCGGCCAGGCCTTCTTCGCCGACGGAGAGATCATCGAACGAAAACGGTCCTATTCCTGGGATGACATCCTCCTGCCCGAAGCGACCAAGGCCCTGATCGGCACGCACGTGGAGGGGTTTCTCAGGAACCGGGCCCGACTCAAGGCGTTGGGCGTCAAGGCCCGCCGCGGGTTGATCCTCTCCGGCCCGCCTGGCACCGGCAAGACGCTCCTGGGCAAGGTGCTGGCCGACACCCTGGAGGCCTCCTTCCTCTGGGTGGCCCCCCGGCACGTGCAGCACCCCTTATCTTTCCAGGAGATCATGTCGGTGGCCCGGCTCGTCCGGCCCGTTGTGCTCTTCCTGGAGGACCTGGACCTGTTCGCCGAGGAGCGTGGCCACGGCGACGGGGCGGCCCTCGGTGAGTTGATGAACCAGCTCGACGGCGCGATCGACAACGAGGATATCGTCACCATCGCCACCACCAATCGCCTCGACGTGATCGAGAAGGCCCTCCGCAACCGCCCCGGGCGATTCGACCGCCTAATCGAAATGGGTCCCCTGGACGAGCCCTGCCGCCGCAAAATGCTGCAAAAACTCATGGCCCATGCCGTGCTCTCCCCGATCGACCTGGCCCACCTGATCGCCGCCACCGCCGATTACACCGGCGCCCAACTGGAGGAACTGGCCAACACACTGTACATCCTGGCCGCCGAAAGGCTCCAGGCCTATAATACTCCCATGGACACTTCCCCGGCCTCACCGTCCCCGGAGGTTATCGGCGTGGACCGCCTTTTGATCGAAACGGCCCTGGCCGAGATGAAGTTCGAACACAAAGGCCGCCTGGGGTTCCACGCGGCGTGAATCAAAAGCAGACCCGCCCGTGAGGAGAATGACGGATGGCAGTTGTTGCGGTCATGAGCATGATGGGCGGGGTCGGCAAGACGACCGTGGTGATGCACTTGGGGGCCATGTTTGCAGGATACGGCGTTGGCGGCATAGGAAGACGAGTCCTTCTGATCGACTTCGATCCCCAGGCCGTCCTTTCCCACGCCCTTCTCTCTGATAAGGCGTATCTGGCCAGGGTGAAGGCCGACAGGACTTGCCTTGCAGTCTTGCAGGAGCAACGGCCTGGAGTTGCCTCCGCCAACCCCAAGAAGGGGGCGGGCCTCATGCCCCCAAGCGTAAAGACTGTGGCGGTACATTTGGGCAAGGGTCGGCATGTCTTCGACCTGGTGCCTTCGACGTTGGACCTGATCAACTTCAATGAACAACCAATAACGCGTCAGAAGATGGCAGTGCAGCGATTCCAAAGATTCATCGCCGAATGCCGGGCGCAATACGACCTGATCTTCATCGATTGCCATCCCGGCCGATCCTGCCTTTCCTGGATGGCCGTCCTGAACGCGGACCACATCGTGATCCCTTCGATTCCCGAAGAGTATACGGCCTTGAGCATCCGGCCGATGATGAAGTTCATCGCCATGCTCCCCGCGCGCCGGCGATCCCCTCGGGTGCATATCCTTTTCAACAAAGTTCGACAGAACCGCCCATCCCCGGGGGAGGCGGCGATACGGGAAACCACCGGATTCCGTGGATGCTGCATGACCCAGACACTCAGGAAGGACAACGCTCTTGCGTCCCCGCATTACGCACAGAGGCCTGTTCGGGCCATTCCCACTTCCAAAACAGGCAGGGCGATCCGTAAATGGGTCCAAGTCGGCGAAGAACTTGGCTGCGGCGATTCAGGGGGCGTAGAATGAAAGTCGAATGCAAAGGCCGCCTGGGGTTCCATGTGGCGCAACTCAAGAAAGACTGTCAACAGAGGAACCGAAGATGATACCCATTACTAGCGGAATACAAAAGGAACTGAATCGCATCGCTCACCACCGGGGTGACTTCTTGAAGGCTTTCAATAGGGGTGGAAGGTCCAGAACGTGTCTGATGATAAAGGGGCGAACGGACACAAGTATTGACGGTGAATATGAAGAAAAAATAGACAACAGCCGCGGGGGGTTCATCCCCCACGCGATTGCCCAAGCATCGAACACAGAAGCTTGGTTCGCCAAGCCCGACTGGAGTTTCCATCGATTTCTCGATATTGTCTGTTACAGTGGCGATTGGTGGGATGGACTACGCCACTGTAAATGGATTGTCGAAATTGAGCACGCTTGGAGTGAACGATTCGGCACTCTCGGGGACCTGTTACAGACTCAGGCAAATCGCAAACTCGCGATCTTCTATCAGGAGAATCCAGAAGCCCATTCCAAGGCAATCGAAGAGGAAGTTCGGAAGGTCATCCAGACCGTCTTCTCCCGTTTCCAAGAAGAATTCGTGGAGAGTCCGGAAACTCAATACGAAATCCTCGTCCTGCCGGATCAGATCCCTCCGGCGCATTGGGAGACGGCAACGGGGTTGTGTTGGTCATTTAAGCATGCCGACTTTAGCAAGTATGTCCAACCGAAGCCCTTCAAGTTGTTCGTTTGACCCACACCCCTTGGACTTGTGTCCCGGTCGATGGTATTATTTTTCCAGGGACGGCGGCTCTTGGTCGGCGCCGGGGGCTCGCGCGGGCTGATCCTCGAGGAGAATAGCAGATGTGGTCACCCCGGGAGGACGGGCATGGAATTTCTGGGCCGGCCAGGCTGGGTGCGCGGCCCGGCATGCAACCATGCAGTTCGGAGCGGGTTCGAGTTGTCCGGCACGGAGTCCTACGGGTTCGCCGCCGGCCGATGACGGCCGGGCTGGGTCCGAAGCCCTGCCCGTGGAATTGGCATGGGACGATCCCAATCGCTCCGTATTGTGACTCATCCTGCCAAGAAGGGTCTCGATCATCGGGGCGAGTCCACCGCAGATCAGCGGGAAGGCGGCTGGCCGACCTGCCCAGAAAACATACCATCTGTAGTGGGTCCGGCGGCCAGGCCACTAGGTGCGCAGGCGAAAATAATTCTGAAAAAAATCGGCGCGTGGCGGGGCAAGAAGTTAGGAGCGAAGGGGGCCAAGAGGGGGTGAAAAAGGTTGTGGATTTGGCCTGTATTATAGAGGGGATGTGTATTTTGTCGGACCGGTCCGGACGCGGACGCGGGGGGGTGTTTGACAAGGGAA
>JAPLNA010000098.1 GCA_026693065.1 Planctomycetota bacterium
GCCGGCGAGGGACGGCTGATCCTGCTGAACAGCAAGAGTGATGGCCACAAGCCAAGAGCCCAATAGCCCCATACATACCAAGAGGTTTAGCGATGAGAGTGTTGACTAAGACGGCGGCGGCCTTGCTGGCCCTGACTATCTTGTTGTGCTTCTCGGCCCCGGCGGGGGCGTTCACGAGCCTGGGCAAGGGCAATTCGGCCCTGCTGGGCGGCGACCTGACCGACCCGGAGGACAAGCTCGCCCCGCCGGACAAGGATTGCGCCGCCGACCTGCCCGAGGCCGACCTGATTCCCAAGAACGCCACCTGGGTCAAGATGACCTGCTGGCCGGCCAACGGGCCCGACAGGCCCGCGCACCAGCGGCACCCCTACCAAAGCTGGCAGCACTCGCCGGCCTGCGGGATCTTCATGAACAAGCCGGCCACGATGAAGTGGTACGTGGGCTTCAAGGACGGCGGCTACGGCGGGCCCTCGCGAATCGCCCCCTATTTCGTCGCCGTCCAGCTCAAGGACGCCTTCGTCCTGACCCACTTCACCATCACCCCCAGCACCGAGATGCCCAACCGCGACCCGATGGAATGGGCCGTCCAGGGCTCCAACAGCGGCGACGAGAAGGAGTGGACGGACATCTACGTCTGTAACGCCAAGGACCGCACCGCCAGCCCGTTCCAGAAGGACTCCCGCTGCGAGACGTTCCTGTTCACGTCGTTCACGTCGGCCGACATGGCCCAGGCCGCCCGCCCCGAGGACGCCAGGAAGATCGCCGCCCGGCTTAACGGCGCGAAGATCGAGACCGCCGACTTCGCCCGCCCGGCGAAGGCCTACACGTGGTTCCGGATCATCATTTACTCCTGCTTCAACCCGAGCACGACGTCGGTGAGCAATCCCGCCGCCCCGCCGGGCTGCGCGCTGAGCCAACTGGAGTTGTTCGGCGTTGGGGGCGTCAAGCCGACGACCGCGCCGGCCGCCGCCAGGGCCAAGGACGCCCCGCCGCAGCGCGCCGGGGCGCCGCTCCCGGCGGCGAGCATCGTGCGCGATCGCCCGGTCGCGATCCTGGAGCCCGGCCCGGCCCGAAAGAGAGCGGACAAATCGCTGACAATCGACCTTTCCGGAGAGGTGCGACAATGAGAACGACGCTGAGAATGTCGGTTTCTTTCGTTGCCTTGGCAGGCGTGCTGAGCTTTGCCCTGCCGGCCGGGGCGGTGGTAAGTCTCGGAAAGGGGGCTGGCGGGTTGCTGGGCGGAGACCTCACGGACCCGGAAGACAAGGTCCAGCCCTCCGACCAGAACATCGGCATGGATCTGTCCGAGGAAGCTCTCATGCCCAAGAACGCCACGTGGGTGAAGATGACCTGCTGGCCGGCCAACCCTCCGGGCATGATCCCGCATCAGCGGCATCCCTACCAGAGCTGGCAGGGCACGCCGGCGTGCGCGATCTTCCTGAACAAGCCCGTGGACCTGAAGTGGTACGTGGGCTTCAAGGACGGCGGCTACGGCGGCCCCACCATGAAGGCCCCCTACTTCGCCGCCATTCAGCTCAAGGAAGCCTACTTCCTGACCCATTTCACCGTCACCCCCAGCGGCGACATGCCCGCACGCGATCCCAGGGAGTGGGCCATCCAGGGCTCCAACACCGGCAGGGACTGGAAGACCCTCTACGCCTGCAACGCCAGGGACCGCCGGGGGACGGCCTTCCAGGAAACCTCCCGGTGCGAGACGTTCCTCTACACCTCGTTCACGTCCGAGACCATGGCCCAGGCTGTCTCCGAAACCGAGGCCAAGAAGATCCGGGACAAACTCATCGGACTGGAGATCACCAGGGCTGACTTCAACCGCCCCGGGACGGCCTACACGTGCTTCCGAATCGTGATCGCCTCGTGCTTCAACAAGAACTCGACCGCGGTGGCCGATTTCAACCACCCGCCGGGCTTCGCCCTGGGCCAGCTCGAGTTGTTCGGCGTGCCGGAACCCAAGGCCACGCCCGCGTCCAAGCCGGCCCCGAAGCCCGCATCCAGGCCGGCTCCCAAACCCACGTCCCGTCCGGCCGGAGCCTCCGCGGCGGCCCCCGCGGCCGGCGGGGAAACCGCCAAACCCATTCAGACAGCCAGCACAATTCAAGAGGTGCACCCATGAGAACAGCGTCCGGATTGTCGGTCGGATTCTTCGCCCTGCTGGGCCTGCTGACGTTCGCCTCGCCCGCCCGCGCCCACGTGGAACTGGGGACAGGCAACGCCAGCCTGCTGGGCGGCGACCTGACGGACCCCGAGGACGACGCCGTCGACCGGGGCTCCTACGGCGAGGACCTGCCCGAGGCCAAGCTCAGGCCCGAGAAGGGCAACTGGGTGAGCATGAAGTGCTTCCCGGCCAATCCGCCCGGCACGCCCGCCCACCAGCGGCACGCCTACCAGAGCTGGCTGGACAATCCCGCCTGCGCCCTCTTCCTCAACAAGCCCGAGCAGAGGAAGTGGTACGTGAGCTTCAAGGACGGCGGCTACGGCGGCCCGACGGAAGACTCGCCCTATTACGTCGCCGTCGAGTTCGCCCAGCCTTACGTGCTGACCCACTTCACCGTCACCACCGCCACCGACATGCCCGGGCGAGATCCGCTGGTCTGGGCGATCCAGGGCTCCAACACCGGCCAGGACGACGACTGGACCGACGTCTACCGCTGCGACCCGGGCGGGCGCGAGAAGAGCCCGCTGAAAGAGACCCCCCGCTGCCAGACGACGCTGTTCACGTCGTTCAGTTCCGCCGACGTGGGCAAGGCCCTGCCGGCCTCGGAGGCCAAGAAAGTCGCCGTCAAGCTGGCCGGCAAGACCGTCGCGAAGGCGGATTTCGCCAGGCCCGCCGCGGCGTATGCGTGGTATCGGGTCGTCATATACTCCTGTTTCGCCCCCGACTCCGGCGGCCCGGCCGGTTGCTCCCTGGGCCAACTCGAGCTGTTCGGCGTCCCCGGCAAGGCCGCCCCGGCCAAGAAACACGTCGAGGACCCCGATCCGGTCGGCATCGAGCCGGCCCCGTCGGCGTTCGATCCGGCGTTCATCATCTCGTTCTGGTGCGCGCCCACCAAGGCCGAGACCACGCTCGCACGCTATAAGGAAATCGCCGACTGCGGCATGAACCTCGCCCTCACTCCCTGCGGCCCGGATGACCCGGTCACCCGGCTGGACCTCTGCCAGAAGGTCGGGATCAAGGCGATGGTCGGCCTTGACCTGCCGCCCTCCAAGGACGACCCCAACTTCACGAAGGCCCTGGACGCGGCCATCGCCAAGTATGCCTCGCACCCCGCGCTGTCGAGTTACTTCATCGACGACGAACCCGGCGTTCCGAAGTTCGAGTATCTCGCCGCGATCAACGCCCATCTGCTGAAGAAGGACCCCAAGCACCTGCCGTACATCAACCTTCTGCCCAACTACGCCGGCGACCCGGCCTGGAACGGCCCGGCCTACGAGCAGAGCGTCGCCAAGTACATCGACGTGGTCAAGCCCGCCCTGCTGAGCTGGGACCATTACCGCCAGATGTTCGAGGGCGGGGACGAGAGTTTGTACTGGAAGAACCTCGAGATCATGCGGAAGCTGTCCCTCAAGGCGAAGATCCCGATGATCCAGATCATCGTCTCCATCAAGCACATGGGCTACCGCGAGTGCAGTGAGGCCGATCTGCGATGGCAGGTCTACTCGTCGCTGGCGTACGGGTCACACGGCATCATTTACTTCACGTACTGGGACGTGCCCGGCATGGCCTGGGCGGACGCCCCGGCCCTGATCACGATGGACGGCAAGCGGGACGTCAAGTGGTTCCAGGTACAGAAGATCAACCGCGGCATCGCCAAGCTGGGCCC
>JAPLNA010000099.1:0-6011 GCA_026693065.1 Planctomycetota bacterium
AAGGCGCGGACATGCACGACCGCCTGGAGTGCCTCGGGCAGCGTCAACTCGATCTGGTCGACCCCCTCCCCGCCGGCCGACCGGGTGTATGAAAGCCACGCCCCCTCTTGGAGGGGGAACATGACCCGGGCGGCCTTGTCGGCCAGCTCCGTCGCCCGGGCCAGAAGGGACCGGACCTCGCCGGCGTCGGCACAGGTAAGGGCCACGGCCCCCGCCAGCGACCCCTCCCCGCCGGCCCCGGGGCCCACAACCAACTGCACCCCGCTGACCTGCCGCCCGAACGCCGTCCACGTCGCCTCGATCTGTTGCCCCAGCCCGGCGACGGCGGGGGGCATGGTCATCTTGGCCGCCTCCGCGACTATCGTGAACAGCCGCCACTGGGCCGCGAACTTGCGGCCCTGTTGTGTGGCCATCGCCACCCGGGCCTGGCCCAACGCCGACCAGTCCGCCCCGAACGCCACCCAGTACGGCATGACGGGCAGGCGGTGGAGCAACTCGCGTTGTGTCACCCCGCCGCCGGTGTGGAACCGCCCGCGGACGCTCTGGGGTTCGTACGCCGCGAGCATCTCCCCCACCACGCCGCCCTTCTCGAACCGAAGGCCCGCCGAGGCGCCCGTCATCTGGGAGATGTCCTGGCAGAGAGCCTCGACCACGCCGCGCAGGTCCTTGGCCATGGCGGCCTGGTCCGTCACCATCTTCTGCATCAGCAAGTTGTACGTCTGAAACACGAAGTCCACGTAGATCCGCGAGGCCACCGCCATGTCCACGTAGGCCGCGGCGTCGTTTCGGGTAATCACGTCCAGGTCCTGCCGCGTCAGCCGCCCGGCGATCGGCTTGGTGGCGGCCAGGGCCCATTGCAGGGCCGCCGGCATCGCACTGACCAGCGTGTACCCGTTGCGCACGCCCGCCTGCATCGCTCCCGCGGGAGTCTGGAACGTCCAGAGGGCGCCATCCTTCCTGGGCTCGTACTCGGCCAGGAGGGCCGCCGGGTCCGCCCCGGGCAGATACGCCACCACCGGCACGCCGGCCAGCGAAGGCGCCCCCGTGCGGTCGGACATCAGCCCCAGGAGCGTATCGCTGGGGTCCAGGCCCAGGGCCTTGAAGTCCGCCACCACAAGGGCCGCCCCGCCCCGACCGCCCAGGGCCTTCAACTTCAGGCCCCTGGCCAGTTCCGCCAGGGCGCCGCCGGCGCGGTCGGCCTTGTCGACCCCGATGGCGTCCAGAAACCCGTCGGCCTTCGCGCACATCCCGGCCAGGTCGTGCCGCACCGGCCCGATCCGCCCGGCCGGACGAGAGCATCGTACCGCCCGGCGCCGGCGGGAGCAAGGGCGACGCTCACCCGTAGCATTCCCGCGTCCGGGGCGTTATGCTGGAGGCGTCGCCAGTCACCCGGGAGATTGTTCATGACAGAGAACGCCGCCCCCGACCCCAAGCCCGCCGCCTCGCCCGCCGCCCCCTCCGCCGACGACACCGAAACCGTCCGGGCGATGGCCCGGGCGTATAAGGGCATGACCGAGCAACTCGCCCGCGTCATCGTCGGGCAGCGGGCGGTGATCGAGCAGGTTCTCATCGCCATCTTCTGCCGCGGGCACGCCCTGCTGGTCGGCGTGCCGGGCCTGGCCAAAACCCTCCTGGTCAGCACGCTGGCCCGCGTGCTCAAGCTCTCGTTCAAACGCGTGCAGTCCACCCCCGACCTCATGCCCGCCGACATCACCGGCACCGACGTGCTCGAGGAAGACCGCACCACCGGCAAACGCGTCTTCCGGTTCGTGCGAGGCCCGTTGTTCGCCAACATGGTCCTCGCCGACGAGATCAACCGCACGCCCCCCAAAACCCAGGCCGCCCTGCTGGAGGCCATGCAGGAACACTCCGTCACCGCCGGTGAGAACACCTTCGACCTGCCCGACCCGTTCTTCGTGCTGGCCACCCAGAACCCCATCGAGCAGGAAGGCACGTACCCCCTGCCCGAGGCCCAGTTGGACCGCTTCATGTTCAACATCGTCGTGGACTACCCGACCAGCCGCGAGGAACTGGCGATCATGAAGCAGGTCACCAGCACCTACGAGGCCGAGCTCTCGCCCTTCCTGTCCGGGGCGGACATCCTCCGCCTCCAGCGGATCGTCCGCCGCGTGCCGGTGGCCGACCACGTGTTCAAGTACGCCCGCGACCTGGTCCGCGCCACCCGCCCGAACTCGCCGGAGGCCCCCGCGTTCATCAACGACCTGGTCAGTTGGGGGGCCGGCCCGCGTGCGGGGATCTACCTCGTGCTCGCCGCCAAGGCCCGGGCCATCCTGTACGGCCGCTACCACGCCACCACCGAAGACGTGAAGGAGGTCGCCGCCCCGGTCCTCCGCCACCGCGTCATCACCACCTTCAACGCCGAGGCCGCCGGCATCCGCAGCGACCACGTCGTGGAACGGCTGCTCAAGGAGATCCGCCCCGAGGCCGGGCAAGCGATGGCGTGAGTCGTGGGGTCCAGAAGGCCCGGAGAACCACAAAGAACACAAAGGGCACAAAGAGCACAAAGAACGAAGAGAAGGAATAGACAGAAGGCCGTTGAATAGGATGCTGCGCGTCTGACCTATGGCATACGCCCCCAAGAACCACCTTTTCCGTCTTCGCCGGGCTACCGGCTACTGGCTACTGGCTACCCTCTTTCTGTCGGAGCCCCTCTTCTCCGCTGGCCCCGCCACCGCCCCCAAGGGCCCCGACCCGCTGGACGATTACACTCCCAAAGTCGAGGCCTCGGTGGAAAAGGCCCTCAAGTGGCTCTCCGCCCAGGCCCGCCCCGACGGGGCCTTCGGCACCACGCGGGCCCACTCCACCGCCACCACCAGCCTGTCCATCATGGCCTTCCTGGCCAAAGGCTACACCCCGCGCACCGGGCCCTACGCCGACATCATCGACAAGGGCATCGACTACGTCGTGGCCTCCCAACGCCCCGACGGGCTGCTCGACCGCGACGGGCGGGCCTGGTATTGTCACACCATCAGCGCCCTCATGCTCTCGGAAGTCTCCGGCATGGTCGACCCCGCCCGACGCCGTCCGGAAAGACCCACGGCACCAGGGCGGCTGGCGGTACGAGCCCACCAGCTCCGACAGCGACATTTCCTGCACCGGCTGGAGCCTGATGGCCCTCCGCTCCGCCCGCAACAACGGCGCCCTCGTGCCCAAGGAAGCCATCGACGCCGCCGTCGCCTACGTCCTCCGCTGCCACACCGGCGACGGCGGTTTCAGTTACGAAGCCGCCGCCGGCGGGCCGGGCCTGGCCCGAACCGGCACCGGCCTGCTCTGCCTCGAACTCACCGGCCACCACGGCGAAAAGATCACCACCGACGCCGGTAAATGGATCCTCGCCCACCTCCCCCGCAACTACGGGGCCGAGCACTTCTACTATGGCCTCTATTACTGCTCCCAGGCCATGTTCCAACTCGGCGACGATTATTGGACCGCCTGGGGCCGTTTCATGTACGACATGATGCTCCAGCACCAGCACCCCGACGGCTCCTGGCCCGACAGTCCCGACGCCGGCGCCGGCCCCTGCTACTCCACGGCTATGAGCGTCCTGGCCATGAGCGTGACGTTCAGGCAGTTGCCGATTTATCAGCGGTGAGGGGGGGAAACGCGTGAGTCGTGAGTAGTGAGTCGTGAATCGGGAGTCGCAAATCGTGAATCGGGAGTCGGGGAATCGGAATCGTAGACCGCAGTTTCTGTTCGCGATTCCCGGTCCAGGGGGCAAGACTCTCCCTCGTCGCGGGTCGGCATGGTCACTTCAGTGACCATGTCCGGGGCCTTTTTCCTTCCCGACTTCTCGCGTGTCGCGAGATGCGTATCCCAGTGGGAGCCCGCGCAGGGGGTCCGCCTTCGGCGGACGCGTAGCCCCACCCGACGCAGGAGGGTGGGGATTGGGGGAGAGAATCCCATCCATCTTTCTTTATTTATTGAGCCCCCGCATGGGGCGACTGGCGCCTCCGTGGCCTGCGATTCAATCGCCCCCTGCGGGGGCTCCAAGAGAAGAAGAAAAAGAAGAAGGAAGGCCGTCCGTCGTTATCCCCACCCTCCCTCCGGTCGGGTGGGGCTACGCGCAATCACCCGCTGCGCGGGCTCTGGGAAATCGCGGCAGCTTCGGTGACCATGTCCGGGGTTTCTTTCCTTCCCGACTTCTCGCTCGTCCCGTGACAGGTATCCCCGTTGGCGCCCCCCGGGTCCGCCTTCGGCGGACGCCTAGCCCCGGCGGGGGCTCTGGGAACTCTTCGCATCTTCTTTGTTTCGATGGATCATTGCGAGTTACGAACCACATCATCAGCGTATTCCCCTTTCGACACAACCACAGTGGCATCCCCAGGAACACCATCACTTGTGAAATCTGTCAGGTACTGGTGGCAGGGACCTTCAGAGCGGATCACTGGGTCGAGGACCTCAACAAGATCATCCCAGGCCTCAGCGGCACAGATCCAATCGAACGCCGGGCCAGAAAGGCCCTCAATTCGCACAACTCCCTCCCGACCGACCTTGTGGCCGTGAGGCGTAGGCGCCGGACAGGAGAGCCTGATCCTGACGCCATCGAAGGGAACAACGAAGGGCATCTTCTCAAGTTCAACGGACTTGCCTGGAGTCGTCGCCAGCATCCTGAATACATCCTGTAGACTTCCAAGGTCAACGTCTATAGGCCCAAACATCATCACCCTCGGGCCGTCTGACGCCTCGTAGTATGCAAGTCTCAGTTTGCTTCCGGAGTCTTTCATGCGTGCCTCTTGCCCGCTACGCACCTGCCCCGTTACTTGCCGCCTGCTTGAGCAACTCCTTCAACGCCCGGTAATCCGTCTTGCCCGTGCCGAGAACCGGGATCGCTTCCAGATTAATCACGCGGCGGATGCCGTGGAGGCCGGAGAGGCCGGCGGAGCGGAGGGCGTCGTTGACGTCGGCGCGGGAGAGTGGGAGGGTCGAGAAGAGGACCAGTTCGGGCGGGTCGGTGGCGGTGGCTTCGACGGCGAGGATGGGGCCTTTGTCGGGGTCGATGGAGCGGGCGTGGACGGTGAAGAGGACCGACTCGATGGCGGGCAGGGAGATCATTTCGCCGCCGAGTTTGACGAAACGTTTGAGGCGGCCGGCGAAGGTGAGGCAGCCGGCGGGGTCGGAGGTGACAAGGTCGCCGGTGCGGTACCAGTTCTTGCCCTCGAACTCGACAAAGGGCGAAGGGGCCTCGCCCAGATAGCCCGGGAAGATGCTCGGCCCGCGGACGAGAAGCACGCCCGGGACGCCGGGGCCGACGCGCTGGTTGGTCTCCGGGTGGACGAGGGCGTATTCGATGGAAGGCAGCGGCTTGCCGATCGTGCCGGGCTGGGGAGTGTCGTAGTCGCTGAAGGAGACGATGGGCGAGCACTCGGTGATGCCGTAGCCCTCGACGACGCGGGCGCCGGGGCAGGCGGCGGAGAAGGCGGCGTAGACGGCTGGGGGGCATTTCTCCGCGCCGGTGACGGCGAGGCGCAGGGAGGCCAGTTGCCCGGGCGTCGCGGCCCGGAGGATGCCGGCCAGGAAGGTGGGCGTGCCCAGGACGACGGTGACCTTGTAGGCCTCGATCAGGCGGGCGAGCATGGGGCCTTGCGTCGGGTCGGTGTGGTGGATGACGGGCAGGTTCATGCACAGGGGCACGAGCATGCCGGTGGAAAGCCCGAACGAGTGGAACGGCGGCAGGAAGCCGATCAGCCGGTCGGTCTTGCGAAGCTCGATGCGTTTCAGCACGTCGCGAAGGTTGGTCAGCACGTTGCCGCTGGTGAGCGGGACGGCCTTGGGCAGCGACTCCGAACCGCTGGTGAAGAGAATGGCGATCGTGTCGGGAATGCTCTTGGGCGCCAGCGACCGGGGGGCGAACCGGGCGGTGAGGGCGGCGGAGAGTTTCTGGCCCAGGGTGATTCGCCCGCGGACGTCTTCGAGATAGACAAGGCGATCGGCAATGCCGCTGAAGTCGCTGCCGCGCTGGCTGAGGCGTTCGACGAGCTGGCGCGAGGTGA
>JAPLNA010000099.1:6071-17013 GCA_026693065.1 Planctomycetota bacterium
CCGGCAGGAGGATGCCGACGCGGTCGCCGGCGAGCGGGGCGATGTGTTTTTTCAGGACGGCCGCGGCGGTGGCGATGCCGCGGAGGGTTCGGGTGCCGGCGGTCTGGTCGGCCAGGACGACGTGGTTGGGGTGGCGGGCCACCTGGTCGAGGAAGGCCTCGACGACGCTGCCGACGGGCGGAATGGCGGGGTCTTGCTTGCCGTCGACGAACCAGCCCGAGGCGATGGGCTTGAGCGGGGCCGCGGCGGCAGGGACGGCCAGCCCCGCCGCGGCGAGCATCACGTCGCCCACCGTCTGGAGCATCTCGACGTCGGCGGAGACGTAGCCGAATTCCTTTTCGAGCTGCACGAGCATGTCGGCCCGGGCGAGGCTGTCGAGGCCCAGGTCGCGGCCGAGCGAGTCGGAGTCCTTGAACGATTCCTGCCCGGTGATTTCGCGGAGGTAACCGGTGACGGCCTGGCGGACTTCGTCGGAGACGGCGGCGAGGTCGCCCGTGACGGCGAGGCGGGCCGGCTCGGGCAGGACGCGGGGTTTGAGGCCGGCCCAGAAGGTGTAGGGCACGTAGGTGTTGGGGGGGGCGTCGGCGTTGTAGAAGGTTTCGAGGTATCGCCGGAGGTCCGAGGGGCTGGCGGCGCGGGGCAGGTCGTCGGGCTCGACGAGCTCGAAGCGGAGTTTCCGCCGCGGGGCGAAGAAGAGGCCGCTGGCCAGGAGGCCCAGCAGGCCCTTGCGGAGAGTGGCGACCAGGTCCGGGGCATGTCCGGAAGCCCAACTGAACCCGCTGCCCCAGAGCCCGGTCGTGCGGACGAGCACAACGCGGAGGTCGGGCAGGGCCTTGAGGATGGTGGGCACGGCGCTGGCGCCGCCGAGGTCTTCGAACCGCTGGCGATAGACCCGCCCGGAGGGGTAGAGCAGGACGTTGGTGCCGCCGGCCAGGTCGGCGATGATCTGCGAAACGGCGGCGTCGATCTCGCCCTTGGCGGCCAGGCCGACCTTGCCCACGTCCGGAATGGCGCGGACCTTGAAGTGCCGGGCGAGGTAGCGGATGAAGAACTTGTCGATCTGGTCGGCGTCGGCGAGGGCGAGGACCTTGAAGGGCCTGGCCAGGATGGTTTCCATGATGATCGGGTCCACCAGCGCGGGATGGTTGGGCAGGAAGAGGATGCCCTTTCGCCCGCGAGCGCGGATCTTGTCCAGCCCGATGACTCGCATGCGGTAGCGGAGGCGGAAGATGGCGCCGATAACGATGGCCCAGAACCAGACGATCACGGTCGGTCCTCCTTCCTGAGTGCCCGCCAGACCCACGCGGCGGCCAGGAGAGTCAGGCCCCCGACGACGAGGAAGCGTTGGACGGGCGGGATGCCCAGGCGGCCCAGGGCGTCGTTGGCGACACCGGAGAGACTGATGCCGACGAAGGCGGTGAAATTGCTCACGGCGATGACGGCGCCTTTTTCCCCGGGGGCCGGGCGGGTCTGGAAGAAGCTCTCCATCGGCACGAGCATGACGCCGCCGGCCAGGCCGGCCAGGGCGAGCATGGTGACGACCCAGGGCTGTTGGAGGCCCGCCGGCAGGAGGAACATGAGGGCGACCGCGCCGGTCGCCCCGGCCAGGGAGAGCATCGCCAGGGGCACGACGCGGTACCAGCGGTCGCCGCGGGCGATCCGCCCGGCCAGCAGCCCGCCCAGGCCCACGCCCAGCAGTTCGGGCATGAGAAGGAAGCTCGTGTCGCCCGGGCGAATGTGGAAAACGTCCGAGCCGATCTCGTTGATGATGAGAATCTGCAGCACCGCGATGAACCACACGAAGGCGTCGGCGATGATGTTGGTGGTCAGGAGGCGGTCGGTTCGGCGGATGTGCCAGAGGGCCTTGAGGGTGTTCCAGGGCCCGGCCCAGGGGAACTTGACGACCGGGTCGGCGGCGGGTCGGCGCACCGTGCCGAAGCTCAGGGCCAGGCCCGCCAGGGCCACCGCCACCACGCCGCCGGCCACCAGAACCTGCCCCAGCCACGGCCCCCCCTCCCAGGCGGGCTTCTGGTAGTTGAGGATCAGCCCGGCGGCGATGATGCCGACGAGATTGCCCGCGGTGACGAGCATTTTCATGAACGAGTTGGCCTTGATGACGTAGGCGGGCGGGTAGAGCTCGGGGATCGACCCGTTCAGGGCCGGCGAAAAGATGCACGCCTGCAGGCCCATGGTGAACAGCATGGTCAGTATGAGAGGCCAGTTGACCAGGATAATGCCTGCGGCCCCGAAGAGCATGGCGGCCAGTTCGAGGGCCTTGGAGAGAATGACGATGTGGCGTTTGGGGAATCGGTCGGCGAGCCACCCGGCCGGGGCGGCGAAGAGCAGCCAGGGTAGGGTGAACATGACGGCCCCGAGGTTCTGCAAGCCGGCGTCTTTGGCGATGTAGAGGGCCACCAGGGCGGCGGCCTGTTTGAAGAAGTTGTCGTTGAAGACGCCCAGGCAATACGCCCCGGCCATCGCGACGAACTTACCGCGGGCCTGGCGGACCTGGGAGGCCAACTCGATCGGATCGGTTTCGTTCATGTCGCCGGTGAGTCTACCGGCAAAGGGCCCCCGCCGACAACACCGAAACCGCTTCCCGATTTGGGTGCCATGCTTCCGGCATCTTCTCGCCGGAAGCATGCCCGGCGGCCCCCGGGCATGCTTCTGGGCTACGCGTAGAAACATGGCACCCGCATCGCGCAAAAAGTAGCGGCCGATCGGAGGGGGAGGCCGATCGACCGCCTGGTTCGACGGCTGTGGGAGAGCCGTCTGCTGTGTGGGCATTCATACTGTAGGCGGCCCGCGGGCGGGCGGTTCGCCGGCGGCGCGGATTTCGTGGAAAAATTCTGACCTGCCTCGGCCTTGCCCCCGCCGCCGGTCGCCGGTAGGATGTGACGTTTCCCTTGGCGAGGACTTACTCCGATGGCCGACGAAAAGAACGACAAGCCCAAGATCATCGTGGACGACGACTGGAAGAAGCAGGCCCAGGAGGAGAAGCGTCGGCTGGGGGAGAAGGCGGACAAGGCCCCCAAGGGTGAGAAGGCCCCTCAGGCCGCTGGGGGCGAAGCGGACGCCGACGCCGCCGGCCCGGACGGGCCTCAGGAACTGCCGCCCGCCGACTTCGCCACCCTCGTCAGCGCCCTGGCCAGCCAGACCATGATGTCCCTGGGCGGCTATCAGGACCCTCAGACCAAGCAGCGGTACGTGGACCTGGACGTCGCCAAGCACTACATCGACACCCTGGCGATGCTGGAGCAGAAGACCAAGGGAAATCTTTCGGACGAAGAGACCGCCCTGCTCAACAACGTGGTCTACCAGCTTCGCATGAACTACGTCCAGGTCGCCCAAGCCGTCGCATCGGGCCCGATCTCCCCCACTCCCCCCGGCCGAATCCAGCAATAAACCCGTCGCATCTCGAAAAACAAGAATCCGCTTGTCTCCAGCTACTCCGTATCGTACTAGTGTAAATACCTGACAGGATTCCGGAAAGATCGGAACCTGGCGGTCCGCATAGCCGTACAATTAGCAGAGAGCACACGGGGCAGCGCCACTGCCCCCCGGCCGATGAGGTTTACTTCTCCTTTCCCTCATCGGCCGACTTTTTTAACACACGAACCTGCCTGCCGGCAGGCAGGTGCCACGAATGAAGACGAATGGCACGAATGGGATCTGGATAAGAGACCGAGATTGAGATGGGTAGCGGTTCAGTGGGGATGAAGACAAGGAGGAGTGTTTGTTTCATCCCCACTCGTGACATTCGTCCCCATTCGTGTAATTCGTGGACGGATTCCGTGCCGTCACGAGCGACCGGCTACGGGCTACGGGCTACGGGCTACTGAGCCCCGTAGTTGTCCACAGGCGGCGTGGGTGTCGGCGCCGCGGCTGTGGCGGACGTGGACGTTGACGCCGCGGTCGGTGAGGCGTTGGGCGAAGGCCTTGAGGCCCGTCGGCGTGGGGGCGCGATACGCCATGTCCTCCACCTCGTTGTAGCCGATCAGGTTGACGTTACAACGGAGCCGCCCGGCCAGGCCCGCCAACCCGTCGGCGCACAGGGCCGAGTCGTTCACCCCAGCCAGCAGCACGTACTCCAGCGTCACCTCGCGCTTGCGGGCGTGGAAGAACTCCTTGGCCGCGGCGAGGATCTCGGCGATGGTCGTGTTGGCCGCCGAGGGCAGCAGCGTGCGGCGGAGGGCGTCGTTGGGGGCGTGCAGCGAGATGGCCAGCGTAACGGCCAGCCCCTCCCTCGCCAGCCGGCGGATCGCCGCGGGAATGCCCACCGTCGAGATCGTCACCGACCGGGCCGACAGTCCCAGCCGCCCAGGGTCCACGATCGCCCGCACGGCCTCGAGGGTCGCCTCGTAATTGGCCAGCGGCTCGCCCGAGCCCATGAACACGACGTTGCTGATGCGCCCGGGGACGGCCTGGCGTAGGGCGAGCATCTGTTCGAGGATCTCCCCGGCCGTCAGGTTCCGCTGCAACCCGCCCAGCCCGGAGGCGCAGAAGCGGCACCCCATGCCGCAGCCGGCCTGGGTGGACAGGCAGGCCGTGTGGCGGTCGCCCGTGGGGATGAGCACGCACTCGACGGCCTGGGCGTCGGGGAATTCCAGCAGGAGCTTGACGGTGCCGTCGGCGCTATCGGCCCGGGCGGCGAGGCGGGCGGTGAGCACCTGCAACTCGCCGGTGATTTCCCGCGGCAGGTTTCGCATGCCCGCCGGGTCGGCGACCCCTTTGCGATACACCCAGTCGATGATCTGGTCGGTGCGGTAGGGCGGCCAGCCGCGGGCGACCACGGCCTCGGCGAGCTGAGCGGGGGTCTTGTCCAGAACGGTCAGCATCAGGTCATTCTACCACAATCGAGGGAATGGGAAAGCCGCGAACGACGCGAACCAAGACGAACAAAGCGAACAGAAACAGAAGCTTCTTTTTCTTATCTCGTTTCAGCCCTTTTCCCCGTTCGCGTGGTTCGTCCCGGTTCGCGTTGTTCGCGGCTACGTCTCAAACTCCCCGCTTGGCCCGACGGGAGGCGAGGAGCCAGTGGACCGCCAGGGCCCCCACCCCGACGACCAGGAGGATGTCGGCGACATTGAAGACCCAGGGATACCCCAGGGCACTGCAGTCGATGAAGTCGCGGACCTGGAACTCGGCGGGGGCCAGTGGGGGAATCTGCACCGAGCCCCACAGGCGGTCGTAGAGGTTGCCCAGCGCCCCTGCCAGCACGGCCCCCAGGGCCAGGTGCGCCATCCAGGCCGAGGACTCCGACGTCGCGAAGAACACCCCCACCATGCCAACCAGCAGCACGGACACGCACGCGACGATCAGCCGGTGAACGCTCTGCGAGGGGTGCAACTCCGTGCCGAAGACGACGCCCTTGTTGGTCTGGAGCTTGAAACACACGCCCAGGACGCGGCGGGTCTGGAAACAGCCCAGCACGTCACGGGTCTCGAGGGTCCGCTTTTGGGCCTTGTAGATCAGGTAGGTTTCGATGGCCTGCTGCTGGCCCACCGGATCGGCCAGGAGGGACTCGAACACGTAGTGCTTGCTGAGCAGATCGCCCACCAGCCCGATGCCCAGGGCGCCCAGGAACAGGTAGACCGCCAAGGGCGACCGGAAGGCCTTCTTCGCCCGTGAGGGGGCGGCGGGGTCGGCGGCGGCTGTGGCAGGAGGGGTCAAGCGATGTCCTGGTTACTCGTCGAAGTCCTCTTCGCTCTCGCGGGGTTCTTCTTCCTCTTCGGGCTCTTCGGTCTCTTCTTCGTCCTCGGTGTCCTCGGCGCCTTCTTCGCCGGAGGCTTCCTCGTGCTGCTCGTGCTCGGCCCGGGCGAGCCCCTGCTCGATCATGCGGGCGTACTCGATGCTGTACTTGGCCCAGGGCCTGGCTTGCAGCCGGGCTTTGCCGATGGGCTTGCCCGTCCCGGCACAGATCCCAAACGTCCCGGCGTCGATCCGCTCGAGGGCTTCGTTGATCTCGGCCAGGAGGGTCCGCTCGCTCTCGAGCAGCCCCAACGTGAATTCCTGTTCGTAGTTATCGCTGCCGACATCGGCAGGGTGAGTGGGCATGCTGGACAGGTCGCTGCTCTCTCCCCCGCGCCCGCCCTTGAGGGCGTCAGCCTCGATGCCGCTCATGTCGCCGATCAGCGCCCGGCGTTTCTCCAGCAGAACCTGCTGGAATTCCCTCAGCTCCGCCTTGCTCAGGGGGCACTTGATCTTGGCGGCCTTGACAGGGGCCGGGGCGACTTTACCGGTCGGCTTCACGCCAGAGGCCTTGCTCGCTTTGCCTGCCGTCCGGGCGACGGTCTTCTTGGCGACGGCCTTGTCTTGACGCATCTTCTTTGCCACTAATCGGTTCCTTACTGTATCTCCCCTGCCCTGCGGTCGTCCGTGGTGAGAGTCCCAACCCGCGGCGGGGGTGAAGCCGAGGAAGTATAGGTCCACTACCACCCTCTGTCAAGAATAAGTCCCCCCAACCTTGCAGCAAATGTCATCTTAATGTCCCCCGGGCCCGGGCCTTCCTCGCACGCGGGAGGGAAAAAGAAAACGTTTGCCGGGATTGACACCCCATATGTGGGTGCCGTACAATGCCCACTATCTACATATAGAAGGGGGCCTGGCCCCCGAGGCGTTCTGGCATGCAATGTCCGTATTGTGGAAAGGACCACGACCGCGTCGTGGACTCCCGCAGCAGCGAAGGCGGCGCCGCCGTCCGGCGACGTCGTGTCTGCCTGGCATGCAGCCGCCGTTTCACCACCTACGAACGGGCGGAGGAAACCCTCCGCATGACCGTCATCAAGAAAGACGGCTCCCGCGAACCCTATGACCGCGCCAAGGTCATCGACGGACTGGAGAAGGCCTGCTTCAAAAGGCCCGTCTCCGCCCAGCAGATCATCCGGATCGTCGAGGCCACCGAAGAAGAAGTCTTCAAGGCCCACGACAAGGAAGTCCCCAGCCGATTCATCGGCGACTGCGTGGCGGCCCGGCTCAAGGACGTCGACAAGATCGCCTACGTGCGATTCGCCAGCGTGTACCGCGACTTCGCCGACGTCGGCGAGCTCATTGAAGAAGCCAAGGAAGTCAAGGACGCCCCCGTGGTGGGGCCCGAACAGGGCGAACTCTTTGAGTAGCCCGGTCTAAGGAGAGACAACCGTGCCCGAAGGATCAAGGATGATCCAAGTTCGAAAACGCGACGGCAGCATCGAGCCCTTCCAGCAGGTGAAGATCACCCGCGCCCTCTGGTCCGTCATCGAGCCCGGCGGCGGGCACTACCTCGACGCACGCCACCTCGCCGAGGCCATCGAGATCTACCTCGAACGCGACGGCGACGACGTCGTCAGCACCGCCGCGGTCTTCGAGATGGCCCTGAAGGTCCTCCACCGCACCGGGATGGTCGTCCCCGCCTGCGCCCTGGAGGCCCACCGCGCCTGCCGGGCACTCGGGCGAAAGCAACTCATGGTCGTCCACGAGCCCGGCAAGGCCACCTATTGGGACAAGAGCTGGCTGAGTTCCCTCGCCCAGCGGAGCTGGCGCCTGGCGACCCCCACCGCCCGGATCGTCGCCGCCCAGGTCGAGGCCGCCCTGCTCGCCTCCGCCCAACGCACCGTCACCCGCGAAGACGTCATCGACCTCCTCAACGCCGCCGTCTCCAGTTTCGGTCTCGCCGACGCCGTACCCGTTGAACAACCCGTATAATCCGTTGCTTCTTCCCGGTCCCAACCGCTTGCGGTTTCGCCGCGTCCGTTTCTTCCCGACAACAAGGTTCCTCCCATGACCAAACCCCACGACTCCGCCGCCGTCCTGACGGGCATCGAAACCGAGGCCCGCGCCGTCTACGACCGCATCTCCCACCGCCAAAAGCCCCAGATGAAGCTGCCCATCCGCTCCCTCTCCAACGTCAGCTACCGCCCCAAGGCCGGGTACTTCGAACTCAAAGGCCGCCATAAGATCCGCACCCTCACCGTCAACACCGTCAAAACCTTCGCCCAGACGCTCAAGATGCTCGCGATGAGCAAGGACCTGATCTCGACCGGGCGACATTCCACCAAGCGAGAGGCGTACTACCAGGCGTACAACTGGGGGCAGGCCGCCTTCGCCGAACAGGAAGAGTCCGACACCGTCATGGACGACGTCGAGGCCATGCTCTCGGTCAACCGCGAACAACTCCACTTCCGGGCCGACGAGCACGGCGGCGAGGTCGCCGGCGAACTGATCGTCATCGACCGCGACCGCCGCACGCGTAAGACCCTCGAGATCGACTGCACCCGCTTCGGCAGCGGAGCCTACAGCGTGCCCACCGTCGTCGAGGACCTGCAGTTCCGCACGAAGGCGAAGTTCATCCTGGCCGTCGAGACCAAGGGCATGTTCGAGAGGCTGGTGGAGGAAGACTTCTACAACCATAACCATTGCATCCTGGTCTCCATGGGCGGCGTCCCCAGCCGTGCCTGCCGCCGCTTTATCCGCCGCCTGGCCGATGAAAAACGCATCCCCGTCTACGTCTTCACCGACGGCGACCCGTACGGGTACTTCAACATCTACCGGACGCTGAAGGTCGGCTCGGGCAACGCCGCCCACCTGAACGAATACTTCTGCGTCCCCCAGGCCCGCTTCCTGGGCGTCACGCCTGACGACATCAAGGACTACCAACTACCCACCCACTCCCTCAAGGACGTCGACAAAAAGCGGGCCGCCGACGCCATGAAAAACGACCCCTTCATCCGCCACCACCCCGAGTGGCAGCAGGCGATGAACCGGATGCTCTCCATGGGCGTCCGCGTGGAACAACAGGCGCTCGCGAAACACGGTCTGGACTACGTCGCGAAGACCTACCTCCCCGAGAAACTCAAGAAGGTAGACAAGTTCCTTCCGTAACGACAGGAACGCAGGACGGAGACCAGGGAACTGGGAATCCCGCGATCGCGTCGGTTGTCATCGTTGTTGTTGTTGTCGTTGTTAAACCGCTTGCGGTTTCGCAGTGTCTTTTGTTTTCCCCTCCCCCGCGGTACAATCCCGCGTTCATCCGGATAAGGAGCGTCCCGTGTTGAAAAAAACCTACCGCGCGCAGCGCATGTCCCCCAACCCCGTCATCGACGCCGACTGGTCCAAACCGGTCTGGAAAGACGCCCAGATCGTCACCCTCGACTACTACATGGGCGAGAAGCCCTCCCACCACCCCAAGGTCCAGGCCCGGCTCGCCTACGACTCAGACTTCCTCTACGGCATCTGGCGCGTCGACGACAACTACGTCCTCGCCCGCTCCCCCGGGCATCAGCACTACGTCTGCGTCGACAGTTGCGTCGAGTTCTTCTTCACCCCCGGCGGCGACCCGGACGAGAAGGGCTACTTCAACCTCGAAACCAACTGCTCCGGCACGATGTGGTTCGCCGCTCACATCCCCGGCCAGCCCGACGCCATGTTCACCCCCGACGAGATCGCCCAGGTCGTCATCGGCACCAGCCTCAAAGGCCGCATCGACCCCGAGATCGCCCAACCCACCACCTGGACCCTCGAGTTCAAGTTCCCCATCTCCCTCCTGGAGAAATACTCCCCGATCCAGCGTCCCGCCCCCGGCGTCGCGTGGCGCGCCAACCTGTACAAGTGCGCCGACGACTGCAGCCACCCCCACTGGCTGACCTGGTCGGAGGTCATCTGGCCCCGCCCCAGCTTCCACATCGCCAAATACTTCGGCCACCTTCTGTTCGAATAACGTTCGAATAGTGTTCGAATGACGTTCGAATGACCCTCGAACGCCCCCGCGCCCCGATCTTTCCCTTCTCCCGATCCACTTTCTCCTCTCCACCCGCCCCTTTCTCGCGACCCCTGGTCGCGCGTACCCCAAAAACCGCATCGCCCGCCCCCCTGATTTCGTAATCCATTATCCCCGAGACCATTACGTTTTCGCCCCCCTCCGATCCATCCGTCTTTCGGGTACTGAAGGGGTACTGATGGGGTACTGAACGGGTACTGAAGAGGTACTCAAAGGGTACTTCCGGGGTACTTAGCGGGTACTTGGTGGACACCAGCGATTCAGTAGGGATTCGCCGTGAATCGTGAATCGCCGCCGGAACCGGACGACTCGTCCGCCCTGGTTTAGCGGCCGACGGCACGTCAGCCTCCCGCGGGTTCCGCATCCCCCTCTCGCACAGCGATACGTCCCCGCCACCCTTACGATTCCCATCTTCATCCCTCATGCACTCGCCACCATATCCTTCCACTATTAACCCCCCCCCCCCCCCCCCCCCCCCCCCGCCGCAACTGTCGGTCTCGTCCGGACTACCGCCACCCCGCGCCGACGCAGCCCCCCAACCGCCATTTTCGCCGCCATTCCGGGCATTTTTCGCAAAAAGTGCAGATTTATTTCCGCGACGGCCGAGAATAGGAACAGCCAATCCCTTCATTTTCACCCATCAGGCCAACGGCCAAGACGGGATGGCATCGTCAATCTCCCCCATAAGGCGCAACGTCTGCCGACAGGCTTCAGTGATCTTGCGGTAATGTTCAATGTCATCGAATGTGAGCGTTCGGCCCTTTCGGTCCTTGAGCCATTTTTCGCAGACCTGGTATCCGCCGATGTGGAACTGCCAGACCTCCGGGGGCACGTTTGTGAAATACTGCTTGTCGTTGATGTAGACACGTCCGGGTCCATTGGCAGTTGGCGGTTTGTAGGCTTTCCCGCCTGTCCGTTCGATGAGGTTGGTTCCAGCCTGCGGGTAAGTCGCTTGGGGGGAGGGAACTTGTTCAAGGAGGTGCAACTTGCCCAACTCGGCGCCCAACCGGCACAATTGGGCAAAGAGTGTCTTGTCGCCCGTCAGGGGCAGACGAGGGAACTCGACCTTCAGGAATTCCGCATAACGGCTTCGGTACTGGGGACAATGGAAGATCGCGTATGCATAATGAAAAATATCTTCCGGCCCACATGTCTTCTTCAAATCGGATGTACCCTCGGGGCTGAACC
>JAPLNA010000100.1 GCA_026693065.1 Planctomycetota bacterium
CCTCCCGGCCGATGAAAGGTACCTTGCCAACCTAGCTCAATGGTAGAGCACAGCTTTCGTAAAGCTGAGGTTGTGGGTTCGAGTCCCACGGTTGGCTTTGGCCGGGCCAATCGCCCGCCCCCCCCCCACCAATGTGTTCGCGCCCGCGTTATTTCTTCTCGTCGGCGGGGGCCGGGCGGCTGGCGGCCCCGGCGGGCAGCGGGGGCTTGCCCTTGGGGCAGTGGTATTCCTTCACCCGCGTGGCGAAGTCGAACTTCGGATCGGTCACTTCCGTGTGACAGACGCGGCAGGTGGCCTCGGTGACGGGCTTGGGGTAGGCCTTGGGGATCTTCAGGTGGGCCGCGTCTGGCAGTTCACGCCGCCCAGCGTGGGCGTTTTCTCCGCCGTGATGAACCCCCGGACCGTCCCCAGCCCGGTGGTGTGGCAGGAGAGGCAGGACGGATCGTCGGTGCGTTTCTCCTTCACGAGGGTCTTGTAGGCCCCGGCGTGCTTATTGGCCTGCCAGTTGGCGTACTGGGTTTTGTGGCAGGTGCCGCACTTGATGGCGCCGAAGTAGACCGGCCCGGGCTTGGGTTTCTCGGACAGGCGGGCTTGCTCGGCCAGGGTGCAGTAGTCCCGGTAATTCTGGAGGAGCGGTTCGTCGATGGGCCACTGGGGGCCTACCGTCTCGAGGCGGTACTCGAGCTTGTCGATCTTGCCCTCGGGGGTGAACTTCATGGCCAGGGCGCTGGTGGTCTCGTGGCCCCAGTTGGTCAGGAGGGGCTTGCCGCCGATCGTGTCGAGTTTTTCGAGGGGCTTGGTCCGAAGCCCGCGGAGGAACAGGTCGGCGTCCGGGCAGGATTGGGCCGTCTGCTTGAGGGCGGCCTCGTCCCCGTGGCAGACGACGATGACGTACCAGCCTTCCTTGTGCAGCCGCTCGACCTGAGCGGCCAGAGCGGCCGTGTCGAAGGTCAACTCGGCCAGACGGCTGCGGCCGATCATCGGCTTCCATTCCGCCCGCAGGTCCGACACGACGGCAAGCCGGGCCGCGCCGAACTGCTTGGTCACGAACGGCACGATCGGCAGGGGCTTCTTGTCGGCCAATGCGGCCGTCGGGCGGACGGTCGTGGACAGGTACGCGATGGGCCCTTCGGTGAGGATGGTCTGGAGCCTGGTGGCCGGGGCGGCCCACTCGTACTCGGCCAGGACCATGGCGTCGTAGCCCATCTTGCGGAAGGCGTGGGTGTGGAAGTCGTTGATGAGGCTGTCTTCGCCGCGGAGGAAGCCGTTGCCCTGGTCGAGCACGAACACGTTGGGGAAGGCCGCCCGGTAGCTGATGATCAGCCCGCCGCGGCGGCTGAGCCCGCCGGGCATCTTGCCGGGGCAGTTGCAGACCTCGAGCATGCCGTTGTCGCCGCCGGAGACCAGCAGAACGACGTCCGGGGCGCCCAGGGCGAAGGGCTTGACGGGGACGGGCTTGGGAGGCTCTTTCGACAGGGGCTTTTCCTCGGCCCGGGCGTTCGCCGCCCCGGCCAACCCCGCCGCCAGAACAACCAACAGGACTCTTCGCATGGGGACCAACCTCGCTGAATACTCGTTCTTGTCGGGCGGCCGTCCGGAGGCCCTCCGACCGTCACGGGGGCCACTATACCCCCCCGGCCGCCCCTTGCCAACGGGCGGGAGGGGATTTTGCGGTTGAAAGTACAGGGCGCCGCTGGGTATTATCCCGCCGCAGGTTCCATTAAGGAAAGGAAAGTCCATGACGTTGACGACCCACGGCCGCCCCGTCGCCGCCGCCCTCCAATCGAGCCTCCCGCTGCTGCTGGCCGTTGTGCTGCTCCTGGCGGCCGCCGGGTGCAACAACAACGCCGTCGAACTCAACACCACCGCCGAGTTCGAGAAGGCCCTTCAGTCCGACAAGCCGGTGATCATCCTGTTCTGGAAGTTCGGGTGCGCCTCCTGCATGTTCCTGGAGCCGGGCTTCGAGCAACTGGCCACCGAGTACAAGGGTCGGGTCTTCGCCGGGCGGATCATGATCATGAACCTCATGTTCATCTCGCCCTTCCCCGAGCTGCAGCGAAAGTACGAGATCGGCTTCGTGCCGGTGGTGATCCTGTTCCAGGACGGGCAGGAGAAGAAGCGATGGACGATCGAGTACAGCCTGGCCAAGTATGAGAAGGCCCTGACCGAACTGGTGGGCCCGCCCGACGGGAAGCCCGGGGCCGCCACCCAACCGGCCAGCCGACCGGCCAGCCAGCCCGCCGAGCCGGACGAGGGCGACGCGATGATCGAGGCGGCGCTGAAGGCCGGCGACGCCGCCCAGGCCCCCAGCACCCAGCCGGCGACCCAGCCGGCCAACAAGTGAGCCGGCGCCAGACCGCTGACAGTCACAGCAAAGGAAGCACCGCATCATGAAACCCGTCAACGTCGGCATCTGCAACACCTGCCAAGGCCGCGCCCCCTCCGAGTTCGCCATCCGCGAGGGGCAGGTCTGGATCCTCAAGAACTGCCCCCAGTGCGGGCTCACCGAGTCGCTGGTGAGCACGGACGCGGCGGCCTGGAAACGCAAGCAGGACCTCCACGAGTACATCTCCAGGGAACACGGGCCCTGCTCGATGAACTGCGACCGCTGCAACATCGACCATAAGCCCAACATGGTCTTCCTCGACGTGACCAACCGCTGCAACATGAACTGCCCCATCTGCATCGCGACCATCCGCGACATGGGGTTCGACTTCAACCCCCCCCTGTCGTACTTCGACAAGATCTTCGCCGAACTGGGCAAGATGAACCCCCGCCCCGTCGTGCAGCTCTTCGGCGGCGAGCCCACCGTCCGCAACGACCTGATCGAGCTGATCCGCTCCGCCGACAAGTACGGGCTCAAGCCCCACGTCGTCACCAACGGGCTGAAACTCGCCGACGAGGACTACTGCCGCAAGCTCTGCGAGAGCCGCGTCGCCCTGCGGTTCGGGTTTGACGGTCGCAACGCCGACATCTACGAGAAGCTCCGCCACAACCGTCCGGCCTACGACAAGAAGATGAAGGCCCTGGACAACCTCCGCCGGTTCAGCCGCCGCAAGCACGCGATCATCTCCTGCGCCGGCTGGGGGTTCAACGACCAGTACATCCCCGACCTGCTCCAATACTGCCACGACAACCGCGACCTGATCAGCGACATCGGCATCATCCCGCTGACGGAGAACTGGCACGAGGGGACGTTCTCGGTCTCCGTCCACACGACGATGGAAGACGTCGAGAAGATGGTCCAGCAGAGCGTGCCGGGCGGCGAGGTCGAGTTCATCCCCGCCGGGCTGACCTACGCCATGAAGAAGGCCCGCACCTTCTTCCGCTCCAACCCGCGGTCGGAGATCCTCCTGCTGGCCGGCGTGCACCCCAACTGCGAATCCATGACCCTGCTGGTCTCCGACGGCAAAACCTTCCGCAGCATCGGGCACTACATGAAGAAGCCCTTCAGCCAGGCCGCCGTCGACTTCGCCGACCGCATGAAGAAGATCGAGCCCCGGCTGGACAAGCTCGACCCCAAAAAGTTCTTCCAGCGACTCCGAGGCCGCTGGCTCATCGTGCGAACTGTCCTGCCGTGGATCTTCGGCACGCTGCGCCTCGGGCGGCTGATCGGCAACCCGATCACGGCGATCGGGCGCCTGCTGGGCAAGTTCCTGACGAAGAAAGTCTTCCGCCGCCGCTACGCCAAGGACGGCACGCCGCTTCGCCGCCCCCGGCGCATCATGCGAGTGGCCATGCTGCCCTTCGAGGAACAGCACTCCATCGACGCCGAACGCCTCCAGAACTGCAAGGCCGTCTTCGCCTACGAAGACGTCTCCGACGGCTCGATCCGCTACTTCCCCGCGTGCAACTGGTACGCCTACCGCAATCCGCTGCTGGAGAAGATCTCCCAGAAGTACGGCATCGCGGGCAAGGAAACCAAAGAGCAGATCGAAGCGGCCAACCACAAGGCTTGATCCGTTGATCCGTTGGAAGACGGGGAAGCCGCGAACATCGCGAACCAAGACGAACCAAGACGAACAGAGCAGAGATGCTTCTATAAAACTACTTCCCGAGTTCGCGGTGTTCGTGATGTTCGCGTGGTTCGCGGCTACCCCATTTCAATGACGACCTTGAGATTCTCCCGATTCTTCGCCGCCAGGAGGGCTTCCATCGCGCGGACCAGAGGAAAGCGGGCGGTGATGAGGGAAGCCACCTCGATCTGGCCCGAGGCCAGCAGGGCGATGGCCTCGTCGAACGGGCCGCAGCGGCTGCCCACCACCGTCACTTCGTTGATCACCAGCGGGGCCAGGTTCAGGGCCTTGCCCCCGGCGAAGGTGCTTTTCAGGACGATCGTGCCTCGCGGTCGGACGGCCTGCATGGCCAGCTCGAAACCCTCGGGCGTGCCGGTGGCGTCGATGACGACGTCGGCCTGGGCGGTGGGGGCAAAGTCAGTCGCCAGGACGGTCTGCACGCCCACCCGGGCCGCGACGGCCAGCCGCTCGGCGTGACGGCCCACCATGAGGGCGCGGCCGAGTTTCACCTTCAGCACCCGGGCGACCAACTGCGCCAGCCTCCCATCCCCCAGCAGGACGACGTTGTCCCGGCCGGTGAGGGCGACCTGGCGGAAGATCTGCACGGCGGCGGCCAGGGGCTCGATGAAGACCGCCTGGTCGTCGCTGACGCTGTCGGGGACGGCGTGCAGATTGGCGACGGGGACGGCGACGCGTTCGGCGAAGACGCCGTCTCGCCCGGCGATGCCCAGCACGGTGCGGGTGGGGCAGTGCCCGCCCAGGCCCATGCGGCAGAGGCGGCAGAGGCGGCAGGGGCAGTTGATCTCGGCGGTGACGCGCCGGCCCCGCCAGTCCGCCGGGCCGGTGAGCGCCGTGGCCACGAACTCGTGCCCCATCACCCCGCGGAAATTCATATACCCGTCGAGGATCTCCAGGTCGGTCCGGCACACGCCGGCCATCCGGACGGCCAGCAGGGCCTCCCCCCGCCCCGGGCGCGGGTCGGGGCGGTCGGAGAGGATCGCGCCGGTGCCATCATATACTAACGCTTGCATGGCGCTTCCATCCTCCGCGATCAGATCGTGTAGTCCAGGGGGAAGACGGTCGCTTCGCGGGCCGTGACGAAGACGGCGTCGCCGACGGCGAAGCCTTCCCGGCGGAACTGCTCCTGGGGGACCTCGACGGTGAGCGGGCCGGCCAGGTCCGTCCGGACGTCCAGGCGGGCCACCGCCCCGGCGGCGTTGACGGACTCCACCGTGCCGGGGAAGCTCGAAGGCGAGAGCGGCCCGCGCGAGAGCTCCAGTTGGTGCGGGCGGACGAAGACGCGGGCCTGGCCTCCCCCGGCGTGATCGGCGCCCCGCGCCCCCGGGCCGAAGTCCAGCCCGGCGACGGTGGCCCGCCCGCCCTCGACGCGACCGTGGAAGACGTTCACGTTCCCGAGAAACTCCATGACAAAGGGGGTTCGCGGATGGTGGAAGACCTCGTCGCTCCGCCCGACCTGCTCGATCCGCCCGGCGTTCATGACGACGATGCGGTCGGCGACCTCGAGGGCCTCTTCCTGATCGTGGGTGACGAAGACGCTGGTGATGTGGATTTCGTCGTGCAGCCGTCGCAGCCAGCGGCGGAGCTCCTGGCGGACGCGGGCGTCAAGGGCCCCGAAGGGCTCGTCGAGCAGGAGCACCTTGGGTTCGATCGCCAGCGCGCGGGCCAGCGCCACCCGCTGCCTTTGCCCGCCGGACAACTGCGAGGGGTAACGGTCGTGCTGGCCCTCCAGTTGGATCAGCGAAAGCAGCTCTCGCACCCGCCGGGCGATCTCCTTTCGCGAGGGGCGCTGGTCTCGCGGGCGGACGCGAAGCCCGAAGGCGATGTTCTCGAACACCGTCATGTGCCGGAACAGGGCGTAATGCTGGAAGACG
>JAPLNA010000101.1:0-13140 GCA_026693065.1 Planctomycetota bacterium
GGACGATCTGGGCGATGTCCGGGCGGAGCAGTGGCTCGCCGCCGGCCAGCGCGATCATCAGCGTGCCGAAGGTAGCGAGCTTGCGGGCGCCGGCGATGTAGTCGTCGACGGTGGGTTCGACGGCGCGCCCGAGCGGGTCGTGCCAGTAGTGGCAGAAGCGGCAGCGGAAATTACAGCGGTACGTGACCTGCCAGGCGCACCAGATGGGGTGCCCGCTCGTCCAGGCGCGGAACAGTCGCCACTTCTTCGTCAACGGGGCAAGCAAGTCAAGGTTTCTCCGAGCCGGGGCCGCCGGCGGCGCCCGGTAACACAGTATACACATCCGGTGCAGTGTCTGCACGAGCGAAGAAGGTTACGCCTGCCGGCGTGACGAAAAGAAAACCCCCGGGCCCGCGATGGGCCCGGGGGTTTGTGTCAACGGGGCAAACGCCCGCCGCGTTACCGGATGAACAGCATCTCGCGGTACTTGGGCAGGGGCCAATACTCGTCGGCAACAAGCAGTTCGAGCTCGTCGGCGGCCTTGCGGAGGTCGGCCATGGCGGGCAGGACGGCGTCGCGCTGGTACTTGGCGTGCGCCATCGCGCCGTGCGGGGCCTTGCCGGCCACGTCGTCCAGCGCCAGGGCCGCCGTACGCAGGGCCGAGACGGCCTCCACGACTTCCTGCAACAGGGCGGCCTGGGTGGCGTCCTCGATGCCGCAGGCGCTGGCGGCCTGGATGGCCTCGGCAACCTTCGCCTGGTACTTCAGGCAGGCCGGCAGGATCATCGTGTGCGCCATCTGCGAGGCCGTCTGGGCCTCGATGTTGATGTCCTTGATGTACCGTTCCAGCAGGATCTCCTGCCGGCTGTGAAGCTCGCGGGCGGAGTACACGTGGTACTTCGTGAACAGCGAGACGGACTCCTTGCCCGTGACCAGGGCCACCGCGTCGACGGTGTTGCGGAGGTTGGGCAGCCCGCGGCGTTCGGCCTCGGCGTGCCACTCGGGAGTGTAGTTGTCGCCCTCGAACAGCACGGGCTTGAATTCCTTGACGAGGCCCGGCAGAACCTGCTGGATGGCCTTGGCGAGATCCTTGGTGGTCTTGAGGGCCTTCTCCAGCTTGCCGCAGACGTAGTCCAGGCTCTCGGCGACGATGGTGTTCAGCACGGTGTTGGGCCCGGCGACGGACTGGCTGCTGCCGACGGCGCGGAACTCGAACTTATTGCCCGTGAACGCGAACGGGCTGGTGCGGTTGCGGTCGCCCGCGTCGCGAGGCAGCTTGGGCAGCATGTTCACGCCGACCTTGATGTCCCCGCCCTTCTTGGAACTCTTGGCCGCGCCCTTCTCCACCTGCGAGAACACGTCGGTGAGCTGCTCGCCCAGGAAGACGCTGATGATCGCCGGCGGGGCCTCGTTGGCGCCCAGGCGATGGTCGTTGCTGGCGCCGGCGACGCTCATGCGGAGCAGCCCGCCGTACTTGTGCACCGCCCGCACGGCCGCGGCGCAGAAGACCAGGAACTGGGCGTTCGCGTGCGGCGTGTCGCCCGGGTTCAGCAGGTTCTCGCCCTCATCCGTCGCCATCGACCAGTTGTTGTGCTTGCCGCTGCCGTTGATCCCCGCGAAGGGCTTCTCGTGCAGCAGGCAGGTCATGCCGTACCGGTTGGCGACCTTCCGCAGCATCTCCATCACCAGCATCTGGTGGTCGGTGGCCAGGTTGCTCGTCTCGAACAGCGGCGCGATCTCATACTGCGCTGGGGCCACCTCGTTGTGCCGCGTCTTGATCGGAACGCCCAGCCGCAGCAGCTCGTATTCCATCTCCGCCATAATCGCCAGCACGCGGTCGGCGATGGCGCCGAAGTACTGGTCCTCGAGCTCCTGGCCCTTGGGGGGCTTGGCGCCGAACAGCGTCCGACCGGTGTTGACCAGGTCCGGACGGGCGAAGTAGAAGTGCTTGTCGATCAGGAAATACTCCTGCTCGGCCCCGACGGTGGTGTAGACCCGCTTGGCCGTCGTGTTGCCGAAGATCCGCAGCAGGCGGATGGCCTGGGTGCTCAGGGCCTGCATCGACCGGAGCAGGGGGGTCTTCTTGTCCAGGGCATCGCCGGTCCAACTGATGAACATTGTGGGAATGACCAGCGTCGCGCCGTTGGGGTTGTCCAGGATGAAGGCCGGGCTCGAGGGGTCCCACGCGGTGTAGCCGCGGGCCTCGAACGTCGCCCGCAGCCCGCCCGAGGGGAAGCTGCTGGCGTCCGGCTCGCCGCGGACGAGTTCCTTGCCCGAGAACTCCGCCAGCGCGCCGCCTTCGTTCGTCGGAGTGATGAAGCTGTCGTGCTTCTCCGCCGTCGTGCCGGTCATCGGCTGGAACCAGTGGCAGAAGTGCGTCGCGCCATGCTCGATGGCCCAGTCCTTCATGGCCACCGCCACCGCGTCGGCGATGGTGGGGTCCAGTTCGGTGCCGGCCTTGACGGTCTTCTGCAGCGTCTTGAAGACGGTCTTGGGCAGCCGCTCCCGCTGAACGCGCTCGCTGAACACGTGCTCGCCGTAGACTTCCTTGACGGCCCGGGAGGTGTAGTCCACCGTGCCGGTGACCGTGTTCATCCCGGCGATGGTCTGGATCATCTGTTGCCTGGTGTTCTCGCTCATTGGACTTTCCTTCACTTGTCTTCCGGTAAGTTCCTGCCACCACTCGCCGGTACCGGCCGGCGACATATTCTAACGGGGTCCTCCGGTAGACCGCAACCCTGCGGGCGGAGGCGTTCCCGTCCCTTCACTGATAACAATTTCTAATCCGAAAGGCAACTGAAATAATCAGCTTCTCCCACCCCGCGGCCGGCTACCGCAACGTCAGCTTCTTGTACTTGCCCCGGCGGTGGGCGAGGCGCTCGGGGCTCTCGGCCTGGAGCTTTTCCTCGTAGGCGGCGAAGTTGCCCGTGAACCACGTCGTCTTGCCGTTGCCTTCGAGGATCAGCAGGTGCGTGCAGATGCGGTCGAGGAAGAACCGGTCGTGGCTGATGACCATGGCGCAGCCGGGGAATTCGATGATCGCCTGCTCGAGCACCCGCATGGTGGCCACGTCCAGGTCGTTGGTGGGTTCGTCGAAGAGCACGACGTTGCCCCCGCGGCGGAGCATCTTGGCCAGGTGGATGCGGTTCCGTTCGCCGCCGGAGCATTCGCCCACCTTCTTCTGCTGCATGGGGCCGCGGAAGTTGAAGCGGGCGACGTAGGCGCGGGAGGGAATCGACACCGTGCCCATCTCGATCTTGTCCTTGCCGCCGGTGATCTCCTCGAAGATCGTCTGCGAGTCGTTCAATTCATCGCGGTGCTGGTCGACGAAACTGATCGCGACCGTCGGGCCGACCTCCACCGTGCCGGCGTCGGGTTTCTCCTGGCCGGTGATCATGCGGAACAGCGTGGTCTTGCCCGTTCCGTTGGGCCCGAGTACGGCGACGACGGCCCCGCGGGGCACGTCGAAGGAGCAGTCCTCGATCAGCGGCGGGCCCCCGAAACCTTTCGTCACGCCGTGGAAGGCGATGACGCGTTCGCCCAGCCTCGGGCCCGGGGCGATCTGGATGACCGCCTCGCTCCGGGCGTCCATGACCTGCTGGCCGGCGAGTTTCTCATACGCGTTGATGCGGGCCTGGTTCTTCGCGTTCCGGGCGCGAACCGACGTGTTGATCCACTCCAACTCACGCGTCAGCGTCTTCTGCCGCTCGGATTCCTTCTTCTCCGACACGCGGAGGTACTCGGCCTTCTGCTTGAGCCACGACGAATAGTTGCCCTCGAAGGGAATCCCGCGTGCGTTCTCCAACTCGAGGATCCACTTGGTGATGTTGTCGAGGAAGTAGCGGTCGTGGGTGACGATGATCACCGTGCCGGGGTATTCCCTCAGGGCGGCCTCCAGCCACTGGACGGTTTCGGCGTCCAGGTGGTTGGTGGGCTCGTCGAGCAGGAGCAGGTCGGGCCTCTCCAGCAGGGCCATGCACAACGCCACGCGCCGCCGCTCGCCGCCCGAGAGGATCTTCACGGACGCCTCGTCGGGGGGCAGGACGAGGGCGTCGGAGGCGATATCCATCAGCCGCTCGATCTCCCAGCCGTCGCAGGCGTCGATCTTCTCCTGGAGCGTGCCCATCTCTTCCATGAGCTTGTCGGCGTCGTCGCCGGGCTTGGGGTCGCCCAGGCGCTCGGAGACGTCGTTGAAGCGGTCGATGAGGTCCTGCACGCCCTTGACGGCCGTCCGCAGGTTCTCGCGAACCGTCTTGTCCATGTCCAGGGCGGGCTCCTGGGCGACGTAACGCACGGTCATATTCTTGGCCAGCCTCGCCTCGCCGTGAATGTCCTTGTCCAGCCCGGCCATGATCTTCAGCAGAGTGCTCTTGCCGGCCCCGTTCTCGCCGACGACGCCGATCTTGGCCCCGTAGAAGAACGACAGGTTGATATCCTGCAGGACGACCTTGTCGCCGAAGCTCTTGGACACCTCGTGCATCTCGAAGACAAATTGTGGGGGCATGAATGTTCCTTGGTTACTGGGGGGCGAGGGAGCACGAATTGCCGATTGCCAATTGCTCCGCCGAAGGCGGACCGATTGAAAGACGCTGGCGCAATGACGAAAACCCCCGCGTCCGGCCCGCGGCCGTTTCTTTCAATTGGCAATCGGCAATCGACAATCGGCAATCTCCTCGCCGGTGATACTAGCGGATGCGAGCGGCTTTTGGAACAGGGCAGGTTCCGGTTGCGGAGAATGTCACAGTTCTGCCCGCAAGGTTCGGGGCGATGGCGAGTTTAATAGGATATGCGGAAGATTCTGCGAACGGTCTCGACGGCGGTGCGGGCGCTGCGGCGGCATGTGATGCGGTCGCTGCTGACGTGTTTGGGGATTGTCATTGGGGTGGCGGCGGTGATTGCGATGATGGAACTGGGGCAGGGCTCGGCCCAGACGATACGCAGGACGATCAGCTCGCTGGGCGCCAGCGTCGTGCAGATCGACCCGAGCGACGTCGTGAGGGCGGGGGCCAGTTCCGGGGCCGGGGCGAGGAACACGCTGACGGCCGCCGACGCCTATGCGATCAGTCAGGAATGCAGCGCGGTCCGTTGTGCGGCCCCGAGCGTGGACTGCCGGGCACAGATCGTATACGGCAACCGCAACTGGCCCTCCGGACGCGTGCTGGGGACGACGCCGGACTACCTGGTGGTGCGGAACTGGGCGGACCTGGCCGAGGGGCGGTGCTTTACCGAGGCCGAGGTCGCCGGCGCCGCCTGCGTCTGCCTGCTGGGCAAGACCGTCGCGCGCGAGCTGTTCGCCGGGGCCTCGCCGGTGAACCAGCAGGTGCGGGTCAAGGACGTCACCATGACCGTCATCGGCGTGCTGACGCCCAAAGGCGCGAACATGATGGGTAGCGACCAGGACGATATCGTTCTGGCCCCGTGGACGACGATCAAGTTCCGCGTCTCGGGGGCGCGGTCCGGGGGGGCACCGGCCGCCGCGACCGCCGCGGGGGGGCAGGTCAACTCGCTCGGCCAGGCCTACCCTTGCCAGCAGGTGGTTCTGTATCCGTCGGCCTCGGCGGCGCAGGCGGCGGACATGCCCCAGCTGATACGGTTCGCCGACATGGATGACATCTGGGTCTCCGCCCGGAGCCAGGCCGACGTGCCTCTGGCGATCCGCCAGGTCACCGGCCTGCTGCGGGAGCGGCACCGGCTGGGGTATGACCAGGACGACGACTTCCGCATCCGCGACCTGGCGGAGATCGCCTCGACGCTGGCGGCCAGCAGTCGGCTGATGACCAACCTCCTGCTGTGCGTGGCGTTGATCTCGCTGGTGGTGGGGGGTGTGGGGATCATGAACATCATGCTGGCCTCGGTGACGGAGCGGACGCGGGAGATCGGGCTTCGGATGGCCGTCGGGGCGCGGAGCGGAGACATCCTCCGCCAGTTCCTCACCGAGGCGGTGATCCTCTGCCTGCTGGGCGGGGCCGTCGGCATCGCCGTCGGACGGAGCGCCTCCTGGGCCGTCAACGCCTTCCTCGGCTGGACGACCATGACGTCGCTGCCGGCGATGGCGGCCGCTGTGGCGGTGTCCTCGGCGGTGGGGATTGTCTTCGGCTACTACCCGGCGTGGAAGGCCTCGCGGCTGGACCCGATCGTGGCCCTCGGGCACGAATAGCCCCTCAGGCGTCCAGGCCGAAGTTGTCCTTGAGAATCGCGAAGTCTTCCGGGCCGATCTCGCCGTCCCCGTTGGCGTCGCCCTGGAGATACCCGCCCTGGAGGCCGAAGTTGTCCTTGAGAATGCCGAAGTCTTCCGGGCCTGCTTCGTTGTCCAGGTTGAAGTCGCCTGGAATGGTGTAGACGATCAGTTCGTCCGTCGTGGCGTCGCTGACGTGGTCGCCGTAGGCGTCGTCGGCGACGGCCTGGACGTCGTAGAGCCCGGTAGCCAGGTCCGGCAAGACGGTCCCGCCCGGCAGCGTCCACGTACCGTCGCCGTTGTTGATGGCCAGCCAGGTGTCCAGGCCAATGGTCACGTGGACGGCCGCCGTGGGGGAGTTCACCGTGCCCGTCAGCCCCGGCGAGTGGTCGTTGGTGACCAGGGGGTTGACCGTGACGACGATCGGACTGACCGTCAGGGGGGCCGAGGCGGTCGCCGTCGTGTTCGTGCTGTCGGTGGCGAGGGCGTAGAAGGTGTAGATCCCCGTGGGCAGGGCCACACTGTTCAGCGACAGCGACCAGTTCGAGCTGCTTCGGGCGCCCGGGCCCACGTAGGTGTCCGAGCCGGTCTGGAGCCCGGCGATGCCGTTGGTCTCGCGATAGAACGCCACGCCCGTGATCGTGCCGGGGCTCTCCTGGACATTGACGGCCGTCAGCGTGACCGGCTCCCCCGGCATGAGCGAGCCGGGTGTGATGGTAAGCGCCCCGATCGTCGGGGGCGACAAGGCCGGGCCCACCATGGCCGGCGCCAGCAGATTTGCCACCGGCGTGCCGCGTCCCGTGACCAGGTCGTACCCGGTGCCGGCGGCGTAGCCGTTGTTGCCGCTGGTGACGTCGTGGAGGTTCTGGGAGGGGAGGGCGTAGATCGCCGGCAGGGTCTGCGAAGGTCCGTCGAGATTCGTTCGCCCGGACAACACTCGCCCCTGATCGACAATGGAAATCAGACCCGCCCAGAGCGGAGCGGACAGGCTGGTCCCGCCGAACTGGTTCCACGGGGTCGAGACGCCGAAGTCCCAACTGTCGTACACCGGCACGCCGGTGTTCGGGTCGGCGTCCATGGCGATATCGGGAATGCAGCGGCGCTTGGTCGACTGGGTGACCACGTCGTTCTGGTACGAGGGCTTGTTGACGTACCTGCTGATGCCCCCGCCCGAGCCGCCCAGCGTGCCGCTGCTCGTGCCGTTGCCCCAGCCGGTTTCGGCTACCCAGGTCCCCCCGGCCCCGGTGGTCAGTGTTGTCCCGCCCACGGCTAGCACGTTGGCCGACGCGGCCGGGTATTCCACCGTCAGGCTCGACGTGTGATAACTGTACGCCCCGTAGTCGCCGGTGGAGGCGACGAACGTCACTCCCGTATGCCCCGACGGGGTTGTAAAGTGGTAGTCGTACCCGGTCTCGCCCCGGAATTCATCGGCCGACCAGCTCATCGAGACCACGCACACGCCCGGGTAGTTGCGGGCCGTGTCCACCGCCGTCAGCAGGTCAGTGAAAGAAGGCGAATTCGCCTCCACCAGAAGGATGCTCGCGTTGGGGGCCATCACGTGCGCCCACTCGACGTCCAGCGACGTTTCGATCGCCCAGGAGTCTCCCTTGTTGGGCGGATCGTCGGGCAGAGGCGCGCCGAGGGTCTGACCGATGACCGTGAAGCTCGGGGGGTCCTGCAGGGGGAACCCCGCCGCCGTCCAGTACGCGTCGAACGCCGCCAGATCGGCCACGATGTTCGGGGCGTTGTAGGCGTCGACGATCGCGATCGTCTGCCCCGTCCCGTCGCCGACGATGCCGCCGAAGGAAATGGCGTCCATCGCGTAGGCGTGCCTCATCGTCGCCGGCGAGAGGCCCGAAGGGCTCGCATACCCCGCCGCCGGCGCCACCGTGCTGTCGGGGTGGTAGAACTGGAACCCGGGGGAGGCCTTAACCACGGCCGACAGAAACAGTCGCGGTTCGAGTTCCTCCATCGATGCCGCCGCTTGCGGCTGGGCCGACGGACCAATGCCACGCCCCCGCCGAGGGGAACAGCGGGTGCGGCTTCCGCGGAGTCTGCTTTGTCGCCTGTGCATGGGCCAACGGCCTTTCAGGTGTCCGATTTGCCTCATTCTAGCCGATTCGGCGAATACGTGGGACGTTTTTTCGAAATGCGGGCGCATTCATCAGCCGCGCGGAGAGGTATTGGGATTGGCCAGGAGAACGCGCCCTTTGTGCTCCGCTCCGCCAGCCTATCAGGCCGGGAACGGCGCGGCCTGCGCCCCCACGTTCGGTACGCGCTCGGAGCGCCGGGTTCTGGCCGATCCGCCGGCTTTCTCGCGTACCTGGCTGGGCTGGGCCTCTGGATGCTCGGCCCGCTCGCGGAGGAACTGAAGCCCGCGGTGCACCTTCGCCAACGCCGTGCCGATCGGGCAGGCGAACGTTTCGGCCAGGTCGCGGAAGCTCATGTCGCCGAAGTACCGAAGGAGGATCATCCCCCGGGTCGTGGGGTCAAGCTGATCGAGCATGCGTTGGAGTTGCCCGTTCCGCTCGGCCCGGGCCAACGGGCCCTCCAGCGGCTCGGCGTGCCGGCAGGGCGGGTCGGTCATGCCCGCCTCGCCGTCGTTCTCCCGCGAGAGGCTCAGCGGCGTCGGACGCGAGCGAAGACCGCGGATCCGGTCCCGCGCCATGTTCGCCGCGATTCGAAACAGCCACGGCTCGAACCGGTCGCGGTGCTGGTAGTGCTTCAGCCGCCGGATCAACCGGAGCATCAGTTCGTTGACCAGGTCCTCGGCATCGTGGCTGTCGCCGGTGGCGCGGTAGAAGAACCCGTAGAGCCTCCGCCCGTAGAGTTGCAGGATCACCTCAAACCCCCGCGCCCCGCCGCCCTGAGCGTCGGCAATGGCCCGCTGAAGCGACTGCGAATTCGAGCCGTCAGCGCCCTCGGCGAGCGCCCCGGAGGGCGTTTCGCCGCCGGTAGCGTCAAACGGCCAGTATGGCACGGCGGTGTTCAACGTCATTCACGAACCTCTCGCTGCCTTCTGCGTGCCGCCATATTACCAAACCCCGCCCGCCCCGTAAACCCTATTCCGGGACGGGGGATTGCGAATTCCCGTCCCGCCCCGGAGAATGTCTCGCACGCCCTCCATCGAGGGGAACGACCGCCGTCATGCACGCAGGATGAGGCCCATGGAATACAACCCCGTGCTCCATCTGGAACCACCCCCGAGGGATACCACTCGCCCCTGGCCGTGGTGGGCGTATTTCCTTTTCGCAATCGTCGGCCCCATCATCCTGTCGATCGCCTTCGTAAGACTCTTTGGGGGCGATTTCGAGTGGCTCTATCCATTCGCCCTGCCTGTCTGGTCGTACACCGTAACGATCGTCAAGATCATCGTGATGTTCGCATGGATCACCCGGGTGCGACGATGCCCGGTCTCCCGGACAAGGGCGATACTCGGCGCGTGGGTCTTTCTCGTCGGCGGGCTTCACGCCCTGTTCGCCGCGGCCGCCAACCTTCTCTTTTCTCTCGCGCACCCACTGTCGTTCTTGTGCATGGTGGCCGCCGTAATGGCCGGCGTGTTCTACCTTCACGCCTACTGCGAGATTCGCCCGGCGCGAGTCGGCAGAAGGCGTCGGTCCTTTCGCGAAGTCCTGAGTTGGGCCTGTGTCGCTTCCCTGGCCTTCGGGTCGGCCAGCGTGATTCTCTTCTTTCACGGCAGCCCTGTCTTTGACTAACGGCCTGGCCAGCCCCCGGCCGCTGAAAAATGTGTCGACTCCCGCGCTGGACATGGGCGAGGGAAACGGCGATAGTACCGCTTCGCCGCCCTGATGCGACGCGAACACATATGGATACCGAACCGGCAACTCAACCGCCCATTGGCCTGCACCCGCACGCGTTCTCGTGGCGCGGGCTCTGGTATGTCCTCTTCGCGGTCATCGGGCCGGTCTACCTGTCGGCCTTGTACTACGGCCTGTTCGGCGACGTGGCCATCGGCGGATACCCCTTCGCCATGCCCATCTGGGCCTACAGCATCACGACCGCCAAGGTCGTCGCGATGATCGCCTGGCTGCTCCTGGGCACGCATCTGACGCACAAGGCCCCGACGCTGCGGTGGCTCATTGCGGTCATCTTCCTCTGTGGCGGGCTGCACGCGTGGTTCTGCGTGGGCTTCAACGCCTTCCGCCTCCCGTCCGAGGTCCAGGCCCTGCACGCGGCCAATCTGGGCCTGGCCGCCCTGGCCGGCGTGTTCTACCTCCGGGCCTTCTACGAGGTCTTCGAGGGCCTGCCTGACACCAAACGGTTCTCCTTCGGCGTGGTGGTCTTCTGGGCGATCATCCTGGTCGTCGCCGGGGTGGCCCTGACCGTCGTGCTGCTCCACTGGAACCTACGCTAACGCCCGCAGCGCCGGCTCGATCGCGTCGGCCATCCGCATCATCCCCACGTCCGTCGGATGCACTCCGTCCACCGTCGCCTCGCCGTCGCCGCCCAGCAGGGCCGCCCCGTTCACCAGGTGCAGGTTCGTCTCCCCGGAGGCCCGCAACCTCCCGATGGCCGCCCGCAACGCCGCGTTGATCGCCTCCAGGTGCTCCCGCAACCACGGCGCCTGCGCCGCCAGCGGGTACGAAATGCACTCGACCAGAACGATCGGCGCGCCCGCCCGGGCCGCTCGCAGGGCTCGCACGAAGGGCTCGATCCGCTCCGTCACGGCCGCGGCGTCCATGTTCGGCAGGGGGTCCAGGACGAACACCCCCGCGTCCAGCTCACCCAGCAGGTCGGCCAACTCCGCCTCGCACCGCGCGCTGCCGGAGAAGCCCAGGTTAATCACCGGCCTGTCCAGCCGCCGGCCCAGGATACTCGTGTAACCCATTCCCGCCCGGGATGCGCACGCCCCCTGCACGATGGACGTGCCGTAAAACACGATCGGCCTGCCCGCCCGCGCCGGCGCCGCCGCCAGGTCCGCCCCGGCCGGCACGCCCACTTCCACGCTCTCGACCCCGTCGTACAGCGGCAGATACAGCATGTACTCCCGCCGCCCGGCGTCCATCCGTTCAGCCAGCACGGCCTGCGCCTTGGGCACGGCCGAGCACCGCCCGACCCCCGCCCACCGCCACGCGCCGCCAGCCTCCCTCGCATACAAGTCCAACCCGCTCGTGCCCGAGGCGGCCATGTGGTCCAGCGGGCTTCGCGGGCCCATCAGCGTCCACCGCGCGTGAATCTCCGTCGCGTCCGTCTGGAACCGCACGGCGATCCCCGCCGAGTTCCTGGCCAGTTCCCACACCGCCGGCGGAACCTTCCCTTTCGCCCGCGCGGGCAGGCGGTCAAACGCCCGCTCCCGATCGGCCCACCCCTGGCCCTCCACGGTCAGCGTCCTCACGTCTCGCCAGACAATCTCTTTCTCGCTCATATCCCCAAAATGCCCCCGTCGGCTCGGGAAGGCAAGCGGAATCCCAGGGTGTTGACCCGGCGGCCAGTGTGTCATATTCTGTGGGCATGGAACAGTCCGGGGACATGCCCAATCAGGTTTCAGCTCCCCCGCCCGACGCCCGCGCCGGACGAATGACTCGCACCGAAGCACTCCGGAAATGGCTCGTTGTACTCGGGGCAACCGTGCTGGTCTTCAATTCGACGGAGATCGTGCACGAATGCGGACACCTGCTGGCGGCTGTGGCCACGGGCGGGCGGGCTCATGGCATATCCATGACTCCCGTGGGCTGGTCGCACGCGGCGAGCGAAGGCGGGGAGGTCCACGCCGTCCTCTGGGGTGGGTTCGCGACGGAGGCGGCGGTGGGCCTGGCGATCCTCGGCCTGATCTGGACGTTCTGGAAACGCCTCAGTGCCATGGGACTGCTCGTGGGGATCGTTTCGCTGCTGGGCACCGGAATATACATGATCGTGGGGACCGTCGCGGCGTGCCCGAAGGTGTCCGGGCACCAGCCCATCTCCGGGGCCTTGCCGAAGTTCTCCCCTTCGTGATTCTCTCGCCGCTGTTGTTGTACGCGTTGGTGATCGTCCTGTGGAACCTGACGGGCGAAAAGGAGCACAAGTCCGCCGGGCTGATCCACGCGTTCATGGACGTGGGCGTCGTTCTGTTGGCCGTTGCGATGATCCACTTCGCCTCCGGGTGGTTCGACCGGCGCGTCGTCCCCCGCATGATGCCCACCGGCTGGATGGCGGCGATCCTGCTGCCCCTGCTGGGCGGGGGGCTGGTGGCGGCGGAACTGATCTGGCTGCAGGTGCCCCCGCGTCCGACGACCTTTCTGGCCGCCACACCTACCTGGTTGGCCGACGAGGCCCACTACGCCGGCGCGTTTCTGAAATGCCGCTCCTATGAGATCGATGCCCCACCCGGAGGCGGAGTGTTCTGGCGAGACGGCGGCGACCTGCAACAGGTATTCCTGGGGAAGGGCCGCGTCACGGATGTCCTGCCCTGCACTCGGATGGGCGGGTTCCTGGTGGCCCGAGAGGACGGCCTGTTCGCCCTCGCACGGGACCATCGGCTCACGGCGATCTGGATGGCCAGAAGGGCCCTCGCCTGGTGTCAGGCCAACGACGAAGTCACGCGAGCGGTCGTGTTGCAGCCCCCACACACCATCGTGGCCATCGATCTGGTGTCCGGCAAGAACGAGATGCTGGTCCTGTCGGCCGATGAAGAGGTCCTTGGCGTGGCATTCTCCACGCCCGACACGGCGTGCTTGTCCCTTGGCAAGGAAACGGTCACAGCCCTCTTCGACGGGCAGGGCTGGCGTTTCTCGCGATCCCCGTCCGAGGTCCCTGGCGGAAGGATTATCGGCGCCGCCCAGGGCCGGTGCGTGTGGGCCAAGTCTATCGGCGGCGATAGCGACATGCTGGTCTGGAAAGACCATCGCATTCTGCTCGCCGAGCGGGTCTTCTGGGCAGGGGCCGAGGCCGGTTCGCTGTTCGCGCTGTCACAGCACAACGCGGTCTACCGCTTGGACTGGGCCGGGGACTTTGCCCGCTTCAAATCGCCCAAGACATTCCGGGTC
>JAPLNA010000101.1:13206-15231 GCA_026693065.1 Planctomycetota bacterium
GTCCGGCAGGCGTCTGGACGGTCTTGGACGACAAGGCCACCATCAAGGTTTGCGGGACCTCGGAGAAAACGTTCCAGATCGAGCTGCCTCGACTCCAAAGTGAATTCCATTGCGAGCCTGGCGGGGTGGTTGTCGTATCCCCGCCCCGGGAGTGAAGAATGAGTATCGAACACATGGCGTTGCAGGTGGCTCAGCCGGCCGAGATGGTGCACTGGTGGTGCAAGAACCTTGGGATGAAGGTGCTCAGGCAGATGGGGCCGGAGGCGTTCTTCATGGCCGACGAGGGTGACCGGGTCGTGCTGGAGGTGTACCATAATCCGGCCGTGGGCGTGCCGGAGTACGGGGCGTGGGAGGCGGGGCGGTTCCACGTGGCGTTCGCCAGCGACGACGTGAAGGCCGACGCGGCCCGGCTGGTGGGGGCGGGGGGGCGGCTGGAGGGGGCCCTCGACGAGATCAAGCCGACCGAGGCCGGGGATGTCTTCGCCATCGTGCGAGACCCCTGGGGCATCGCCGTGCAACTGGTCTGCCGCGCCAAGCCGCTGGGATAGGGACCGGGCGCTTGTCCGGGAGGCCGCCGGAGGGTATGCTTTGGGGCTCGACGCGGCGAGGCGTCGAAGGAAAGGACCCGACATGACCTCACCCAGAGCGACGACGGCCCAGCGGGCCCGGCTGGCCGCGCGGCGGCGGGCGGTGGTGCGGCTGGCGGCGCGGGAGCGAGCGCACCTGGCGGTGATCACGCGCCGGCAGGACGTGTCGTACCTGAGCGGGTTCACGGGCGAGGACAGTTGGCTGCTGGTGGGGCGAGGGTGGGCCCGGCTGATTACGGATGGGCGCTTCGGCGAGCAGGCCCCCCAGGAATGCCCCGGCGTGGAGATCGACGTCCGCCAGGGGGTGAGCCTGGCGGCCGCGACCGCGGCGGCCATCAAGGGGCGAAAGATCCGCCGGCTGGCCGTCCAGACGGCCATGCCCCTGGGCGACCATGACCAGCTTGCCAGGGCGATGGGGGCCCGGACGATCGTGCCGGCCGCGGGACTGTTGGCCGGACGCATGGTCAAGGACGCCGGCGAGCTGAAAGCCATCGTGCACGCCGTGCGGATCGCCGAGAAGGCGTTCAGGCAACTGATCGCGGGGGGTGTCAAGGAACTGGCGGGCAAGACGGAGCGACAGATCGCCGCGAAGCTGGAGTATCTGATGCGTGCGGCGGGGGCCGACGGGGCGGCGTTTCCGACGATCGTGGCGGGCGGGCCCAACGCCTCCCGATGCCATCACACCCCCGGCGACCGCAAGACGCGGCGGGGCGAGGGGCTGCTGCTGGATTTCGGGGCCCTGGCGGCGGGCTACCATAGCGACTTGACGCGAGTGGTGTTCCTGGGTACGATTCCGCGCACGTTGGGCCGGGCGTACGAGGTCGTCCGCCGGGCCCAGCAGGCCGGCATTCGTGCGGTCGGCCCGGGCGTGTTGTGCAACCGCCCCGACGGCGTGGCCCGTGGGATCATCGCCCAGGCCGGGTTCGGGCCTGCGTTTGTGCATGGCCTGGGGCACGGACTGGGCCGCGAGGTGCACGAGGCACCCGGGCTGGGCTCCAAGGCCGCCGGGCGGCTGCGGGCCGGCATGGTCGTCACCGTCGAGCCGGGCGTCTACCTGCCCGGCGTCGGCGGAATCCGAATCGAAGATGACGTGGTGGTGACAGCGTCGGGGCGGCGGCGATTGAGCGCCCTGCCGACGGAAATCAACGCGATGCTTTTGAGGTGAAAACAATGGCCAGGAAATCGGCACGGAAGACGAAGACGCCTGCAGCCGTCAAGGACAAGGACAAGGCCGCGCCCGTCGAGGCGCCCCTGACGGGGCGGATCGGCAAGGCCGTCGAGCTTGAAAACGTCCGCCGCCTCGTGAAGATGATGGTCGACAACGACCTGAACGAGTTGACGGTCGTCGAAGGGCAGACGCGGGTTGAACTCAAGCGAGGGTTGGCCGTGACGTCGGCTTCGTGCGTTCCGGTCGCGGCGTCCCCTGTGGCCGCGGCGC
>JAPLNA010000101.1:15254-22101 GCA_026693065.1 Planctomycetota bacterium
CCCCTGTGGCCGCGGCGCCCGCGGCGGCGCCTCTGACCCACGCCCCGGCCAAGGCCGACGACCTCCTCGAGGTCACCAGCCCCATGGTCGGCACGTTCTACAGCTCCCCCAGCCCCGACTCTGACGCGTTCGTCAAGATCGGCGCCCGCATCGCGCAGGATACCGTCGTCTGCATCGTCGAAGCCATGAAGGTCATGAACGAAATCAAGGCCGAGTGCTCCGGCGTCGTCACGGAAAGCTGCGTCGAGAATGCCCAGCCCGTGGAATACGGGCAGGTTCTCTTCCGCGTCCGCCCCTAGCCGCCATGGCGTTGGCCGAGGTAACTGAGCAATGTTCTCCCGCATATTGATCGCCAATCGCGGCGAAGTGGCCCTGCGGATTATCCGCGCGTGCAAGGAACTGGGCATCGAGTCGGTCGCCGTCTACTCCGAGGCCGATGCCGGCGCCAGCTACCTTCACCTGGCCGACGAACGGATCTGCATCGGCCCCGGGCCCTCCGCCGAAAGCTATCTGAACATTCCGCGGATCATCGCCGCGGCGGAAATCGCCGACGTCGAGGCCATCCACCCCGGGTACGGCTTCCTGGCCGAGAACGCGCATTTTGCGGAAATCTGCCGGGACTGCAAGATCGAATTCATCGGCCCCAGCGTCGAGACGATGCGCGCCCTGGGCGACAAGATCCGCGCCAAGGAACTGGCCCGGGCCGCCGACGTCCCGATGGCCCCGGACTCCGGCGGCGCGGTCGAGACCGTCGAGGACGCCGTCAAGGCCGCCCTCAAGATCGGCTATCCCGTCGCCATGAAGGCCGCCGCCGGCGGGGGCGGGCGGGGCATCCGCTTCGCCCACAACGAGGCCACCCTCCGCTCCAGTTTCAAACAGGCCCAGGGCGAAGCGGAAATCGCCTTCGGCGACGGCCGGCTGTACATGGAAAAGTGCATCGAAAACTTCCGCCACATCGAGGTCCAGATCCTCGGCGACGGGCGAGGGAAGGTCCTGCACCTGTTCGAACGCGAGTGTTCCGTCCAGCGGCGCCGCCAGAAGGTCATCGAGGAAACCCCCGCGCCCAACCTCGACCGGGACCTCCGCCAGGAGATCTGCGCCGCCGCCGTCCGCCTGTGCAAGAGCGTCGACTACCTCAACGCCGGCACGGTGGAATTCATGCTCGACCAGTCGGGCCCTCGAAGTCAACACCCGCATCCAGGTCGAGCATCCGATCACCGAGATGGTCACCGACACCGACCTGGTGCACTGGCAACTGAAACTCGCCAGCGGCGAGCCGCTCACGCTCGAGCAGCGGGACATTCACCGCCGCGGCTCGGCCATCGAGTGCCGCATCAACGCCGAGGACCCCGACAACAACTTCCGCCCCTCGCCCGGGCGCGTGGAGGCGTTCCTGCCCCCCGGCGGGCCCGGCGTGCGGTGGGACTCCCACGTGTATCAGGGCTATGAGATTCCGCCCACCTACGACAGCCTCGTCGGCAAGCTGATTGTGCACCGGCCGACGCGGCACGAGGCGATCCAGACCGCCCGGCGGGCGCTGGACGAGTTTGTGATCCGCCCGACCCGCACCACCATCGGGCTGTGCCGAGAGATCCTGACCCACGAGCGGTTCGTCAAGGGTCAGTGGGATACCACGTTCATAGAGAGAGAGATGCGCAGTCATGACAAGTAAGCCCCTGAGCGGCAATGCCGTAATCGGCCAGTCGGGCGGCCCGACCGCCGTCATCAACCAGTCCCTCGTCGGCGCCATCGAGAAGCTGGCGCCCTGCCGCCAGATCAAACGCCTCCTGGGCGCCCACCACGGCGTCCGCGGCATCGTGAAGGAAGACTTCCTCGACCTGCGGAAGATCAAGCGAGACGTGCTCGAGCGGGTCGCCCAGACTCCCGCGGCCGCCCTGGGCTCCAGCCGCGACAAACCCGACGAAGCCTACTGCGAGAAGATCTTCAAGTCGTTTGCCAAGTTCGACGTGCGGTACTTCTTTTATATCGGCGGGAACGACTCGGCCGACACGGCGCGGATCATCCACGAGATGGCCGCCGCCACCCGGTACGAACTGCGGACGTTCCATATTCCCAAGACCATCGACAACGACCTTCGCGTCACGGACCACTGCCCCGGATACGGTTCGGCCGCCCGGTACGTCGCGTCGGCGTTCGCCGGCGACGACCGCGATAACGCCTCGCTGCCGGGCGTGAAGATCAACGTCGTGATGGGTCGCCACGCCGGGTGGCTGACGGCGGCGGCCGGCCTTGCCCGCCAGGACGATGCGGACGGCCCGCACCTGGTCTACGTGCCCGAGGTCGTTTGCCACCTGGTGGACAAGTTCGTCGAGGACGTCGCGAGGATCTACGACCGTTTCGGGCGCTGCCAGATCGCCGTCAGCGAAGGCGTGCAGGACGAAACGCACACCCCCGTCGTGGTCGCCCTGGCGGAGAGGCTCGGCCACCGCGTCGAACGCGACAGCCACGGCAACCCGCAACTCTCGGGCACGGGCGCCCTGGGCGACTTCCTGGGCGACTACCTCAAGCAGAAGCTCGGCGAGGGCAAGAAGAGCTTCCGCGTCCGGGCCGATACGCTCGGCTACCCGCAGCGCAGTTTCGCGGGGTACGCCTCGTCCGTCGACCAGGCGGAGGCTCGCCTGGCGGGCCGAACGGCCGCCGAATACGCCCTGGAAGGCACGCTGGACGGTTCCGTCGCGTTCAAACGCGCCGCGGGCAGGTACCGCGTCACCTGCTTCCGGGCCGAACTCAAGGACGTCGCCCGCAAAACCAAGGACCTGCCCCGGAACTTCATCAACCGCCCCGGCAACGGCGTCACCGACGCCTTCTACAAGTACGCCTTGCCCCTCGTGGGCGAACTGCCCGTGATCGGCAAACTGTTCTAGAACCAAGGCAGGTGCCATGCCACCCGAGTCGCGATTCCACAAGCCCCTGCCGCCACGAAGCCACTTCTTCCGGCGGCTGGCGCGAAGCGTTCTGATTGCCACCGTCATCGTCGCCGGATCGCTCGGGATCGGGATGGTCGGCTACCACGCCACGGAAGGGCTGAGTTGGTTGGACTCGTTCCTCAACGCCTCGATGATCCTGGCCGGCATGGGCCCGGTCGACACCGTGCGAACCGACGGCGGCAAGCTGTTCGCCGGGCTGTATGCCATCTTCAGCGGAGTGATCTTCCTGACGACGTGCGCGGTCCTGCTGGCGCCGGCCGTTCATCGGTTCCTGCACCGGACGCACCTGGACATCGAACTGCCCGCCGACGGCAAACCTGCGGGCCCGGGCCACAAAGACAAGCCGCGGTGAACGGCTGCGGGGGGGACGGCTCAGATCTTCCGGGTTGCCCTGGCGCGGTAGTGTAGCAGGGTCAGCACGAGCACGAGGGCGCCCAGCATGAGCAGCCGGGCGGGGGAGAACCAGAATGGCGCCATCGGTTCGGCCTGGGCCGGCGTCGCCGCCCCCCGTGCGAAGGCCCTTGAGATCAGCCCGCCCACCGGCGTGCAGACCATCAGGATCGCCGCGAGCCCGTACCAACGCTTTCGATTCATGCGCGTTCCTCCGTCGCCTTGCCCGAGAGCGCGGGCCGGCCGGTGAAAGAACCATACGATACCGGCCCCTGGGCGACCGCCGCGGAAGATTATTCCCACTCGATCGTCGCGGGGGGCTTGGAGGAAATGTCGTATACCACGCGATTGACGCCCCGGACCTCGTTGATGATGCGGTTGGAGATCGTCGCCAGCACCTCGTAGGGAATCCGCGACCAGTCGGCGGTCATGAAGTCGGCGGTGTCGACCGAGCGGACGGCCACCACGTTTTCGTACGTCCGCCCGTCGCCCATCACCCCCACCGACTGCACCGGCAGGAGGACGACGAAGGTCTGGGCCGTCTTGCGGTAGAGGTCGGCGGCGATGATTTCCTCGATGAGGATATTGTCGGCCTGGCGAAGCACGTCGAGTTTCTCGCGGGTGATGGGGCCCAGGCAGCGGACGGCCAGGCCCGGGCCCGGGAACGGGTGACGCCAGACCAGGTTCTCGGGCAGGCCCAGCAATTCGCCCACCTGGCGGACTTCATCCTTGAACAGGTCGCGAAGCGGCTCGATGAGCTCGAAGCCCAGTTCCGCCGGCAACCCGCCGACGTTGTGGTGCAGTTTGATGTTGGCGGCCTGCCCGGCCAGGGAGTGTCCCGACTCGATCACGTCAGGGTACAGCGTGCCCTGGGCGAGGTACTTGGCGTTGGGGACCTTCTTGGCGGCCGTCTTGAAGCAGTCGATGAACGTGTGCCCGATGCGGCGGCGTTTTTCCTGCGGGTCGCCCACGCCGGCCAGAGAGTCCAGGAACAGGTCCGCCGCCCGCACCGTCGTCAGGTCGATCTTGAAGTGGTCCTTGAAGGTGCTCTCGACGAGCTCGACCTCGTTGAGCCGGAGCAGCCCGTTGTCGACGAAGATGCACGCCAGGCGCGGGCCGATCGCCTTGTGAAGCAGGGCCGCCACCACGGAGGAATCCACCCCGCCCGAGAGCCCGCAGATCACCCGTTCGTCCGCCCCGACGCGGGCGCGCACGCCGGCGATCACCGAGTCGATGAACGAGCCCATCTTCCAGAGTCCCTGGCAGCCGCACACGTCGTACAGGAAGTTGACGAAGATCTCCTTCCCGTGCGGGGTGTGCGTGACCTCCGGGTGGAACTGCACGCCGTAGATCGGGCGGCTCTTGTGGCGGACGGCGGCGGTGGGGCAGTTGGCGGTCGCCGCCAGCGGGAGGAAATCGTCGCTGAGGTCGCGGACCTGGTCGCCGTGGCTCATCCAGACGGTGGTCTCGCGGGGCACGTTCTTCAGGAGCACGTCGGGTTCAAGCACGCGCAGGGCGGTTCGCCCGAACTCCCTCGCCTCGCCCGGGCGGACCTGGGCGCCCAGCAACTGCGAAACGATCTGCATGCCATAGCAGATGCCCAGGATCGGCACGTTAAGGTCCAGCAACTCCGGGCGGCAGCGGGGGGCGCCCTTCTCGTACACGCTGGCGGGCCCGCCGCTGAAGATCAACCCCTTCGGGTTCAGCGCGCGGACTTCCTCCACCGTCACGTCCGGCCGCGCCAGCACGCTGTACACCCCGTTCTCCCTCACGCGCCGGGCGATCAGTTGGGCGTACTGCGTGCCGAAATCCAGAATGACGATCGTTTCGGATTGTCCTGCCGCTACGGTCATGGTTGTCGGGCCCGTCCTTGGGGTCAGGCGAGGTAGTTCTTGTCCTCGCGGAGAATCGGTTTCATTTCCTTGGCCTGTTCTTCATACCCCTTGCGCCCCATGAGGGCGAAGGTGGCCTGCTTGCCCAGCTCGACGGCGGGCTGGTCGTATGTGTTGATCCCGAGCATCTCGCCGGCCAGGCTCGTCACAAACTCATACAGGTAGAAGAACTCGCCGATGGACTGCGGCGTGATGCCGTTGAACCGGAGCGTGACGCTCGGTCGCTTCGAGACGGCCAGGGCGTATTCGGTGGCGGATTTCTCGGCGGCCAGGAGTTTGGAGAGCTTGCTCTTGGCCAGGTACGCCATGCCGTCGACGTCGGCGAAGCTGTCGGGGATGCGGACGTCGGCGGGGTGTTTGTCCACTTCGAGGAAGACCACGAGCTTGTCGTTGGGCCCTTCGCGGTAGAGCTGCACCTGGCTGTGCTGGTCGGTCGTGCCAAGGGCCTTGATGGGGGTGGGGCCGGTGAAAACCTCCCGCTGCCCGTCCACCGACAGCCGCTTGCCGAGGCTCTCGGCCCAGATCTGGCGATACCAGTCGGCCAGCATGTACAGGCGGTTTGAGTAGGGCATCATCACGTGCAGCGGTTTGCCCTTGCGGTTGAACATGAGGACCTTGACGGCCGCCAGGACGCACGCGGGGTTCTCTCGCCACTTGGGATTGGCCAGCCGCTGCTTCATCGCGACGGCGCCGGCGAGCATGGCGTCGATATCGACGCCGGTCATGGCCGCCGGGAACAGCCCGACGGGGGAGAGCACGCTGAACCGCCCGCCGACGTCGCCGGGCACGGGCAGCGTCGCGTAGCCGTCCTGCCTGGCGATCTCGTGGAGCGTGCCTTTCTCGGCATCGGTGGTCGCGACGATGCGCGAGGCGAACTTGTCGCCCAGCCGCTCGCGGAGCATCTCGCGGACGATCATGAACTGGGCGGCGGTCTCGGCGGTCTCGCCGCTCTTGGAAATCACGTTGAACAGCGTCGTCTCCAGCCGCCGCCTGAGGCACTTGAACGTGTCGGCGATCAGGGCCGGGTCGACGTTGTCGAGAACGAACAGCCGCGGGCCTCCGCGCTTCTTGTCGGAGATCAGGTTGTACGTCGCCGGGTGCAGGGCGTTCTGGATGGCGATGGCGCCCAGGGCGCTGCCGCCGATGCCCAGGACGACCAGGTCGGTCGTGTTTTCGCGAAAGCGGGCGGCGAGTTGCTTGACCTGGGAGGGGTAGCTGGGGTGATCGGGCAGGGCGGTGTAGCCGGGCTGGCCGTGGCGGACCTGGTCCATCAGGGCCGCGTGGGCGGCCTCGACGGATGGCGCCACGCCGGCCAGGTCTTCGCTCGTCAGCCCGTGCTCCGGGCCGACCACCTTCTCCGTCGCGTTCTTCCAATACAAATTAATCATCGTCGTACTCCTGGGCGATTGTGAAGGGAGGCATTATATGGTCGCCCTTCGTCGCCCCTCAAGGGGAAAGGCGGGCAAGCCCCCGGCACTCAACATTATGCATGGGCCCTCTGACGATCCCGGAGCAGGATTCGTCGGGTGTAATCCAGGATCAGTTTGGCCGCCACCCACGTGGCCACCCGGTGCGGTCGGCGAACCCAGGCTGGCAGCGGCCCGAGGCCTCCGGCAA
>JAPLNA010000102.1 GCA_026693065.1 Planctomycetota bacterium
CTCCCTCCAGATCATCCGCGTCGAACTGCCCGTCGGAACCGTCAACGCCTCCGAACAACTGTGGAACTGCCTCAACGAAGAACCCGTCGCCGTCAATCGCACCGCCGACCTCGGCCGCAACGGACTCCGAATGGGCCTGGGCGAAGAGGCCTCCTGGAACGACCTGTCCGCTATCCTCCAGAAACTCACCGGGCGAGCCCTGGCCCCCACCCGGGCGTTCGCCTGGCCCGGAACGGTCATGGACGTCGTCGCCCGGCGCGACCAGCCCGCTCAGTCCATCTTCCTGTTCTTCGGCGACAAGACCCGCGCCGGCCGCGACTACCCCGCCGGCGACAACGTCTTCGCCGTCGCCTGCTCCGTCGACGAAACCAACCCCCAGGGCGTGATCCTCACCGGCGTCCCGCAGATTCGCTCCTCTCAGGGCCAGCCCGCCCCAACCCCCGGCGAGCCCCGCATGGGTATCGTCAGCCCCTACACCCGAACCCCCTTCACCCCCCTGACCTTCCGCGTCACCATCCCGCCCAAGGGTTTCCTCCTCCTCGGGCCCGGCTCCGCCGCCCTCAACACCTCCACCCTCGGCAATCACTTCCTCATCGACCAGCACGACGGGCTGTCCTTCGAGACCGTCCTGATCCTCCTGCCCGAAGTCATCCGCAAGCCCGTCCAGCCCGCCGGCGCGGACGAATCCGCCTCCGGCACGGCCCCCTGAACCCTCCCGCGCGGGAGTCTTACTTCATCACGGCCGCCGCGGCCTCGAACGCCTTCACCGACCCCGCGATCGTCGCCTCGATCTGCTCGCTCGTGTGCGCCCCCGACACGAACATCGCCTCGAACTGGCTGGGCGCGATATACACCCCCCCGGCCAGCAACGCGTGAAAGAACGCCTTGAACGCCTTCGTGTCGCAACGCGCCACGTCGTCGTACCGCAGGATCGGCCCGTGCGTGAAGTAGCAGGTGATCATGCTTCCCACGCCCACGATGTTCACCTTGTCGGGGCCCAGCCCCGCCGCCCGGCATCGCCCGCCGATCCCCGCGGCCAAACCTTCCGTCTTGGCGTTCAACGCCTCGTAGAACCCCGGCGAACGCAGTTCCTTGAGCGTCGCCAGCCCGGCCGCCATCGCCACCGGATTGCCCGACAGCGTGCCCGCCTGATACACCTTGCCCTCGGGGGCCAGGGCGTTCATGATCTCCGCCCGCCCGCCGTACGCCCCCACCGGCATCCCCCCGCCGATGATCTTGCCCAGCACCGTCAGGTCCGGGCGCACGCCGTACACCTGCTGCGCCCCGCCGTAACTCAGGCGGAAGCCCGTGATCACCTCGTCAAATATCAACAATGCCCCATGCTTATCGCATACGGTCCGCAGGGCCTGGAGAAAACCTTCCGCCGGCGGCACGAGCCCCATGTTCGCCGCGACCGGCTCGACCAGCATCGCCGCGACCTGCCCCGGGAACTTCGCCATCATCGCCTCGACCGCCGTCGCGTCGTTGTAGGGCACCAGCAGCGTGTCCTTCGTCGCCCCCGCCGGCACGCCCGGCGAACTGGGCACGCCCAGCGTCAATGCCCCGCTGCCGGCCGAGACCAGCATCGCGTCGGCGTGGCCGTGGTAACAGCCGATGCACTTGATGACCTTGTCGCGCCCCGTGAACCCCCTCGCCAGCCGCACCGCCGACATCACCGCTTCCGTGCCGCTGGAAACGAACCGCACCTTCTGGATCGACGGCATGGCCGCGACGATCGCCTCGGCCAGCGCGGTCTCGGCCTCGGTCGGGGCGCCGAACGTCATGCCCCGCCCGACGGCCTCCCGCACCGCCTCGACCACCGGCGCCGCCGCGTGCCCCAGAATCGCCGGGCCGTAACTGCCCACGTAGTCGATGTACGTCCGCCCGTCCACATCCGTGATCGTCGCCCCCTTCGCCGACGCGATCACCGGCGGCGTCCCCCCCACCGCCGCGAACGCCCGCACGGGCGAGTTCACCCCGCCCACCAACACCTTCTTCGCCCGCTCGAACGCATCCTGCGATTTGCTCATCATCTCACCTACTTCACCACCAGGTTCACCAACCGTCCCGGAACGACGATCTTCTTGACGATCGTCTTTCCCTCAACGTGTTTGGCGATATCGTCATTCGCCAGCGCGACCTCGAGCACCGCGTGGTCGTCCAGGTCCACCCCCACCACGATCCGCCCGCGGATCTTCCCGTTCACCTGCACGGGCAGTTCGACGGTGTCTTTGGCCAGCACCGACTCGTCATACGCCGGCCAGGGTTCGTGCGACAGCGACCGCTCGTGCCCCAACAACTGCCACAGTTCCTCGCCCAGGTGCGGCGCGAACGGCGCGAGGAGAAGCACGTATCGCTCGGCCTGGCCCTTGGCGATCGTCCCGGCCCGGTAGACGAGGTTGACGAACTCCATCATCGCCGCGATGGCGGTGTTGAACTTCATCGCCTCGATGTCCTCGCCGACCTTCTTCGTCAGCTTGTGCAGGGCGACCTCGACCTCGGCGTGGGCGGCCTGGCCCACCAGCGGGGCCATGTCTTCGCTGCCGGCCACCATCCGCCACGACCGCTGCAGGAACCGGTGCACGCCAGGCAGATCCCGCGTGTTCCAGGGCTTCGAGGCCTCCAGCGGGCCCATGAACATCTCGTACAGCCGCAGCGTGTCCGCCCCGTACTGGTTGACTACTTCGTCGGGGTTGACCACGTTCTTCAGAGCCTTGGACATCTTCTCGATCGACTCGGCCAGCGGCTCGCCTGTTTCCTTGTGCGTGGGCTTTTCCCCGCTGAAATCGATCTTCTCGTACGGAATGCAGATCCCCCGCGTGTCGCGGTAGGCGAAGCTACGGATCATGCCCTGGTTGAACAGCCGGCCGAACGGCTCGGCCGAGCTGACGTACCCCAGGTCAAACAGCACCTTGTGCCAGAACCTCGCGTAGAGCAGGTGGAGCACGGCGTGCTCGGCCCCGCCGACGTACAGGTCCACGCCGCCGGTGGGGTTGGCGCGGCTGGCGCCCATCCAGTATTTCTCGACGCTCGCGTCGCAGATCCGCCCGGTGTTCCTCGGGTCCAGGTAGCGCAGGTAGTACCAGCAACTGCCCGCCCATTGCGGCATGGTGTTGGTCTCGCGTTGCGCGGGGCCGCCACAGGCCGGGCAGGTCGTGTTCACCCAGTCCTTCAGCTTCCCCAGCGGCGGCGCCGGCGGGGCGTTCGGGTCGTCGCTGATCGTCGGCGTGAAGTCCGCCATGTCGGGCAGCTCCAGGGGGAGCTGGTCTTCCGGCAGGGGCACGGCCCCGCAGGCGGGGCAATGCACGATCGGGAACGGCTCGCCCCAGTACCACTGGCGAGAGAAGATCCAGTCGCGGAGTTTGTAGTTCACCGCCGCCTTGCCCACCCCCTGCTCCTCGAGCCATGCCGTGATCCGCTTCTTGACCTCGCTCGTCGAAAGCCCGTTATAGGGCCCGGAATTCACCGCCGTGCCGTCCTCAACGTACCCCTGCCAGTCCACCCCCGCCGGCGGGGCCACCACCTGCACGATCGGCAGGTCGAATTCCTTCGCGAACTCGAAGTCCCGCGTGTCGTGCCCCGGCACAGCCATGATCGCCCCCGTGCCGTACCCCATCATCACATAGTCCGCCACCCACACCGGAATGCGCTGCTCGGTCACCGGATTGACGGCGTACGCCCCCGTGAACACGCCGGTCTTCTCCTTCGCCTCGGTCATCCTCTCCAGTTCGCTCTTCCTGGCCGCCTGTTCCACATACTCCGTCACAACGGCTTGCCGTTTCGCATCCGTGATCGTCCCCACCAGCGGGTGCTCGGGCGCCAGCACCATATACGTCGCCCCGTACAGCGTATCCGGGCGCGTGGTATACACCTCGATCGCCTCGTCCGAATCGGCCACCGCAAAGAACACCTCCGCCCCCGTGCTCTTGCCGATCCAGTTCCGCTGCATGATCTTGATCGACTCGGGCCAGTTGACTTTCTCCACGTCCGCCAGCAGCCTCTCGGCGTACGCGGTGATCCGCAACATCCACTGCTGGAGCGCCCGGCGGAACACCGGATGATTCCCGCGATCGCTCTTGCCCTCGTTGGTCACTTCCTCATTGGCCAGCACCGTCCCCAGGGCCGGGCACCAGTTCACGGGAATCTCCGCCATGTACGCCAGCCGCTGCGCGTCGATCACCTCGCGCCTCTGCTCAGCCGGCAGGTCGCTCCAGCGGATCAGCCCGCTGGGCGCCCCGGCATACACCTGGATGTCGTACGCCTGGTTGCCCGCCACATCCCCGTCGGGCGTGACCATGTACTCCTCATCCTCCAGCCGATCGATCAACTCCGCGATCGGCCTGGCCGCCTCGGCCTTCGGGTCGTACCACGAGTCGTACATCCGCAGGAAAATCCACTGCGTCCACCGGTAATACTCCGGGTCGGTCGTCGCCACCCGGCGCGACCAGTCGTAGCTGAACCCGATGCTCTTGATCTGACGCTCGATGTTGGCGATGTTCGTCGCCGTCGTCAGCCGCGGGTGAATCCCATGCTCCACCGCGTACTGCTGCGCCGGCAGGCCGAACGAGTCGTACCCCATCGGGTGCAGCACGTTGTAGCCCTTCATCCGCGCGTACCGCGCGACGATGTCGCTGGCGGTGTAGCCCTCGGGGTGCCCCACGTGCAGCCCGGCCCCGGAGGGATACGGGAACATGTCCAGCACATAGAGCTTGGGTTTGTCGACAAACCCCGACTGGCCCGGGCTCGCCTGGCGGAACGTGCCCGCCTGCTCCCAGTACGCCTGCCACTTCTTCTCTATCGCCGCAAAATCATATCCAGCCATCGTCGCGCCTCGCCTTCGGATCACGTGCCCCCTCACCCACCGGAATCCTATGCTTGTACGCCCCCGCGCCGCCCAAGTCAAGGCCCGCCCGCTTGCCGAGTACCCGCCGGGCCGATACAATCCCCTCGATCCGGCAGTAGGAGTGCGACGATGGCAGACAATCCGGAGAATCGCCGACCGATCCGCGCCCGGGGGGCCGGCTGGGCCTCCCGCGTCGCCCGGTCGCTCCGGCTGGCGGGCGTCAGGCCCAACCAGATCTCCGTCGCCAGCGTCGTCTTCGCCGCCGGGGCCGGGGCCCTCCTGGTCGTCGGCGGACGCGGGGGCCCCGGGCAGGGCGCGATCGCCTTCCTCGCCGCTGCCGTCTGCATCCAGCTTCGCCTCCTGTGCAATCTCTTCGACGGCATGGTCGCCGTCGAGGGCGGGCTCAAGAGCAAGTCCGGGGAGATCTACAACGACCTGCCCGACCGCCTGGCCGATCCGATCATCCTCATCTGCGCCGGCTACAGCCTCGCCTCCCGCTGGCCCTGGGGGGTCGAACTGGGCGCCCTGGCGGCCCTCCTGGCCGTCCTGACCGCCTACGTCCGACTCCTGGGCGCCGCCGCCGGGGCCGGGCACGACTTCAGCGGGCCCATGGCCAAGCAGCACCGCATGGCCGTCATGACCGCCGCGTGCCTGGCCGCCGCCGCCGAATCGCTGTGGGGCCCCTGGCCCTGGCCCGTCCTGGCCGTCGCTCTGGCGATCGTCGCCGCCGGCTGCCTCGTCACCGCCGCCCGTCGCACCGTGCGAATCGTTCGCCGGCTCGAATCCCAATGATCGCCAACGCCATCTGCTCCGCCATCCGCCTGCTCTGCGGGGCCACCGCCCGCTGGACCGGCTGCCGCCCCGACGACCGCCCGCGAGTCTTCTTCGCCAATCATTCCAGCCATCTGGATTTCCTCCTTCTCTGGTCGGCCCTGCCCGAGCCCGTCCGCCGCCGCACCCGCCCCATCGCCGCCGCCGACTACTGGCTCGCCGGGCCCCTCCGCCGATTCCTCGTCACGCGGGTCTTCCACGCCGTCCTCCTCGATCGCCGCGGCATCACCCGCGAAAACAACCCCCTGCCTCGAATGATCGACGCCGTCCGCCAGGGCGGCTCGCTCATCCTGTTCCCCTCCGGCACCCGCAGCCGCGACGGCCAGGTTCTGCCCTTCAAGGCCAGCCTCTACCACCTCCGCCGCCGCCTGCCGGGCGTCGAGTTCATCCCCGTCTACCTCGACAACCTCAACCGCATCCTGCCCAAGGGCGAGTTCCTGCCCGTGCCCCTGCTGAGTTCGGTGAGTTTCGGGGCGCCGCTGGAACTCCTCGCCGGCGAAACCCGCCGCGACTTCCTCGAACGCGCACGCCAGGCCGTCCTCGCCGCCGGCCCACGGGAGACCCCATGAAACTCCTCCAGATCCCCGAAATCGCCTGGATGCTCTACACCGTCGCGGGCCTCCTGACAGTTTCCTCCATCATCGGCGGAGCCCTCCGCCTCGCCGTAAAAAGCGAATCCGCCCGCGCCACCGTCGCCAACCTCAACGCCCGCACCCGCGCCTGGTGGGTCATGTGCGCCATCTTCGCCCTGGCCATGATCACCGGCCGCATCGGATCGGTCATCCTCTTCTCCCTCACGAGCTTCCTGGCCCTCCGCGAATACGTCACCCTCACTCCCACGCGCCGGGGCGACCACCGCTCGCTGTTCTGGGTCTTCTTCGTCATCCTGCCCGTTCAATACTACCTGCTCTACATCAAGTGGTACGGAATGTTCAGCATCTTCATCCCCGTCTACGCCTTCCTCTTCATCCCCGCCCGCATCGCCCTCCGCGGCGACTGCGAACGCTTCCTCGAACGCACCTCCGAAATCCAGTGGGGCCTCATGGTCTGCGTCTACTTCGTCAGCCATGCCCCCGCCCTCCTCCTCCTCGACGTCAAAGGTTACCCCGACAAAAACCCCGTCCTCCTGCTGTTCCTGGTGATGGTCGTGCAGGTCAGCGACGTGTTCCAGTACGTCTGGGGCAAAACGCTCGGCCGCCGGAAGATCGCCCCCAACGTCAGTCCGAACAAGACCGTCGTCGGCACGGTCGGGGGCATCCTGACGGCCTCGGCGATCGGCACGGGCCTGTGGTGGGCCACCCCGTTCCGTCCGGAAGAAGCTGCCGGCGTCTCCCTGCTGATCTGCATCATGGGGTTCCTGGGCGGGTTGGTCATGTCCGCCGTCAAGCGGGACCGCGGCGTGAAGGACTACGGTTCCCTCATCGCCGGGCACGGCGGCATGATGGACCGCATCGACTCCCTCTGCTTCGCCGCCCCCGTCTTCTTCCACTTCGTCCGCTACTACCACACGTAACCTTCCGTCTCTCCTTCCGTCTCCCTTTCCGTCTCTTTTTCTGTTTCTTCCCCACCTCAAGCATCGTCTCCCCGTATCTCGCCGTCCGGCGTGCATGTCCGCTCGGCGTTTCGGCGGCGGTTCCCTCCCTGGCGTTTCCCGCCGCCCCCCGCTATAGTGACTCC
>JAPLNA010000103.1:0-28492 GCA_026693065.1 Planctomycetota bacterium
CAAACGCGTGCTGGCCTACTCCACCATCAGCCAGATCGGCTACATGTTCCTGGCCCTGGTCCTGCAATACCACCGCCGATACCGAACCCTCGACTCCCAGGCCGCCGGAGAACTGAAAGGATAGCATGACGGAACTCTGGCTCATCCCGGCGCTGCCCCTCGCGGGGTTCCTCCTGCTCCTGATCGGTCCGTCCCTGGGGCGACGCGCGTCGTCCCTGATCGGCGCGGGGTCCGTGGGCGCGTCTTTCCTCGTCTGTCTCTTCACCGCTTGGAGTTTCGCAGGCAAACCGATCACCCAGACCCTCTGGCATTGGTTCACCGTCTCCAACCTTTCCGTCGACGTCGCCCTCCGCGTCGACCAACTCTCCCTCGTCATGATCCTCGTCGTCACCGGCGTGGGATTCCTCATCCACCTTTACTCCCTGGGCTACATGGCCGGCGACGACGCCTTCAGCCGTTTCCTGGCGTACATGGACCTCTTCGTCGCCTTCATGCTCACCCTCGTGCTGGGCGACACCCTCCTGACGCTCTTCGTCGGCTGGGAGGGCGTGGGGCTGTGCAGTTACCTGCTGATCGGCTTCTGGTATCGCGATCCTTCCAACGGGCGGGCGGCCCGAAAGGCCTTCCTTGTCACCCGCGTCGGCGACACCGCCTTCACCATCGCCCTGTTCATCCTCGCGACGAAGTTCCACACGTTGAACATCGAGGCGATCCTGACCGCGTGCCAGGCCTGGCCCGTCGGCTCGGCCCTGGCCGTCACCGTCGCCGGGCTCCTGCTGGGCGGGGCCCTGGGCAAGAGCGCCCAACTGCCCCTGCAGGTCTGGCTGCCCGACGCGATGGCAGGCCCCACCCCCGTCAGTGCCCTCATCCACGCGGCCACCATGGTCACCGCCGGCGCCTACCTCATCGCCCGCATGTTCCCGCTGTTCCAACTCGCCCCCGACGTGCTGCAACTCGTCGCCGCCATCGGGGCGTCTACGCTCGTCCTGGCCGGGCTGTCGGCCTGCGTGCAACGCGACATCAAACGCGTGCTGGCCTACTCCACCATCAGCCAGATCGGCTACATGTTCCTGGCCCTGGGCGTGGGCGCCCCCTCGGCGGCGATGTTCCACCTGGTGACCCATGCGTTCTTCAAGGCCCTGCTCTTCCTGGGCGCGGGGGCCGTCATTCACGCCTTGGGCAACCAGCAGGACCTCTTCAAGATGGGCGGGCTCCGCAAGGCCCTGCCCGCGACGTTCTGGACGTTCCTGATCGGCTCAGCCGCCCTGGTCGCCCTGCCCCCCACCGGCGGGTTCGCCAGCAAGGACCTCATCCTCGAACTCACCTGGGCCTCCGCGCCCGGCGCCCGATGGCTCTGGGCCATGGGCGTCTTCGGGGCCTTCCTCACCGCCTACTACACCGCCCGCATGTTCGCCCTGGCGTTCTTCGGGCCCCCACACTCCCACGTCCACCACAAGCCCGGGCCCGTCATGATCGTCCCCCTGATCCTTCTCGCCGCCGGCTCGCTCCTGACGGCCGCCCTCGACTGGCCCGGCCCCCTGGGCGGAGCGCCCTTCTTCTCCCACTTCCTCGCCCCGCTGTTCCCCGTCTCCGACGCCCACGAGGTCTCCGCCTCCCTCGCCTCCATCCTCCAAGCTTCTTCCTTAGCGTCCGCCCTGGCTGGTATCGTCACGGCAACGCTTGCGTTTCGGCGTTTCTCTCCCTCTGTCTCCCCTGATCGTCCGTCCCCCCTCGTCCGCTTCCTCCTCTCCGGTTGCGGCTTCGACTCCCTCTACAACCTCCTCTTCATTCGCCCGTTCCTGTTCCTCACCCGTCTCAACCGTAACGACATCCTCGACTCATTCTACACCGCCCTGGCCTGGGTCGCGGGCCTGTTCCACCGCGGGTTGTCCCGCTCGCAAACCGGCCAGGTCCGCTGGTACGCCTTCGCCCTGGCCCTCGGGGCTGTCATCCTCCTGGCCGTCATGGTGCTGCTATGACCCTGCTCTACCTCATCCTGATCCCGCTGCTGGCGGGGCTGGCCGCCTGGCCCGCCGCCCGGGTCGCGCCCCGCGCCGCCCGGGGCCTGTGCCTGGCGGCCTCGCTGGCCCAGCTCGTCATCGCCGCCATCCTCTGGCAGAACACTCCCACGACCGGCCAGTGGATCGAGACTCTCTCCCTGCCCTGGATCCCCCAACTGGGCATCACGTTCAGCCTGTTCCTGGACGGCCTGAGTTTGCTCCTGATCCTCCTGACGGGCCTGCTGGGCGCCCTGGCCGTGCTGGCGTCATGGACAGCCATCCGCGAGAATGTCGGCTTCTTCCACTTCAACCTGATGGCCACCCTCGCCGGCGTCACCGGCGTGTTCCTCGCACGGGACCTCATCCTCTTCTACGTCTTCTGGGAACTCATGCTCGTGCCCCTGTACCTGCTGATCCGCATCTGGGGCGGAGACCGCCGCGTCTACGCCGCCACCAAGTTCTTCCTCTTCACCCAGGCCGGTGGGTTGCTCCTGCTGCTGGGCATCCTCGCCCTGGCGATCACCCACCAGCGGCAGACCGGCACGCTCACATTCGACTACCTCCAACTGATCGGCACGGCCCTTTCGCCCTCGCAGGGCGTCTGGCTCCTGCTGGCGTTCCTGGCGGCCTTCGCGGTGAAACTGCCCGCCCTGGGGCTGCACCCCTGGCTGCCCGACGCACACTCCCAGGCCCCCACCGCCGGCAGCGTCGTGCTGGCGGGGCTGGTCCTCAAGGCCGGCGGGTACGGCATGCTCCGCTTCCTAATACCCCTGTTCCCCCAGGCCTTCCCGACGATCGCCCCGGCGGCGATGGCCCTGGCGGTCGCGGGCATCCTCTACGGGGCGGCCCTGGCGTTTGCCCAGGACGACCTCAAACGACTAATCGCCTCTTCCAGCATCAGCCACATGGGCTTCGTACTCCTGGGCGTCTTCGCCGCCAACGAGCTGGCCCTTCAGGGGGCCGTCGTCGTGATGATCGCCCACGGGCTGACCACAGGCACGCTGTTCGCCCTGGCCGGCGCCATCGACGAACGACTCCACACCCACCACCTCGACCGCCTTGGCGGGCTCTGGACCGACATGCCCCGAATGGGCGGCGTGACCCTCTTCTTCGTCCTGGCCGGTCTGGGCCTGCCCGGCCTGGCGGGCTTCGTCGGCGAATTCCTCGTCCTCCTGGGGGCCTGGCAGACCAGCCCCGTCCTGGCCGCCCTGGCCTCGGCCGGCCTCGTGCTGTCCGTCGTCTACTCCCTCCGCCTCATGCAGCGGGTCTTCCTCGGGCCCAAAGTCGGCGAGGAAACCCCACGCGACCTCTCGGCCCGGGAGTGGCTGATGCTCTCCGTGATGGCCGCCGCGACGATCTGGGTGGGCCTCTGGCCCCAGCGAGTCCTCGACGCCTCCGCCCCGGCCGTCCAAAACATGCAGAAGTCGCTATCTGACGCCGCCGGCGCCCCGGAGGCACGACCATGACCGCCCTCGACCTCCAGGCCCTGCTCCCGCTGGTCCTGACGACCGCCACCGCGATCGCCGTCATGATCGCCGTCACCATCACCCGCCGCCATGGCCTGGCGGCTTGGCTGTGCGCCGCGGGGCTGGCCGCCGCGATCGCGTCGATCGCCTCGGCCCGGGAGTGTGCCCCACGCCACATCTCCGACCTCCTCGTCATCGACTCCTTCGCCCGCTTCTACTCCGGCCTGATCCTCGCCGGCAGCCTCGTCGTGGCCGTCCTGTCCTACGGTTACCTCAAACTCCGCACCGACCGGCACGAGGAGTATTACATCCTCCTGCCCCTGGCGGCCGTGGGTTCGCTGGTGATCGTGTGCAGCGCGAACCTGCTGGCCTTCCTGCTCGGGCTGGAACTGCTGAGCATCTGCCTCTTCGCCCTGATCGCCTACCGCCGCACCGGGCGGGGCGACCTCGAGGCCGCCGTCAAGTACCTCATCCTCGCCGGGGCCTCCTCGGCCTTCGCCGTATTCGGGGCCGCCCTCATCTACGCCGATCGCGGCAGCCTCGCCTTCGGCCCGCCCGGCCTGGCACTCTCGAGCCCGGTGGCCCTGGCCGGCATCGCCGCCCTGCTTGTAGGCGTGGGCTTCAAGCTCGCCCTGGTCCCCTTCCACTTCTGGACGCCCGACGTCTACCAGGGCGCCCCGGCCCCCATCGCCGGCTTCATCGCCACCGTTTCCAAGGGGGCCGTCTTCGCCCTGGCCCTCCGCTACCTGTCCACCGAAAACCTCCTGGCCGACGGGCGCATCATCTGGCTCCTGACGGCCATCGCGGCGGCCTCCATGCTCGCGGGCAACCTCCTGGCCCTCCGACAGGACAACGTCAAACGCATGCTCGCCTATTCCTCCATCGCCCACGTGGGCTACCTCCTCATCGCCCTGCTGGCCTCGGCCTCCCTCGGCCGACCGGCCGCCGCCATCTACCTCACCGCCTACTTCCTGGCCTCCCTGGGCGCCTTCGGCGTGGTCGGCGCCCTTTCCCAGCCCACTCGCGACGCCGACGCCCTGGCCGACTACCGCGGCCTGGCCTGGCGGCGCCCTTTCCTGGCCTTCACCCTCACCGCCATGCTCCTGTCCCTGGCGGGCCTGCCCCTGACCGCCGGCTTCGTCGGCAAGCTCTCCCTGGTCTTCTCCGGCGTGTCCTCCGCCCTGTGGCTTCTCCTTTCCGCCCTCGTCCTGGGCAGCGTCATCAGCATCTTCTACTACCTCCGCCTCCTGGCCGCCCTTTTCGCCACGCCCCCCGCCTCCGAGCCGGCCATCTCTTCTCCCAACACTCCCTGGCCCACCACCGCGGCCCTGCTGTTCCTGACGGTCGCCCTCCTGGCCATCGGGCTCTGGCCCGCCCCTCTTCTGGACCTCATCCAGAAGATGGCCGTCGCGGCGTGGTGAACCCACCGTTGCACTCGGGCATCAATTTTCTCGACACTGTTGAAACAATTGGTCCCCATTGTGGTGCAGGCGTCTCGCCTGCCTCTTGATTACTTCCGGGCAGGCGGAAACCCGAGGTGCAGGCGAACCTCCGCACCACAACCCCGCCCCCGACCGCGAGGCCAAACCTCCCGGGTGCGAACTCGACCTGCACCGGCCGAGGCATCCGGCACGCTTCTGAGTTCCCCGCTCTTTGGTCCTTTGTACTCTTCGTACCTCTACCGCACAGATTCCCGATTCTTCGCAAACATCCTCAGGCCCAGACCCCACCAACCGGAAACATGGGGAGAGCGTGCGGACGCTCTCCCCAAACCCCTCTGCCCGGCCCACACACCCCCAAGAAAGAAGGTTCATCCGGTATTTCCGGGGATGCATCATCCTTCCGGTCTGACAGCTTCTCAGCCCGCGCAGCGGGTCCGCCTTCGGCGGACCCGCTGCGCGGACTTTGAGGCGGGGCTGGTCAGCCTTCCCCGGAAATCCCGGATGAACCAGAAAGAACCGGATAGACAACTCACGCGACGATCGGGCGTGCTGTTGTTCTGGCGTGTGTGGGCCGGGGAAGGGGGTTCGGGGGAGCCGCCGTCGGCTCCCCCGTTTGGGTAGTTGTGTGCATGAGGCAAGCGATTCCATTCTTCGGGACCGATTCTGGTTCCTGCCCGACTACCGGCTCCCTTGATTGCGGCCGAGAACCGAAGGTTCGAGGCGGCGCCAGGTGCTTTGTGGTCCGCCGAAGGCGGATGGTTCTCCCTGCCCCGATCTGCAATCGACATCCGGCGGCCCGGACCGTATGATACCCAACGCCCGAGGCGGGTAAAGAATGCTGCGTGAACTGAGTATCTCGAACCTGGCGATTATTGAGAAGGCCGACATTGAGTTGGCCCGGGGACTCAACGTATTTACCGGGCAGACCGGGGCGGGCAAAAGTTTGATACTGGGGGCGCTGGAGCTGCTGCTGGGGCTGCGGGGGGGCGGGGAAGACGCCGCGATGTTTGTCAGGCCCGGAGCGGCGGAGGCCAGGGTCAGCGGTGTGTTCGAGGTCGCCAGCGAGAGCACGGCGGCACGGCTGGCGGCGGTGCTGGACCAGCCGATCAAGGCGGGCGAGCCGATCCTCGTTACGCGGCGGGTGCTGGCGTCGGGGCGAAGCAGCGTGGCGGTGAACGGTTCGCCCGTCACGGCGGCGATGCTGAAGCAGGCGGGGGAACAACTGGTGGACATTCACGGCCAGCACGACCAGCAGTTCCTGCTCAAGCCGTCGAACCAGTTGGCGATCCTGGACGCCTTCGCCGACGCCCTGGCTCTGCGGGGCCAGTTCGCGGAAATCTTTCACGAGCTATCCGCCGCCCGGCAGCGGTTGGCGGAGTTGCGGCAGTCGCAGGAGCAGCGGGCCGAGCAGTTGGAACTGTACCGGTTCCAGATCGACGAGATCGACTCGGCCAAGCTGGTCGCGGGCGAGTATGAAGAGGCCCGCAACCGCCACAGCGTGCTCAAGAACGCCACGAAGCTCAAGGCCCAGTCGGCCCAGGTGCTCGAGGGACTGAGCGAGGGCGACGAGACCGTGCTGGAGCGGCTGGGGACGATGGTCAAGTCGCTCCAGGAGCTCGTGCGGCTGGACGCGAGTCTGACGGACCTGGCCGGCCAGGTCGAAGGCGGGCGGGGGATTCTGCAGGACGTCGCGACGGCCCTGGGGAGATATCAGGACCGGCTGGACGTAGACCCGGGCGAGTTGCAGAAGGTCGAGGAACGGCTGGACGTGCTCAACCGATTGATCCACAAGTACGCCCGCACGGCTGGGGCCGCGGAGGATGCAGTCGCGGCGGTGTTGGAGCATCGGAGACAGATCGGGATCAAGGCCGAGCGGCTGGAGCAGGACGCGGTGGCGCTGGGGTCGCTGGATGAGGAAATCGCGAAGCTGCAAGCACAACTGGGAACGCTTGGGCGGAAGCTCACGCGGCGGAGGCAGGAGGGGGTGAAGAAGTTGCGGCCGCTGGTGGAGGCGCAGTTCCGCGAGCTGGAGATGAACGAGGCGGCGTTCGACGTTCAGATCGTCACGCGGGGGGCGGGCGAGGCCGGCGGGGACGCCACGGGGCTGGACGACGTGGAGTTTCTCGTTCGCACGAACCCGGGGCAGGAGATGTTGCCCCTGCGGAAGATCGCCAGCGGCGGGGAGATTTCGCGGATCATGCTGGCGCTCAAGACGATCCTGGCTGACAAGGACCAGATCACGGTGCTGGTGTTCGACGAGATCGACGCGAACATCGGCGACCGGCTGGGGGCGACGATCGGGCGGAAGCTGCGAGCGCTGGCGAACGGCGGCGGGGCAAAGGGAGAAAAGGGCGGAAAGGCTGGGGAAAACGCCTGCCAGATTATCTGCATCACGCACTTGTCGCAGATCGCCGCGTGCGCGGACCATCATTTACAGATCACCAAGGACGTCGTGGGCCCGGAGGCCGGGCGGCAGACCCTCACGCGGGTCCGCGTGCTGGAGGGCGAGGACCGCGTCCGCGAGCTGGCCGAGATGATGGCCGGCGCGAAGCCTTCCGAAACCGTCATCGCCCACGCCCGCGACCTGCTGGGCCTATCATGGAAGCGGGGCAGGAAAGGATGACGACATGGCTTTCAACGGGTTTCCCCCGGAGACGGTGAAGTTCCTCGTCGCCCTCGAGAAGCACAACGACCGCCCGTGGTTCCAGGCCAACAAGGCCCGGTACGAGCAGTTCGTTCGGGGCCCGGCGTTGGCGTTCATCGAGGCGATGGGGCCGCGGCTGGAGAAGATCTCGCTGTTCATCGACGCCGACCCGAGCCCCAACGGCGGCTCGCTCCGGCGGATCTACCGCGACACGCGGTTCGGCGGCGACAAGCAGCCCTACAAGACGAACATCGGCATTCAGTTCCGCCACGAGCGAGGCGACGACATCCACGCGCCGGGGTTCTACTTCCACATCGACCCGAAGGAGTTTTTCATCTGCTGCGGGATGTGGCGTCCGGACTCAGCCACGCTGACAGCCGTCCGCACGCGGATCGCCGAACGCCCGGACGCCTGGAAGCTCGCCCGGGATGACAAGGGCTTCGTCAAGACGTGGGGGCAACTCACCGGCGACCGCCTGAAGCGTCCGCCCCGCGGTTTCGATCCGGCGGGCCCGTACATCGAGGATATCCAGTTCAAGGACTATCTGGGCCTGGTGGACCTGCCGCGTGAGCAACTGGGCTCGCCCAAACTGCCGGACGTCATCGCGAAGATCCTCGCGGCGGGTTCGCCTCTGATGAAGTTCCTCTGTGATGCGCTGGCCTTGCCGTACTGAGGGCGCGACACGCGCGGGGCGAGCCCCGCCGCTAAACTTCCCGGATCGGAACACGCACCCTTTTCCCAGGTCCCAGTTCCTTGTTCCTGTTCCCCGGTCCTCTCCCGCCGCGAACGCGGGGAGAAACGCGCCATTGTGGAATCCGCCGCAACCCGCCTACAATTGTCCGCCAGAGCGCGTGGCGGGCGCGGTCTGTGGAATGGGAGCCGGCCGTATGATGGACATGTCGCGGCGGGTGCTGATGAAGCTGATTGGCGGCGGCAGCGCCGCGGCCGCCGCCGGCTTGATGCTCAAGAAGTGGGGCAAGCTCATCCCGTACGTCATCCCGCCGGAGGAGACCAAACCCGGCGTCTGGAGCGTATACGCCACCACCTGCCGCGAATGCCCCGCCGGCTGCGGCATGCACGTCCGCCACCGGGATGGGCGGGCCACCAAGGCTGAGGGAAACCCCGACCACCCCATCAACCACGGCGGTCTGTGCGCTCGCGGCCAGTCGGCCGTCCAGGGCCTGTACGACCCCGACCGCCTCCGCCAGCCATTGGCCCGCGTGGGCGGTCGAACCAAAGACTTCTCGCCCCAATCCTGGTCGACCGCCCTTGAAACCATCGGCCAGGCCCTCGCCGCCACCCACGGCCGCGTCGCCGTTATGAGCGATCTGCAAACAAGCACGCTGGCCGACGTCATGCAAGGCTTCTCGAGGGCCCTTGGCGGCCGGATGATCCTGTACGAACCGTTCAACTATGAATCACTTCGACAGGCGAACAAGAAAGTCTTCCTATTACCTCACGTGCCCAGGCATGACTTGGCTGGCTGCACGATGATCCTGAGCCTGGGGGCGGACTTCCTGGAGACCTGGATCGACCCGGTGCGGTTCACGCAGGAATTCGCCCAGATGCACTCGCCCGGCAAAGACGGACCCGGCCGGATGGTGTACGTGGGCCCGCGATTGTCCATGACGGCCGCCAATGCCGACGATTTCATCCAGGTCCGTCCCGGTGAGGAGGCACTGATCGGGCTGGCGATGGCCGACACCATCGTCCGCCGGGGGTGGTGCAAGTCACAGACGCCAGCACCGCCGGACACGTTCGAAGCGACCAAGGTTGCCGCCCGGGTAGGCGTCTCGGCGGAGCGGATCGTGGCCCTGGCCGAGGCGTTCGCGAAGGCTCCCGGGGCCGTCGCCTTGGGCGGGCCGCCCGCCGGGCGATCCGCTCAGGGGGATGCAACGGCGCTGGCGGCTGCCCTGCTCAACGCCGTCACCCGAGAATCGGCTCGCGGCTCCGAATACGTCTATCCCCACGCCCTCACCACAACGGCCACCGAGGCCCAGACCGACAAGTTCCTGGCCGACCTGACCAAGAACGACGTCCTGATCATCCACAACGCCAACCCGGTCTACAGCCGTCCCGGGGCCGCCTTGGCCATCCGCAAGGCCGGCCTCATCGTCTATCTGGGAACCATGATGGATGAAACCGCGGCCCTGGCCGATTGGATTCTCCCTGTCGACTCCCCCCTGGAAGCCTGGGGCGATTACGGGCCCTATCTGAGGGACGACGACCTTGCGAAACCGACGACGACAGAAGATGGGCGAGGGCGTCGGCCCTTTACCACCGATCTCCTGAGTCTTCAGCAGCCGACCATGACACGGCTGCACGACACGAGAAACGCGGGTGACGTATTCCTGGCCTTGGCCGAGGCAGCTGGCCGCCACGTGAGCCCCCCCGACTCCGAATTGGATTCCGCCGAAGGGGGCGATTTCGAGGCCTGGCTCCACCGGCGATGCGATTCTCGCTCGATGGGCGAGGACTTCTTTCGGCCATTCAAGGAGCTTTGGCCGGAACTACTAACGGCCGGATGGAAGAACACCTCTATCATCGAACTGCCCTGGGGTTGGCCCGACCCTGACATGTCGGCCCTGATGCCTCCGGAGGTACCGATTCTCCCGCCGCCCGGGGCGAGCCAGGCGGACCTTTGCATCTATCCGTCTGTGATGCTCTTCGACGGACGCGGGGCCAATCGCTCGTGGTTGCAGGAGGCGCCCGACCCCATGGCGAGCATGGCCTGGGGGAGTTGGATCGATATCCATCCACGGCAGGCCGAGGCGTTGGGAGTGACCGACGGGGATGTGATCGAACTGCGGAATGACGCGGGGGTGACGGTGGAGGCCCCGGCGCGGGTGACGATGGATATTGTGAATGGCGCGGTGGCCCTGGCGACGGGGCAGGGGCACACGGCCTTGGGCGCCAACGCCGCCGGGCGAGGGGCCAATGCGTTCCTGCTGGTCGGGGGAAGCCAGCGAGTGACGATTAGGAAGACCGGGCGGAACAGCCCGCCGGCGAAGGCCGCCGCGACGCAGGATCAGCAGGAGAGGGAGATTCTGCGGTGGACTGCCCTGCCGGCCGCGACGAGCGAACCGGCGGCGGAAGAACATTTTTCGCTGCCCCTGCCGGAGGGATATCGCAAGGGCAAGGATATCTACCAGCCGCGGCCATACAAGCAGCACCGCTGGGCGATGGTGATCGACCTGCAGCGATGCACCGGCTGCGGGGCGTGCGCGGTGGCCTGTTATGCCGAGAACAACGTGCAGACGGTGGGCGAGGCGCGGCTGCGAAAAGGGGCGGAGATGTCGTGGCTGAAGGTCGTGCCGTACCGCCAGGCCGGCGAGGGCGGGCGCGTGGGCTTTTTGCCGATGATGTGCCAGCACTGCGACGCGGCCCCGTGCGAGCCGGTCTGCCCGGTGTACGCCTCGGTGCACAGTGAGGAAGGCCTCAACGCCCAGGTGTACAACCGGTGCATCGGCACGCGGTACTGCGCCAACAACTGCCCCTACAAGGTGCGGCGGTTCAACTGGCTCAATCACGAGTGGGCCCGGCCGCTCGAGATGCAACTGAACCCCGACGTCTCCGTCCGCCCCCGCGGGGTGATGGAGAAGTGCACGTTCTGCATCCAGCGGATCCGCGAGGTGCAATGGCGGGCCAAGCGGGAGAAACGCAAGGTGCGCGACGGCGAGGTGGCCCCCGCGTGCGTCCAGAGCTGCCCGGCCCGGGCGTTTACCTTCGGCGACCTGCTCGATGAGGGCTCGATGGTCTCGCAACTCACCCGCCACGACGCGAGGCGGTATCACGTGCTCGAGCACCTGAACACCAAGCCGGGCGTGGCGTACCTCAAGCGAATTCGACTGCCGGAGATCACGTGAGCGAGACGGCGCCCATGGATATCGCCGAGGACGTACTGGCCCCGCTGTCGCGGCCGGGGAGGCGGTACTTCGCGCTGCTGGCGTTTCTGAGCGCGGGCACGCTGTGGATGCTGGCCTGCTGGATGTACCAGGTGAAGATGGGCATGGGGGTGACGGGGCTCAACCGGTCGGTCGGTTGGGCGACGTACATCACGAACTTCGTCTTCTGGGTGGGGATCGCGCACAGCGGGACGCTGATCTCGGCGATCCTGCACCTGGTCCGCAGCCGCTGGCGCGTGGCGGTGGCGAGGTCGGCCGAGGCCATGACGGTTTTCGCCGTCATGACGGCGGGGCTGTTCCCGCTGATCCACCTGGGGCGGGTGTGGGTGATGTACTTCATCCTGCCGTATCCTTCGGAGCGGCAGTTGTGGCCGAACTTCATGAGCCCGCTGGTGTGGGACGTGGTGGCGATCTCGACGTACCTGACGGTGAGTTCGCTGTTCTGGTTTGTGGGGATGCTGCCAGACCTGGCGGCCGCCCGCGACCGGTTCCGCTCGCCGGGGCGGCGCGACGCGGTGCGGGCGAAGGTGTACGGGCTGCTCTCGCTGGGGTGGACGGGCAGCGGCAGCCAGTGGCGGCATCACGGGCGCGGGTATCTGTTTTTCGCCGCCCTGGCCACCCCGCTGGTGGTGTCGGTGCACTCGGTGGTCTCGTGGGACTTCGCCATGTCGCTGCTGCCGGGGTGGCACACGACGATCTTCGCCCCGTACTTCGTCGCCGGGGCCATTCACAGCGGGCTGGCCATGGTGCTCACGCTGCTGATCCCGCTCCGCCGCCTGCTCAAGCTCGGGCGGGTGATTACCATCGAGCACTTCGAGGCCGTCGCGCAGACCATGCTCGTCACGACGATGATCGTGGCGTTCGCGTACGTCATCGAGCCGTTCATGGCCTGGTACAGCGGCGACCGGGTGGAGCAACAATTCGCCGCGTGGCGGGCGACCGGGCCGCTCGGGTGGCTGTACTGGCTGCTGTGGGCGTGCAACGTCGCCGTGCCGCTGCTGTTCCTGGTCCGCCGGTTTCGGCGGAGCATTGGGGCCCTGCTGGCGGTGTCGGTGTTCGTCAACCTGGGCATGTGGGCCGAGCGGTTCGTCATCATCGTCGGGGCGACCTCCCACGACTTCCTGCCGCACACCTGGCTGGGCTACGCGCCGACGTGGGTGGAGCTGAGCATCACGGGCGGGGCGTTCTGTTTCTTCCTGTTGTGGTTCACGCTGTTCACCCGGGTGGCCCCGACGGTGTGCATCAGCGACGTGAAGGAAGACCGCCACGAAGGCCCCGAGCGATACCACGAACTGGAACCGACCGGCGCGTCCGTGCCCCCACGGGCCGCGGGGGAGGCCGGCGTGCTGGCCGTCTACACCGAGCCGACGCCGCTGCTGGAGGCCCTGGCCCGGGCGCGGCAGGCGGGCGTGGAACGCATGGAGACCTACTCCCCCGTCCGGCTGCGTCAGGCCGAAGCCCTCCTGGGCCGGGGAGTGAGCCCCGTGCGGCGATGGACCCTCGCCGGCGCCCTGGCCGGTTGCGCGGGCGGGTTCGCCCTGGCCATCGGCACGGGGCTGGTCAACAACCTCGTCGTGGGCGCCAAGCAGGCCGTCAGCGTCATCCCCTACTGCGTCATCGCCTTCGAGGGCACGATCCTGCTGGGCACGCTGGCGACGTTCGCGGGGTTGCTCTTCCACGCCCGGCTCGCCCGCCCACCGCTGGCGATGCCGCCCGGATACGACGGGCGATTCTCGCGTGACCGTTACGGCCTGTTCGCCGCCTGCTCGCCCGCCCGGGCCCAGGAAGTCCGACAATTGCTCGCACCCAACGCGGAGGGCGTCCATGACGTCGCCTAGCACGACAGCCAAGGCCGCCCGGGGCGTCCCCTGGACGCTGCTGTGCGGGCTGATCCTGGCCGCCGGGCTGGGCGGCTGGGCGACGGGCCTCGCCGGCGCGGACGCCGACCGCGCGTGGCGGGCGCTGCTGATCAACTTCGTCTTCTTCACCCCGCTGGCGGCGGGGATGGCGACCTGGCCGGCGATCGTGCACCTGTCCCGCGGGCGATGGCTGGGCCCGTTGCGGGCGACGGGCCTGTCGGCCTGGGCGTTCGCGCCCGTCAGCCTGGCGGCCTTCGCGGCGCTGTGGGCGGGGCGGGAACACTGGGCGAGCTGGCTGCGCGAGGCCCACCTGCACAACGCCGCCTGGCTGAACGCCCCGGCCCTGTTCGGGCGCGACCTGGGGGCGCTGCTGATCTTCTGGACCCTGGCGGCCGCCTACGCCGCCCTCGCCCGCCGCGGGCGTTTGGTAAAATCCCTGGCCGGCACCCTCGTGCTGGCCTACGCCCTGACGTTCAGCCTGCTGGGGATGGACCTGGTGATGGCCCTGGACCCGCACTGGTACAGCACGCTGTTCGCGTGGTACTTCATGATCTCCGGCCTGTACGCCGGGGCGGCGGGCTGGACGCTGGTGAGCCTCCTCGCCCGCCCCGCGATCGACCTTCGCCAGCGCCGCGACCTGGGCACGCTCATCGTCGCCTTCAGCCTGCTGACGACGTATATGATGTACTCCCAACTCCTGCCCATCTGGTACGAGAACCTGCCCGAGGAGGTCCGCTTCGTGATCCCGCGGCTGAAGGACGCCCCCTGGCCCTTCGTGAGCGCCGGCCTGCTGGCGGTGGTGTACCTCGGGCCCCTCGTGTTGCTCCTGCCCCGCCGCGCCAAGCAGATCCCCGCGGTTCTGGGCGGTGTGGCCGCCCTGGCGATGGTCGGGCTGTGGGGCGAGCGGTGGTGGCTCGTCACGCCGACGCTCGGCGGGCCTCTTGTGATCGGCTGGCCCGAGGTCTCCCTCACCGGCGCCTTCGCCGCCGCCTGGGTACTGTGCCTCCGCTGGGCCCTGCGGCGGGCCACGCCGGCCATGGAACAGGAGCCCGCCGCGTGAATGAAACCCCCGCCATCCCGACGACTCCGCCGACGGGACGCCCGCGAAACCGGGCCGCGATCGTCATCGTCGCCTGCCTGGCCGTCCTGCTGCCACTGACGGCCTGGGGGTTCTACCTGTACTACCCCAGCGGCATCGGCCCGGCCCAGCCGATCTCGTTCAGTCATCGCGTGCACGCCGGCGACAAACGCATCAGTTGCCTCTTCTGCCACGAAGGCGCCCTGGACACCCCCCGGGCGGGCGTCCCGCCGCTGCAGACTTGCATGCTCTGCCACGAACGCGTGATCATCACCCACCCCGAGATCGTCAAGCTCCGTACGCACTGGGAGAACCAGCAGCCCGTCGAGTGGGTCCGCGTCAACGACGTGCCGGACTTCGTGTTCTTCAACCACTCGCTGCACGTCCGCAAGGGCGTCGACTGCGGCCGCTGCCACGGCGACGTGGCGGCCATGGACCGCGTCGACATGCCCTGGGCCCTGAACATGGGCTTCTGCGTGCAGTGCCACCGCGACAACAACGTTTCGCATGACTGCCTGATCTGCCACCGGTAGGATACCCGCTATGCCCGCCATGCCGACAACCGACCGCCCACGATTCTCCGCCGCCCTGGCGTTTCTGGTGGCCGGCGGGGTGTGGTTCCTCGTGGCGGGGTTGTACGGCCTGGCCGGGGCGGTACACCTGATGGCCCCGGAGTTTTTCAACAACATCCCCTGGCTGGTGTTCGGGCGGACGCGCCCGGTGCACGTCAACACGATGCTGTTCGGTTTCGTGGCCGGTTCGCTGATGGGGGCGGCGCTGCACTACGTGCCCGCCCTGCTGCGAGCGAAGCTCTGGTCGCCGCGTCTGGCGTGGGTGAGTTTCTGGCTCTGGCAGGCGGCGGTCCTGTCCGGGCCCGTCACCTTCGCCTTCGGCATCACCCAGGCCCGGGAGTACACCGAGTACATCTGGCCCGTCGACGTGTGCGTCGTACTGGCCGTCGGCACGCTGATCGTCAATCTCCTGATGACGCTCGCCCGGCGGGGCGAAAGCGGGCTGTACGTCTCCGTCTGGTACGTCGTGGGCGCGATGCTCTGGACCGCCGCCCTCTACCCCATCGGCAACATCATGTGGCGACCGCAGACGGGGGCCGTCCCGGGAATCCTCGACAGCATCATCCTCTGGTTCTACGGGCACAACGTCGTGGGCCTGCTGCTGACGCCCCTGGCCCTGGCGGCGGTGTACTTCATCGTCCCTCGCATCACGAAGACCCCGCTCTACTCGCACACGCTGTCGCTGATCGGCTTCTTCTCGCTGGCGGCGATCTACTCCCACATCGGCGGGCATCACATCCTGCAGGCCCCCATCCCCAACTGGCTTCGCACCCTCAGTGTCGTCGACTCGGTGGCGATGATCGTCCCCGTCACCGTCGTGCTCGTGAACGTCTGGATGACCGCCCGCGGGCGACTGGGCATGCTCTGGAACGACCCGGCCGGACGGTTCATCCTCGTCGGCACGTTCTGGTATCTGATCACGTGCGTGCAGGGCCCGCTGCAATCGCTGCCTTCCGTGCAGAAAGTCACGCACTTCACCAACTGGACGATCGGACACGCCCACATCGCCGTGCTGGGCTTCGCGGGCTTCATCGCCATCGGCGCCCTCTGGCACGTCGTGCCCAACCTCACCGGGCGGCGGATCTACTCGCGGAGGCTCATCAGCCTGCAGTTCGGCCTGGCGATGTTCGGGCTGGTCGGCTTCTTCCTCGTGCTGACCGCCGCCGGGCTCGTCCAGGGGCAGGCCTGGCAGCGGGGCGAGACCGTCTACCGCGCCCTGCCCTCCATCGCCCCCTACATGATCCTGCGGGCGATGCTGGGGGTGTCGATCCTCGCCTCGGCCGCCGTGGGGCTCTACAACCTCCTCATGACCGTCCACCGGGGCGAACCGATCGAGAACACTCTCGCCCAGGAGGTGCAGGCATGAAGATGACGCCTGTCCTGCTGATCGTGGCGGCGCTGCTGATCTTCTGGGTCTCGACGTTCCTGGCCGTCCTGCTGCCGGCCGTCACCGTCAGCGACAGGCCCAGCCCCGCCCGCCAGGGCGTGCAGTGGTCGGCCGACGTCGCCGCCGGGCACGACCTGTACAACCGCAACGGCTGCTCGTACTGCCACTCGCAGTTCGTGCGTGCCATCGACTGGGAGGGCCAGCGGCTCGCCCAGAGCGGCGACTACGCCGGCATGGAGCCGATCATCCTGGGCACCGAGCGCACCGGGCCGGACCTGTCCCAGGAAGGCGGGCTCCACCCCGACGACTGGCACGCGGCCCACTTCGTCAACCCGCGACACACCCGCCCGCTCTCGATCATGCCCTCGTGGGAGTTCCTGGGCGACACGGCCGTGCGGCAGCTGACGGCGTACATGCAGTCGGAGGGCGGGCGCGACGCCGACGCCCACGTCCAGGACCAGCGAGACTATCACGCCCAGGCCCTGGGCGCCTACCGGGCCGGGCCCGACAGGAACGTGCGTTGGCTGCACGACAACGTGCCCGCCGTCTGGCGCGACATGCCCAACCCGTACCCGGCGACCGAATCGGCCAGGGAGCGCGGCAAGGCGGTGTACCTGCAGTTCTGCGTCAACTGCCACGGGCTCGTCGGCGACGGGCAGGGCTCGGCGGCGAAGTTCCTGGACCCGCCCCCGCTGAACTTCACCACCCTGCGGCGAAACCTGGCGCAGGGCAAGTACATCGGGGGCATCTTCTACTACCAGATCATGAACGGCGTGACCGGCACGGCCATGCCGTACTTCAAGCGTGAGCTCGAGAGCGAGAAGATCTGGGCGGTCTCGAATTACCTGGCCGTGCAATTCCTGGGCTACACCGACGCGACGCTCGAGCCACGGGGCATCCCGGCGGCAGGCGAGCCGGCGTGGAAGAACTCGTACACGGCCCCGACGACCGGGCCGGCGCGGGAGGGTGCGCCATGATCGCCGCCGCCATGGGATCGACGCTTCTGGTGATCTGGGCGGCCTTCGCGGCGGCGAGCCTGCTGGCCCTGACGGGCGTGCTCCTCTGGGCCGTCCGCACCAGACAGTTCTCCAACCAGCGACATCTCGCCGCCCTGCCCCTGACCTGCGACTCCCCCGCTGAGCCGCCCACCGCCCCCGACCAACGGGCGGGCTGAAAGGGCCCCGACCATGTTCCGCCTGGACATACTGCAAAACCAATGGCTGCTCGTGGCGATGGCCCTGGGGCTGGCCCTCGTGCTGGCGATCTCGCTGGCGTTTCTGGCGATCTGGCGCCCCCGCGGCGGCGCACCGCCTCCACGGGCCGTGCCCTGGATCGTCGTGGTCGTCCTGGCCGCCACGGCCGCCTTCGCCGTCACCTACGTCGCCTTGGCCGCCGTCAACCCGCCCACCTGGTGAACGCCGTGAACGAACCCGAGCTGGAAGAACACGAAGTGGAAGTCACCCCCCGACCCCCGGCGGCCGGGTGGGTCGTCCTCCTGCTGGTCTGCCTGGCCCTGCTCGCCTGGGGGCTGGTCATCTTCCGCTTCGTGCCCGACGTGCCTCGCCGGTGGGACTTCGGCGCCCATCCCGACGTGCCGGGCGAGTCGATCTACTCCACGCAGACGACGCCGCGAACGGCCTCCGCCCCCGCCCAACTGCCCGCCCTGCCTGAGGCCGACACGTCCCCCGGCCCCACCCTCACCGGCCCGACCACCAGGCCCACGCCGCATGACGGAGGACGGCCATGAGAAAGGCCCTGATCCTCCTGGCCCTCACGTTCGGCCTGGGCGGCGCGGGAGTGTACGCCTACCTGCTCTTCACCGGCCCGCGAATGATCGACCAGCCGAGCCTGCAGGCTTTCAACGCCGTCGCGCCGCCCCCGCCCCAAGGCGCCGTCCCGGTGGGGGCGTCGGCCACCCGGCCGGCTCCCGCCGCCGCGGCGCCCACAGCGGAAAACCTCGCCCGCGGCCGCATCTACTACGCCTACTATTGCCTCCCCTGCCACGGCGCCCTCGGCGCCGGCGACGGCCCGGTGGGCCAGAGCTATACCCCCGCCCCCGCCGACCTCCGCTCCCCTCGCCTCCGTTCCCTCTCCGACAGCGACTACCTCCGCGCATCCCTCACAGGTGTTGGACACTCCCCCGTCCTGGACCGTATCGTCCCCCAGGACCATCGCCCCTGTCTTCTTCTTTACTCTCGAAGTCTCGTCGTCCCTTCCGCGACCACCAACCCCGCGCCCTGATCCCACTGGCCGCTTGCGGTTTCGCATCGTCTTGCCCGACAATGTTGTCCCAGAAAGGTTCCGCCCATGACCCTCGACCATCCAGCCCTCGCCCCTATCCGCCCGCTCCTGTCGGACCCCGAGATCAGCGAGATCATGATCAACGGGCCCGCCCAGACCTTCGTCGAACGCCACGGCGTGATGGAACTGACCGACGTGCGATTCCGTAGCGAGGCCCAGCTCCAGGAGCTCGTCACCGCCCTGCTCCAACCCACCGGGCGCGAAGTCTCCGCCTCCAGCCCGTTCGCCGATTTCCGCCTGGCCGACGGGTCGCGGGGCAACGTCACCATCGCCCCCATCGCCCTCAACGGGCCGGTGATCACCATCCGCAAGATGACCAACGAACTCAAGGGCGTCGACGACCTCATCCGGGCCGGCACGGTCTCAGAACCGATGGCCTCCCTGCTGGCCGCGGGAGTCCAGGCCCGGGCGAATATCCTCTTCACCGGCGCCACCGGCACGGGCAAGACCACCACGCTGGGGATCTTCGGGCGGTTCATCCCCGAGGGCGAACGCGTCATCGTGATCGAGGACACCGCCGAGCTGCAGTTCCAGCAGAAACACGTCGTCCGCCTCGAGTGCCGCCAGGCCAACCTCCAGGGCCGCGGGGCGGTGTCGATGTCGCAGTTGGTCAAGAACGCCCTCCGCATGCGGCCCACGCGTATCATCGTCGGGGAGATCCGCGGGGACGAGGCCGTCGACATGCTCCAGGCCATCACCAGCGGGCACGAGGGCTGCCTGGCCGTCCTGCACGCCAGCAGCGCCCTCGACGCCGTCAGCCGGCTGGAGATGATGTCGCTGTCTCGCGGACTGCTGCTGCCGCTGTGGGCGATCCAGAAGCAGATCGTCTCGGCCATCGACCTGATCGTCCAGCACGAGATGCTGCCCGACGGCGCCCGTAAGGTCACGGGCATCACCGAGCTGACCGGGGTGAAGGACGGCGCGGTGATCCTGACCGACATCTTCGAGTACCGCCGCCTCGGTTTAACTCCCGACGGGCGCGAACGTGGCGAATGGCTCTGCCACGCCGCCCCCCGCCGCGTCCTGGCCAAGTGCCGCAAGATGGGCGTCGACCTGCCGGCGGAGATCTTCAAGACGGTCGGGGCGGCGTGAGGACCAGGGGGCAGACATGGCCACGGCGATCCGTCAGATAGATTGGGACGTGCTTCCGGCCGACTTCCACGTCCGGGATCTGCCTGGATGTGAGCGGGTTCTCGCCCTCTGGCCGGCGCCGCAGCCGGAGTGCGCCTGCCTCAAGGAGGCGGGCTTCACCGACTTCCAGGAAGAAGACGACACGGAAGAGTGGGACAAGCAATGGCGCGAGGTGCTGGTCCGGGTGCTGGCGACGCTCGAAACGGTTGGCGGTCTTCGCGTGCGAGGAGAAGTCGAGGTCTTCCAGCTATACCGGCCGGGATTCTGGCGACGGCTGCTCGGGGCTCTGTGCTTTCTGAATTGGCCCAAGAGAAGGGTTCACCTCCCCGTGGTCGATCAGATCGTCGTCACCACGGGTGATGATCGATTCGGATCGGCCCTGCTGGAATGGGGCGACCCGCCCGGTGCGGTTCTTCTGGGCGGAGACGGACACGCTATCCTGTGGATCGGCCTGACAGGCAGCTCTTCACTGACCCCGGAGATGCTCGCCACGTCGGCGGCCGGCGGACTGCCGCTCGTCAGAACCTCCCTCCTCTGGGAGAAACTGATCGCCCGGCCCACGTGATGGCGGCATATTCCGGCCCAGTCCCGGGTGCCGTGGTTCGCGGCGCAGCCGCAACCACGTTCTCTTGTGTTCGACGGCCAAGACGTGGTTGCGGCTGCGCCGCGAACCACGGCACCCAACTGAAACGGAACCCGGCCATGGGAGTCTTACCGGCCTGACGAGCCGCCGACGAGTCGCAGAGAATTGGCCAGGACAGTCAGGCTGGAAACGACCATGGCCAGGGCGGCCAGGAGCGGGTGCAAGACGCCCGCGGCGGCGGCGGCGAGGGCCAGGGCGTTGTAGAAGAAGGCCCAGGCGAGGTTGCCGCGGATGAGGCGGCCGGTGCGGCGGCTGAGGGAGATTAGCCAGGGGACGTGGAGCAGATCGTTGGAGATCAGGAGGACGCCGCCGGCCTGGCGGGCCAGGTCGCTCCCGGCGCCTAGCGCGATGCCTACCCCAGCGGCCGCCAATGCGGGAGCGTCGTTCACACCGTCGCCGACGAAGCCGACCGTGCCGCCGGCGCCGGCGGCCGAGGCGATGTGACGCATCTTCTCGTCCGGGCGGCAGCGGGCCAGTACGCGGGCGATGCCCACCGCGTCGGCCACCGCACGGGCGCAGGGTTCTTCATCCCCCGTCAGCAGGACGCACTCGACGCCCATGCGCTGGAGTTGCTCGACGGCCCGGGCGGCGTCGGGGCGAACGGCGTCGGCCAGCAGAACGCGCCCGCGAAGGAGGCCGTCCCAACCGACGAAGACCTGCGTGGCCTGGGCCGGTGGGTCGCCCGCGGCCGGGGGAGCGGCGACGAGCGATTCGACGTATCGCCCGCTGCCGGCGAAGACGCGACGGCTTTCGCCGGCGATTGTTACCGTGCCCGTCAGGCCCTCGCCGGGGGCGATGGTCACGTCGTGAACGCTGCCGGCGGGCAGGCCGCGCGCGGCGGCTTCGGCCCGGATCGCCCGGGCCAGGGAGTGTCCGCTGGCGGATTCCAGACCCGCCGGCCACGTCAGCAGCTCTCGATCGTCGATGGATGGGTCGAAGGTTTCGACGGCGGTCACTTGGGCGGCCCCTTCGGTGAGGGGGCCGGTCTTGTCGAAGAAGATCGTGGGCAGGCCCCCGAGGCGTTCAAGCAGGTCGCCGCCGCGGACGAGGGCGCCGCGTCGGGCGGCGGCCCCGACGGCCAGCGCCGTCGCCAGCGGCGCGGCGATGCCCATCGCGCACGGGCAGGCGACCACCAGCACCGACAGGGCGACGAAGCACGCCTGCCGGGCGTCGCCGGCGAACCCCCAGGCCGCGGCGGACAGGGCGGCCAGGGCGAGCACCGCGGGCGTGAAGACGGCCGCCGCCCGATGGGCGATCCGCTCGGCGCGGGAGGGTTCGGTGCGGGCCTGCTCGACCATGTCGATGATCCGCCGCAGGAGCAGATCGGCCCCGACGGCGGCGGCGCGGACGACGAGGGGGCCCTCGCCGTTGACCGTGCCGGCAATAACCGCATCCCCAGGTGAGTGGACTCGCGGGCGGCTCTCGCCGGTGAAGGCGGCTGACTCGATCGTCGTCACCCCCTCCACGATCACGCCGTCGGCGGGCAGGCGCTGGCCCGGCAGCACACGGAGCAAGTCGCCGGCCCGCAGGGCGTCGAGGGAGACCGCCTCCGGCCCGGCCTCGCCCAGCCGAGTGGCCCGGTCGGGTAGGAGAGTTTCCAGCCCGTGCACGAGCCGGCCCGTGCGGGATTTGGCGGCGGCCTCGAGCAGCTTGCCGAATGTTACCAGCAGGGGCAGCATGGTGGCGGTGTCGTAGTAGACGTGCCCGACGCCCCGGGCGGTGTTGACGGCACTGACGGCGAAGGCGGCGAAGGAACCCACGGCGATCAAGGCGTCCAGGCTCAACCGGCGGCGGCGAAGTTCCTGCCAGGCTCCGGTCAGGAACGGATAGCCCAGAATCGCCATCGCGGGAGTTGCCAGGGCGAGCATCGCCCAACGAAAGAACGGCACCGCCTGCTTCTCGGGCGAGTGAGTGTAGAGCAGCAGGGAGATCATCATGACGTTCATGGCCAGGAACGCCCCGACGCCCAGCCGCAGGAGCGTCCAGGCGTGGCCGCTGCCTTCACGCCCGCCGACGATGCGTGCGGCCAGCCGGCAGCCATAGCAGCAGTACACCGCCTCGGGGTCGAGCCCCTCGACGCCCCTCACGGGCAGGCCGCAGTGAACGCAGGAGTAACGTCTCATGGCCTGTGCGCCTTGGCGGACGGGAGGGCAAGAGAGGGCGGAAGAATCAGCCACAAAGGGCACAAAGAACACAAAGGCGAAAAGAGACGGGAAAGAAACAGAACCCCCAGGCCCGCCGGTTGCTTTGCCCGGTCTTTGCCTCTTCCATGCCTTTGTCTTCTTTGAACCACTAATGTCCAGATTCGCGATTTTTCGTACAGGTTTTCAGGCCGCGACCCCACCAACCAGAAACATGGGGAGAGCGTGCGGACGCTCTCCCCAAACCCCTCTTCCCGGCCCACACACCCCCAAGGGAACCGGAAGGGGAAGTCGTGGGCAGATCGGGGGTGTTGTTGTTCGGGCGTGTGTGGGCCGGGGAAGGGGGTGCGGGGGAACCGCCGCCGGGTCCCCCGCGAGCGGCCACCGCGTGCGAGACGTTTGCAATGCCGTGCTTTGGGAGTGGATCCCGTTCCCCCTTGGCTGCCGGTTACTGGGTACGGGCTCCTTTGGTTGCGGCCGAGAACCGAAGGTTCGAGGCCGCGCCGGGCCCTTTGTGGCTCAATCATGATCGTTCCCTCGCACCACGGGCGCCGATTCGGGTTGGCCGCAGCAGCACGGGGCCGGGGCGGTCTTGGCGGGAGTCGGGCAGCCCAGGAGGTGATGGAAGGCCTCCGTGCCGCGAAGGACGGTCACGACGCCCATGAGGAGGATGATCGCGCCGGCCAGGGGGGCGCCCCAGCGTCGCAGGCCGGCGGTGACGGCCTGGCCGGCCAGGCCCAGCAGCAGGACCGACCAGAGCGTGCCCGCGCCCATGGCGGCCATCAGGGCCATGCCGCCCGGGACCGAGCCGGTCTGGACGGCCATCGCCAGGCCCGCCAGCACGATCGGGCAGGGCAGGAAGCCGGTGGCCAGCCCGAGGGCCAGCGCCCCCGCCGGGCGGGGCGGGCCCATCAGTGGCCCGAACAGCCCCGCGATCAGCCCGCCGCCGGCGGGTTGTTCCCCCCTCGCCGCACGAAAGCGAGGCCGCAGCCCCAACAGGGCCAGGCCGGTGAGGATCATCACCCCGCCGGCCGAGAAGGCCAGGGCCTTGGGCGCCCACGACACTGACAGCACGCGGAGGATCGCCTTGCCCAGCCCGCCGGCCAGGGCGCCCAGGAAAACATACGTGGTGATTCGTCCCGCGTGCCAGAGGAGTTGGTTAGCCAGGACGGCCGGGCGGGTGGGCCCACGCGACAGGTGCAACGCGAAGGGCCCGCACATGCCCACGCAATGCGCGAAAGCCGACGCCCCGCCAATGAACGCGATCCACAACATGGCCATCGTGAGGCCATCCTAGCCCCGCCGCGCGGGGGTTTCCAGCGCACAGCCGGGGGTCACTTCCCGCCCGCGCCCAACTGGGCGAGTTTCCGATCGATGTCCCGGATCACCCGGTCGTACTGGGCGAGGGAACCTTGCAGAACCTGCTTCTCCCGGTCGGAGACGTCCGGACGGTTGAGGCTCTCGAGCGTGTTCTGGCGAAGATCCTGGAACTGTTTCTTCTGCGCTTCCAGGCGTTCCCGCTGGGCGTCGGCCGCGGACAGGCTCGATCGCCGATCCTGCTCCTTCTGGTAGTCGCGGGCGTCCTGTCGCTGGGTGGCGCCTCGGGCGGCGGCCTCGGTCTTTCGCATCTCCTGCCAGAGCGGCTGCGGAGTCGCCCCCTCGTTCCGGAGCAACTCGAGGGCGCGGGCGTTGTTGCCCTTGCTGACCTCCAGTTCCGCCAGGCCCAGCGACACCACCGCCTGCAGGTTCACCGGGTTGGAAACCCCCGCGCCGGCCTCGCACACCAGCCGCTTGAAGGTCTCGGCGGCAAAGGCCTGGTCCTTGGGGTCGTTGTAGCGGGCGACCCACTGGGCGAAGTCGATGCCGGCCTGGGAGCGGATCTTCAGCGTGGCGTAGGTCTCGGTGGGCGCGTTGGCCGGGACGTCGGCGGCGCCGGGCAAGGCCGCCAGCGGAACGGGGGTGGCCATCGCCTCGGGCGGCAGGGAGGAAAGGAAGTCCACGTTGGCCTGGAACAGGGCGACGGCCGGCTGGGTTCGGCCCTGTCCGAACAGCAGGGCGCCGACGTTGTTTCGCAGGGCCAGCGTCAGGGCGATATCCTGCGGCTCGGGCGGCAAGGCGTCGGGCCGGGGAGCGGCGAGGGACCGACCGTGAAGTTGGTTGCGGGCGTTCTCCAGGGCCAGGGCGACGTGGAAGCGCACGAGGGCCTCATCGGTCTTGTCGTTCGCGGCGTCGACGAGGGCCTCATAGACGTTGGCGCGGGAGTCGGCGGCGTCGGCCCGACGGGCGGCCGCCAGGGCCGAGCGGGCGCCCTTGTACTGCGTCTTGGCCATGCGCCCGCGGGCGACCGTCAGCCAGGGCCCCGCCGTCGTCTGGATGAACTGCAACTGACCCTCGCGGGCAGCGGCCCATTCCTCCGGCAGGTTCAATTCCTGGTTGACCTTGGCCAGTTGCTCCCACGCGTCGCGGAGCTTGGGGTCGAGTTTGACGGCCTGCTGGAAGTCGGCCTGCGCCTGCGGGAGATTGTGGTAGGCGTAGTCGGTCAGGCCCTGGTAGTACGCCCCCATCGCCGTGCCCGCGGTGAGCTTCATGACCTGCGCCATGTCGGCGACGGCCTTCTCGTGGGCAATCTTGGCCTCGCGGTCCAGGGCGTCGGCCCGGGCCAGGTCGGCGGCGCTGGGGTACACCGTCGTCGTCGTGGTCGTCCCGTTGCCGTTGTCGGTGGTGGTGATCTTGGGCGAACGCAGGGCCGCGGCGGCCAGGGCGTCCGCCCGGGCGATGCCCTGCTCGGCCACCGACCGCTCACGCAGCAGCTTGAAGTCATTGGGCTTGAGGGCGACGGCCTTGTCCAGGATCTCCAGGGCCTGCCCATGCTCGCCGTGGAAGTTGAGGATCGTGCCCTTGATGCCCATCGAGCGGACGTGCTCGGGGTTGGCCTTCAGGGCCTCGTCGGCCAGGGCCCGGGCGCGGGCGACCTCGCGGGCCGTCCGCGTCGCCGGCGGGGCGGGCAGAATCTCCCCCGTCCGCCCAAACTTGGGCACGCCCTGGGGCACGTAGCGGTAATACACCGGCCAACTCCGCGGCTCGACCTGCTCGAAGGGCGGGTTGGACTCGTCGAAGAGGAACTCGGCCAGGTCGGCGAGGCGATCGGGGTTCTTCCCATCGGCTCGGAGCGCCGCGTCCAGCACGCGGAGGCGGTCCTGGTAGATCTCGTCGTACCGCAGGCGGCGGGCATTGACGGCTTGGTGGACGGCCAGGGCCAGTTCCGCCAGGCGCAGCTCGGCCTGGCCGGCGCGAACGGCTTTCTCCAGTTGGGCCAGGGCGTCGGCGGGGTCGGCCGGCGAGGGGGCGACCATGTGGGCCGCCGCCTGCGTCCGCCCGGCGTACCCGGCTGCCAACGTCGGCTGGTTGGTCAGGACGCGGGTATACTCCCACCGGCTGCCGCTGTAGTCGCCCAGGGCCAGCAGGCACTCGGCGCGGAGGAGCAGCAGGTTGTCGTCCTCGGGCGAGGCCGTCAGGAGAGAGTCCAGGTCCTTGACGGCGGAGGCGTATCGCTTGCCCTGGATATTTGTTTTGACCCGGGCCAGGAGGTCCCCGGCCAGTTGGGGGGAGGCCTCGGTCTGGCGGCGGGAGACGAACATCGCCGCGGCCCGCGGGAACCGCCGCTGCCTGGCTTCGATCAAAGACATCTCGACGATCTTGCCGTCGATCATGACCTTGGTCTGCCCGCCATCACGGGCCTGCCAGCAGCCCAGGCCCACATTGTAGACGAAGCTGCTGTAGTCGAGGTCGGCTTTGGTGGGCTGCTGCCCGCGGGGCCCGTGCGTAATGTATTGGGAACCGGCCTCGGCGTCGCCGGTCATGTAGAGGGCCGCACACAGCCACAGCTTGGTCTCCCAGTCGTCCCGCATCCGCAGAGACCGCTGCAGATCCTTGACGGCGGCGGGGGCCTTCTGCCCCAGGGCGCGGGCGACCCCGCGAGCGGTGAGGTAGTCGGCGTTGTCCTCGTCGGCGTCGACGGCCTTGGAGAAGGCGGCCTCGGCGTCGGCCCACTTGGCGGCGGTGAGGGCGTCGAGCCCGTCCATGTAGGCCCGCGCCCCGGCGTTGTCGGCCGCCCGCGACGGCGCGACGGCCGCCGCCAGGAGAACCAAGAACGCCCACGTCCAGCCCCGGCCCGCGCCGGTGCATTCGCGATGTTCATGCCGTGTGTTCATGACGTGCCCTATCCAGATATGCCTGGCATTGTCCCCCCGGGCCCACGGGCGCGTCAAGAGGCCTTCATCGCCGACAGGATGTCCACGATCGCCTTCTTGCCGTCGGCGAAATCCATCAGCGTGTTGTCGTTGGCGAAGAGCGGGTTGGGGATACCCGCGAACCCGGGGCTCAGCGACCGCTTGATTACCACGACGGTCTTGGCCTTGTCGACGTCCAGGATCGGCATGCCCGCGATCGGGCTGGCGGGGTCAGTCCGGGCCAGCGGGTTCACCACGTCGTTGGCGCCCAGCACGATCACCACGTCCGTGTCGGGGAAGGTCGGGTTGATGGCGTCCATTTCAATGAGGTGGTCGTAGGGGATGTCGGCCTCGGCCAGCAGGACGTTCATGTGCCCGGGCATGCGCCCGGCGACGGGATGAATGCCGAACTCGACGTCGACGCCCTTCTGGGTGAGCAGGTTGAACAGGTCGCGGACGGCGTGCTGGCACTGCGAGACGGCCATGCCGTAACCCGGCACGATCACGACGCGGGCGGCGTTGTCGAGCAGCATGGCCACGTCCTGGGCGGTGGCGGACTTGATCTTGCCGGCATAAACGTCGTCGCCGGCGGCGGAGGCGGCGACCTTGCCGAAGGCCCCGAACAGCACGTTGGTGAACGAGCGGTTCATCGCCCGGCACATGATGAGCGAGAGGATCAGCCCGCTCGATCCGTCCAGGGCGCCGGCGACGATGAGCATCTTGTTGTGGAGCACGAAGCCCATCAGGGCCGCCGAAAGCCCCGCGTAGGAGTTCAGCAGGGCGATCACGGTGGGCATGTCCGCCCCGCCGATGGGCATGAGCAGCATCACGCCGAACAGCAGCGCCAGCGCGACGAAGATCGGAAACAGCCAGAGCAGCCCCGGCGAGAACACCAGCACCACGCCGATGCCGGCCGCGGCGGCGAGAACCGCCAGGTTGACCACGTTCTGGAAGCGGAACGTCATGGGGCGGCCGGGCAGGAGCTCCTGCAGCTTGCCGAAGGCCATCATGCTGCCCGTGAAGGTCAGAAAGCCCAGGAGCATTTCCATGACGAGGGCGGCCATCTCGAACCGCCCGTCCGGGCCGGCGAGCTTGGAGTAATTGGTGAGGTAATGGGCCGTGCCCACCATCGCCGCCGCGATCGAGCCGAACGCGTGCGAGAGGGCCGTTCGCTGCGGGACGGCCGTCATGGGCATGAAGACCGCCAGCGGTACGCCGATGGCGGCCCCGAAGCCGAAGGCGATCAGGATCCACGTGTAGTCGAGGATCTGGTGGCTGACCAGCGTGCCCACGATGGCCAGCAGCATGCCGAACTCGCCGATCCAGACGCCGTGGCGGGCGGTCTTGGGCGAGTTGAGCAGCTTGAGGGCCATGATGAAGCACGCCGCGGCCACAATGTACGTCGCCTGGACGAACCACGGCGTCTCGACGGTGGATGTCACGGCCAGTACCCGCCGACGACGTTGGAGAACGCCAGCGCCACCGCCGCCACCCCCAGCCACTTGGCCAGGTCCGCATACGGCGTGCCGGGCTCGTAGTGCTGCCCGGCGATGACGATCGCCCCGACCACCGAGATGGCCGAAATGGCGTTCGTCAGCGACATCAGCGGGGTGTGCAGCAGCCGCGAGACCCGAAGGATCACCTCCAGCCCGAGAAAGGTCGCCAACAGGAACACGAAAATGTCAGACTCGATG
>JAPLNA010000103.1:28500-35414 GCA_026693065.1 Planctomycetota bacterium
CATTCGCCTCAGCCTCCGGCTTTTCCGGCCGGGTTTCTCCCCGGGTGCCATGCTTCTACGCGCAGCGGAGAAGCATGCTCCACGGGCGCCCCCTGGCATGCTTCTCCGCTGCGCGTAGAAGCATGGCACCCAAACGGCAGTCCGTTCATCCGTCTTTCACCGAACATCCTTGAGGGCCTCCAGGACGCGGGGGTGTACGACCTGCCCATCCCGGGCGACCAGCGTTTCGCGGGTGATCTCGTCGGCGGGGTCGATCTGCACGCGGGCGTCCTTGACGAGATGGAGCAGGAACGTCGTGATGTTGCGGGCATACATCTGGCTGGCGTGGTAGGGCACGAGGGAAGGCACGTTGGCCGGGCCCATCACCGTCGCGGCGCCGACGGCAACGTTCTCGCCCAACCGCGTCGCGTCGCAGTTACCGCCCTGCTCGGCCGCCAGGTCCACCACGATCGACCCGGGGGCCATCGCCTTGACCATCTCGCCCGTCACCAGCACCGGGGCTTTTTTGCCCGGCACGGCGGCGGTCGTAATCACCACGTCGCTGCGGGCGACGACCTGGCCCAGCAGCTCGCGCTGGCGGCGGTAGAAATCTTCGTCCATGGCCTTGGCGTATCCGCCGGCGGCCTCGGCCCCGGCGGTCTCCAGGGGCAACTCTACGAACTTGCCCCCCACGCTCTGGACCTGTTCCTTGACGGCCGGGCGAACGTCGTAGGCCTCCACCACCGCGCCCAGCCGCTTGGCCGTCGCGATGGCCTGCAAGCCCGCCACGCCGGCCCCGATCACGAACACGTGGGCCGGCGAGATCGTTCCGGCCGCCGTCATCAGCATGGGGAACATCCGCGGCAAGGCATCCGCCGCCATCAGCACGGCCTTGTACCCGGCCACCGTCGCCTGGCTGGACAGCGCGTCCATCGACTGCGCCCGCGTAATCCGCGGCATGAGTTCCATCGCCAACAGCGTCGCGCCCGTCCTGGCCAGTTCCGCGGCGGCCTTCGCCCCCGCCAGCGGATCGGCCAGCCCGATCACCACCAGCCCGGGCCTCAGAAGCCCCGCCTCCCCCACCGCCCGCACACACAGCACGACCTCGGCCGAGCGAAACAGCTCCGCCCGGTCGGCGACAATCGTAGCCCCCTTGGCGCCATACTCGTCATCCGGAAACCCCGCCGCCTGCCCAGCCCCCTTTTCCACAAACACTTCCAGCCCGGCCTTCTTCAGGCCCGGCACGACCGCCGGCACCGCCGCCACTCGTTTCTCGCCAGGAAACGTCTCTTTCGGTATCGCGATGTTCACGTCACATCATAGGCAAGGTTCGTCGGAGAGACAAGTTCCGACGCAACCCTACGCATCCGATTTGCCCGTTGACAAGAAAGGCTATTGGCGGCTACTCTCCGGCGGCATCGTCCAGTTCAGCAAGGATCGGCGACCAAAGACATGGCTACGGCCCGAAACACAATCGATCTGGCCAAGTTTAACCCGGCGATACAGTTGCCGTACGAACTGCGAACCCAGGACTTCCAGATTGCGATGCAGGACGTGTACGACTTCTTCTTCGACGTCAATACCATGCTCGCCGGGAAGGGATTGAAACGATTGGATGATATGCTTCGCCCGGCCATCATGTCGGGCGTCATCTCGGACATGTTGACAGCCAGTCTGGCCAATCATTCGCGTGTTTTGACGGAGAACCGGTATTTCAACGGACATCCCGACCTGGTGGTCCAGGGCGTTTATCCCAGCGACTCCATCAAGGCCGGAACGGAGGGGGTTGAGATCAAGACGACCCGCAAGGCCGGAGGGGCCGTCGATCTGCACGGCGCCCGGGACCAATGGATGTGTGTCTTTGTCTACGATCTGGACACGGAAACCGAGCCGGCCCGAAACCGACAGCCGATGGCGTTCACGGAGGTTTACCTGGCCAAGGTAGAGGCCGGCGATTTCCGGAAGAACCCGCGCGGGGAGTTGGGGACACGGACCGCCACGCTGCACAAAGATGGCATCAAGAAACTCAGGCAGGGGTGGATTTACAGGCTCTAGGGCCGTTGTTGGAACTGAACCCGGCCAGGCGGGGGATGGCCTTGCGGGCCAGGTCGAAATAGTGCCGGTCGATCTCGATGCCGATGCTCTCGTACCCAACAGCCTGGCAGGCAGCTAGAGTGGAACCGGCCCCGGCGAAGGGGTCCAGAATCACCCCTTTGCCCAAAGGCAGTACCGCACGGACGATCTGGCGGAGGAAGGCCTGAGGCTTCAGGCTCGGATGAGCCGCCAACTGGCGTTCCTGCTTACGAGTCGGGCCGGAAACGATCACGTCGCCAAACGGCTTGTCTTCCGCCGGCCGACGGAATCCGCCGGTCCCCCACCGCCTCAGGTTGTCCTGGGCGCGCCCTTCGATCGGATTGCGATAGACCACCCACGGCTCCCACATGGAGCGGGGCATCACGCTCACGTCGGCGAATTCCTCGTGGGCGGCCTTGGGCCGATCGCCTCCCCGCATGGTCATCGTCAAACGGATGATCTCTCCGCGGCGTTCGAGCCCCGCGTCGGCCAGAGCACCCGAGACAATGTACGACAAGAGAGGATTCGACGCGACGATCACATGGGCCCCGGGCACGAGGCATGGCAACAAGGCCTTGGCCCAGACAAAGAAGAACGATCGAATCTCCTCCAGTTGCACGGCCGTCAGCGTCGTGAACCGCGGCAGGGGCGATCGCACGTGCCCGTCGAACGCGGGAGGCATCCTCCATACCCCGCCGCGCCCATTTCGAAGCTTCGCCTGCTGCTCGGGCGTATACTCGTGGAGCCCGTAGGGCGGGTCCGTAACCACGGCGTGAATGCTGCGGGGCTCGCGTTGACGAATCCACTCGAAGCAATCGGCGTGGTGGAGAGTGGCCGCTCCAGAAACGAAAGGCTCCTGCCATGGCTCCTTGGGACTGGGGGCCGCCGACCCCTCCTCATCCTCCCGCCCGCGGACGTTGTAGGTCCCCCTGGATTCTCGCAGGAAGATGTCCGGGGTGTTCAACCGCAGATACGACCGGACAGAGGAAGCCTGCGTCGGCCCTATAAGCTGACAAACCCGTTCTCCGATTTCCTTGGCCGTGAGCGCCTTCGCGCTGGTCGAGAGAACTTGAAAGATCGCATCCCGAACCCGCCCAGGGGCATATCGCGTCAGTTGTTCGCTCATGCTGACACAATAGACGTCTGGACGTCCTTTGTCAATGCCCGGTTCTCAAAACGAAAAGAAAACGTCCCAACGACTCACGGAATCCCCGCCGCTATGATCTTGAACGGGATGGCCGGGAGGGTGCCGGCGGGGAGGCGGCGGGCGGCGGCGGGGCGGCTTTGGGAGGCGGGGGCGTTGCGCTCCAGGAGAATGTTGACGATCAGGTTGCCGGTGAGGCCGGGTTTGACCTTTTTGGCGTCGGCGGAGAAGAGGATTTCGCAGGTGTTGTTCGGGGCCGGTGAAACGCTCGCGATCGAGATGCCTTCGGGCGGGTCGGCGAGTTCCAGGTGGATCGTGCCCTGGGGGATCGCAAGAGGGATGCCGGCCCGGACTTTGGCCGTGCCGCCCAGGGGAAGCTTGACGGGCATGGGTGAGAGGAGGCGGACGTTGGCCCAGGCGCGCCCGCGGCCGACGACGGAGGCGGTCAGCTCGCCGGCGGGAACGAGGTGGCGGTAGCTGAAGGCCTGCTGCAGGTCGTCGGCGGGGACGGCGGGGCGGACGACGGGCTGGCCCGCGATGAGGGCGCGGCCTTCGAGGTGCAGGGGGACGGGCTCGTCGTGGGGCCAGGGCGGCCCCGAGAGGGTCACGCGGACGGAGTCCTGCCCGGCGGGCAGTTTAGCGCCGTTGAGCGTGAAGCCCGCGGGGGGATCCTTCAGGGCCAGGGCGATCTCGCCGGCGAATCCGTCATGCCGCAGGACGTTCACCGTCAGCGGGACGCTGCCCCCGCGGCGGACGATGAGGCTCGAGGGCGTGACGCGGAGGGCGAAGTCCGGCCGCGGGCCGCTCACGCGAAGCCGGTAGGCGTACTCGCCCCCGCCCTTGTGCTGGGCGTCGCCCAGGTGCAGATAGTACGTTCCGTCGGCGGGCAGGGCCGCCGTCAGGAGCGAGTCGGCGTGGTGGGTCTGGAGGGCGGCGGCCGGGTCGGGCTGGTCGTCGTTGAAGGCCAGTTGCTTGCCGGCGGAATCCGTGAGCCGGAGCACGGAATCCAGCGGCGAATCCAGCCGGCGGGCAGTGACCTCGGCGATGATCGCCTGGCCGGCCCGGCCCTCGAAGCGGAAGACGTCCACATCCCCCGGCCGGTCGATGTGCCCGTTAATGATGATCGGCAGCGTGATCGGCTGGGCGGTGGCGACCGTGTCGTTGGGTTCTTTCTCCATGCCGTCGGCCAGGGCGTCGGCGGCAAAGGGCACGGCGTTGGAAACGCCCTGGCCCTGCCCGACGGAGAGCGGATGAACACCGGGGGTAAGGAACTCGGCGGCCAGGCTGGCCGAGGGGAGGTTCCAGCCGGTCAGGGCGACGGGGGTTTTTGCACCGGCCTGTCCGCCCAGCGGGAAATGGATGGGGATGAAGGGCAGCTCGCCGACGGCCAGCCGGTAGACGAAGTCCTCGCGCCCGCGGTAGAGGCTGTCGCGGCTCTCGACGACGTACTGCCCGTCGGCGGGGATCTCGCACAGGAGGACCGGGTCGGCCCGGAAGCCGTAGTGGTCGGCGTAGGCCAGTTCCTTGCCCGTCGAGTCGTACAGTGCGATGACGGCCTGGAACCAGCCCGGGACGGCGTCGGAGATGTAGGGCACCAGTTCGCGGGCGGCCGCCGAGAGCACCAGCCGCTGGCCCTTGCGGGCGGCGAACTGGAATCGGTCGACGTCCCCGGGCATGATCTGCCCGTTGATCACGACGGGTAACGTCACGCCGGACTCGGTGCGGTCGGTGATGAGTTCGGATTCGGTTTCGCGGTATTCGCCCAGCGCCTGGACGAAGAACGCCAGCGGGTTGGACAGCCCGCCGGGGGTTTCCAGGCGGATTTCGTGCCGGCCCGGACGGGCGATTGGGTCGATCGTGACGCGGAGCACGAGCGACTCGGCCAGGGCGGGGTTGGTCCGCCGCTTCTGGACGAGCATGAGCAGCGTGCGGATCTCGTCCAGGCGTTTGAGGTCTTCGGGCGTCAGGGGCCGGCGGAGCGTGGGACGGGTGGCGGGTTTGGAGGCCCCGGCCCGCCCGGGCCGGCCGCCACGGGCCTGGAGCTCCTTGAGCTCATCCCGCAGGGTCTGGACGTCCTTGCCGTTGGGCAGTTGGATCTGTTCGTGTACGACGGCCCGGAGCCCCTCGCCCCAGAACCGGGCGCCGGAGGCCTCGGCGAGGTTTCGTCCGCCGACGGTGACGAGCAGTTCCGAGCCGGCCTGCCCGCCGGCGGGGTAGACGTAGCCGATCTGCGGCGGAGGCCCCTGCTGCTGCGCCGTCGCCGCCACGGCGATCGCCAGCACCACCACCGCCGTCAGTCGTCCGTGCCGGAGGTTCACATGAGCTCCTTCAGCGGGCCGGCGGTGCTGCCGCTTTCGGCGGGGGTGGGTAGGACGCGGATGGCGCGCCCGCCCGGGCCCGGGAGAGTGGCCCCCGGGTCGATGCCCAGGAGCTGGTACATGCTCTCGATGAGGTCGGCGGGGTACACCGGACGGCTGGCGACTTTCTCGCCGGTGGCGTCGGAGGCTCCGACGACGCGTCCGCCCTGGAAGCCCCCGCCGGCGACGACGGCGGAGAAGACCGCCCCGAAGTGGTTCCGCCCGCCGTTCCAGGGGGCCTCCCACTGCACCTTGGGCGTCCGCCCGAACTCCCCGCTCCACCAGACGATCGTGGTCTCGAGCAACCCGCGGTCGGACAGGTCCGTCAGCAGGACGGACATGGCCTTGTCCATCTCGGGCAGCATCCGCCGCATGGCGGGGAAGTGGTCCTTGTGGGTGTCCCAGCCTTTGTAGTTGATGGTGACGTAGGGCACGCCCTTCTCGACCAGCCGCCGGGCCATCAGGCAGGACTGCCCGAAGGTGTTTCGCCCGTAGCGCTCCCGCATGTCGTCCTTTTCCTGGGCCAGGTCAAAAACCTTCCCGGCGTCGCCCAGGATCAAGTCGTAGGCCTGCTCCCTCGCCTGGGCGGCGGCGGCCAATTGCTCGTCGCCGGGCAGGGCGCCGCCCAGGATCCCCACCGACACCCCGACGCTGATCAGGAACAGCCCGTACGGAGTGGACAGCTGCCAGAAGGCCTTGATCAGGCCCGCGACCATCAACCTCCAATCCATCTCAGATCGGAGAACCGCCCCTGCAACTCGGTCAGGACGATATAGGGGGGCACGAGGCCCTTGTAGCCGGCGTCGTAGCCCTTGAAGTACGACACGACCGCCCCGACGGAGGGGAAGACGATGCCCGCGCCGGGCTTTCGCCCGGTCTGCACGTAATAGGAGGCCGTCTCGTGGCCGTTCACCCCGTGGGTCATGCTGCGGATGATGGAATACTTGTCGGCCTGTTTGGCCAGGAGGGGCAGCATCTGGCCGATCTGGATGCCCGGGACGTTGGTGGGGATGGGCTTGTCGAACGGGCCGCAGTAGTCGCGACCGGCTTCGGGCTTGGGGTCCCAGGTGTCCAGATGGCAGGGCCCGCCCCAGAGCCAGATCTGAATGACGGACTTGGCTTTTCCCCCCGGCCCGGTCGCCGGCGCGGAGGCTGGGCGGGTGAGGGCCCGCGCCCACGACGGGAGCACAGCCGCCCCGGCCAGGGCGCCCGCCCAGGTGAGCCCGCGGGTGAGAACCTCGCGACGCGAGAGGGCCCGCTCAATGTCGGTATAGGAATTCATCGCTGTTGATCAGGCTCCAGATAAGGTCCTGCCCGGCCTCGTTGCTCTTGCGAGAGGGCTGCTGAACATACGGGCTCAG
>JAPLNA010000104.1 GCA_026693065.1 Planctomycetota bacterium
CAGACAAATACAACTGCGCCGTCGGCCGCATCCGGAAGGACTGCGCGCTGGATAACGGCCTCTGCTTCTGGGTCAGCGGCGATCAGCTCCTCAAAGGCGCCGCCCTGAACGCGGTGCAGATCGCGGAGCTGCTGTAGCCAGGAGCCGCGAAAATAGGGACAGTCACCTATTTTCTGTCGCGGAAAATGGTGACTGTCCCTATTTTCGTGCCATGAACGACCTGCCCGCGAGAAAGAATATCAAGCTGGTGATCGCGTATAACGGCGCGGGGTATCATGGTTGGCAGAGGCAGGCGCAGGGGTTCGACACGGTTCAGGAGCAGATCGAGAAGGCCGCCACGAACGTGGTGCGGCACCCGGTGATCGTCTTCGGGGCCGGGCGCACCGACGCGGGGGTTCACGCCGAGGGACAGGTGGCTAACTTCTACACGACCAACTTCGCCGTGCCGCTGTCGGGGCTGCGGCGACCACCAACTTCGCCGTGCCGCTGACCGGGCTTCGGCGGGCGATGAACTCGCGGCTGCCGCGGGACATCGCCGTGCGGTCGGCGGTGGAGGCGCCCGAGGCGTTTCACGCGTCGCGGTCGGCGGTGGGCAAGACGTATCGCTATCGGATCTACGTGGCCCCGGCCCGCCCGGTGCGGCTGGCCGGGCTGGTGTACCACTACTGGCGCCCGTTGGACGCCGAGGCGATGGCCCTCGCGGGGAGGCGGCTGATCGGCTCGCACGACTTCGCCGGCTTCGCCAGTTCCACCGACGGGCGGGAGAACACCGTCCGCACCATCTTCCGCTGCGAGGTGTTTCAACAGGACGGGGAGGTCGTGGTGACGGTGCAGGGCGACGGCTTCCTCTACAACATGGTTCGCAACATCGTGGGCACTCTCATCGAGATCGGCCGGGGCCATTGGGACGCCTCCCAGATCGACCTGGTCCTCTCCACCGCCGACCGCACCAACGCCGGCCCGACCGCCCCGCCCGACGGGCTGACGCTCGAGTGCGTTCACTACGACCAGGCGGACCTGGTCGTGGTAGCCAGTAGCCGGTAGCCAGTAGCCGGTGGGGGAGGCAGCGGCTGTATTCTGGTAACGGGCTACCGGCTACGGGCTACTGGCTACTATCTGTTCAGAATCGGTCCCACGCGCCCAGGCGGCAGTGCTGGTTGGGGAAGAGCGTGCCCAGTAGGCGGTGGGCCTGGCCGGAGAGGCGGAGGGAGGCGGCGGAGACGATTTCGTCGGGGTCGGCGACGCCGAGCAGCAACTGGACGATCTCGTGGCCGCCGCGGATGGCGTTGGGGGCCGATCCGACGGCCGGGTGGGCCGAAACTTTGCCGCTCGCGATGCGGAGCATGACCTGTTCGCGCGGGCCTGCGATGAGGAGCTGGCCCCGCCAGCCGGCCAGGTCGCTGCGGCGGAGGCGGTGGGCCAGTTCGCCGGCCATCTTGGTCAGCGTGGAGTGCAGGTTGAGGCACAGGGCCATTGCCCCGCCGCTGCGGGACCAGGTGAAGGTTTCGCGGCAGAAGTGGCGGCGGAGACGGCCGGCCAGGGGGTCGGCGGCGTGCAGTTCGGGGAAGCGGACCTCCTTGACCCCGCCGGCGCGGGCGTGCCGGGCGACGACGCGGAGAACCTGCTCGGCCTGGCCGGCGAAGTCGACGACGTTGATCGCGTCGCCGCCGCCCTCGATGACGACGTAGCCCTCGGCCGCCCCGCGAGCGTCTGTCCAGAGCAAACCCACTCGTCCGGCCGTCCAGGGCGCCGTCACTGTCGGGCGGACGGCCGTGCCGGTGCGGGTGGCGTTGTGGCGGTTGTACGCGTCGGCCAGGTCCGGGCGGGTGGAACCATGGAACTGCCGGACGCGCCCGGCGGGCGGGTCGACGGGCAGGCGAGGGACGGACACGGTGTAAACCAGGTTCGGCCAGGCGGGCACGTAGCCGAAGAGTTCGTAGAAATTCTCGCGGCCGAAGAGAATGGACACGTCGTAGCCGGCGGACCTGGACGGCGAGGTGGCCGGTGCAGGTCATGAGGCCCTGCTTCTTCATGGTTTCGTCGGTGGCGACGGCGCCGACGCCGGCGAGGCGGACCTTCGCCCGCCCGATCCGCATCGTATAGCCCCAGATGCCCCAGTGGGTGACGAGCTTCCCGTCGAGCCTTCCGATCGTGCTGGCCGACCAGTCGTAGGTGTTGCGGTGGAAGTAGCGGGTGCGGCAGAACTCGGTCCAGCCCCAGTAGCCCTGTGGGGCGAAGGCCCGGCCGGTCAGGTCGTAGATGGCCTCGGCGTCCCGACGGGGGTCCGGGCGGGAACATTCCAGGCGGTCGACGGCGGTATCGTTGGGCATAGGGGCAACTCCGTGGGCCGAGCGGCATCATACGCCTGAACGCCCCGGCCGGGCAAGGGAGAGGGGGGGAAGGGAAGGCCGCGAACTACGCGAACAAGACGAACAAGACAAACAAGACAAATGGAAGAGACGGAGAAACGGATTGGAGACCGGGGGAACGCCTGTCGGCCGAATCCGGTCTTTCCTCCGCCCTATCCTTCCGTTGTTCGTCTTGTTCGCGTGGTTCGCGGCTATCCCTTCTTACAGGGGACGGAAGTTTTTGTCTTGCCTCTTGCGTCGGGGCGGGGGGGTGCGTATAACGGCCCTACGACTGGGACAAGTCCGTGTGAGTTCGCGAGGAAGGTGAAGCCATGAAAGTAGTTGCCCAGACAGCGGCATTGCAGGAAGCATTGAATCTGGCCGGTAGCATTGTGGCCGCGCGGTCGCCCAAGCCGGTGCTCCAGTGCGTCAAACTGGTGGCCAAGGGCAAGATCCTGACGCTGCTGGCGACGGACCTGGAGACGAGCGTCCGCTGCCAGGTGACGGCCGTTCAGATCGAGCAGGAGGGCGAGGCCCTTCTGCCGGCCGACCGGCTCAACGGCATCGTCCGCGAGTCCACCGACGAGGAAACCCTCACGATCGAGACGGAAAAAGAAGCCGTTCACGTCCGCGGCGCGGGCAGCCATTTCAAGATCTACGGCTACGACCCGGGCGAATACCCCGAGGTGGCGGACTTCACGGCCGAGCCGGACTTCCAGGTCGACGCGGGCGTGTTGACGGTGATGATCAACCGCACGCTGTTCGCGACGGCCAAGGCGCACAGCCATTACGCGATTTCCGGCGTTCAGTGGGAGGCCACGGGCAAGAAGCTGCAGTTGGTGGCGACCGACGGGCACCGGTTGGCGCAGGCGAAGGGCCCGCTGATGGGCAAGGCCGCCGCGGACGTCCGTGCGATCGTGCCGGGCAAGCTGATGTCGCTGATCCAGCGAGCCGCCGCCGACAGCGAGGGCGGGCTGGACGTGAAAGTCGGCGAGAACCAGGTGCTGATCCGCACGCCGCGGGCGGTGCTGGTGAGCGCGCTGGTGCAGGGCACGTTCCCCAAGTACGCCGACGTGATCCCCAAGGACGTGGCGTTCACGGCGGCGGTGAACACGTCGCAGTTCGAGCACCGCGTCCGCCAGGCGGCGCTGCTGACGAATGAAGAGTCCAAGGGCATCCGCCTGACGTTCAAGGGCCAGGAACTCACCCTGGCCAGCCGGGCGCCCGAGAGCGGCGAGGCCGAGGTCACCTGCCCCATCCAGTACGACGGCGACGAGGTGAGCATCGGGTTCAACCCCGGGTTCCTGGTGGACGCGTTGAAGGTAATCGACACGGAAGAGATTCACCTGGGCATGAACGCCTCGAACAAGCCGGCCGTGCTGAAGGCCGGGAACGACTTCCTGTACGTGCTGATGCCCGTGGACCTGAGCTGAGGGGGCGGGCGGGCTCAAGTTTTTGCTTTGCGGAAGGCGATTAAGTTGGTAGTGTTCCGGATCGTGCCGGAGGAGGCCCGCGGGGGCTGACACCGGCCTTCCAGAGGGAGTGGCAGTCATGGACGACGCCCAGTTGCGTACGATCTGGCGGCAGCGGCAGGAGCCGCTGAATGCCTCGCCCATCGGCGAGTCGCTGGCGATCCTGATGAAGCACGCCAGGTCTGGGACGAAATGATCCCACGCGAAATCCGGGAGCACACCGCGTTGGAGAGCTTCAGCCGGGGGGTGTTGACGGTGGTGGTGGACTCCTCCCCGCACCGGTATCAGTTACAGATACTTCTGACCGGCGGGTTGACGCAGGAAATCCGCCGGCGATTCTCCGGGGCGTTGAATACCATTCGGCTGACCCCCGGACAATTCTACGCGATCGATCTGGAGACCGGCGAACGTCGGTATGGGTTCTGACGGCCGCGCCCGTCCGCCCCGGGCCCACCCGGCGGATGGCGGTTCGCCGACAACCGGGCCGCGACGCGCCGCGGCCGACGAGGGAAGCTCGACATGAACGTGTCAGTAGCCTGTATCGCGGGCGAGGACGTGTACCGGCAATGGCAGGCCGGCAAGATGACCGGCCAGACGCTGGGGCCGCGCTCGACGCCGTTCGGGCCCAGCGCGGAGATCTTCCAGGCCGAGTGCGATCAGGCGGCCTACTACCTGCTTCCCCGGCACGGGCTGGGGATGGCCAAGACCTCCCCGGGCCGGGTCAACCACAAGGCGAACCTGTACGCCCTGAAGGAACTGGGGGTGCGGGTGATCCTGGCGTGGGGGCCCGGGGCGGCGGTGCGGCACTCGATCGCCGTGGGCGACATGGTGATCCTCTCGGACGTGATCGACTGGACGGGCCACTCCTCGACGTTCTTCGAGGACAGCCCGCTGGGTTTCCTCCGCCAGATGCCCGTCTTCTGTCCCAACCTTTCGCAGGCCGTCCACCAGGCCGTCAGCGAACGCAAGCTCTCCTGCCACGGGGCCGGGACGGCGGCGGTCATGACAGGCCCGCGGTTCGAGACGCCCGCGGAGGTCCGCATGCTCGGCACGATGGGGGCGGACGTCGTGACGCATTACTTCGCCCCCGACGTGTTCCTGGCCAAGGAACTGGAGATGTGCTACGCGGCGGTCTGCTACGTGGTCAACTATGCCGAGACGGGCAGCCGGCACCGCCCGTTTGCCACCGGCGACCTGTTCGGCGGACTGACGCAGCGGACGGACGTGCAGCGGCTGGCGGCGTCGCTCAGCGCGATGGGCCCCGTGGTCGAGGCCGTCGCACGCCGCGTCGCCCAGCCCAAGGGCGACTGCGAGTGTTTCCACACCATGGACGTCTTCCGCAAGCGGTTCCCGCTCTCGGAGGACTGGCGCGCGTGGCTGACCCCGCCGCGGCGCGGGGAATGAGGCATAGCGCATGGCCGGCATGAAACAATGGAGCGTATCGGCGGACTGGATCGTCCCGGTGGACGGCCCGCCGATCGTCAACGGGGTGATGCGGGGGCGAGGCAAGCTGATCGAGGCCATCGGCGCTCCGCGGGAGGTGGCTCACTCGGCCAACCACAAGGTCTTCCGCAAGGCGACGATCATTCCCGGGCTCGTCAACGCCCACGCGCACCTGGAGCAGAGCCACCTGGCCGGGCAGTTGCCCCCCAACCGCCCGTTCCTGGACTGGCTGGAGGCCCAGCGGGCCAAGCCCCTGGCCGGCAAAGACCAGGACACCGTTGTCGCCCAGGGCGCCGCCGGCGCGCTGGCCACGGGCACGACCGCCCTGGCCGACGTCTCGTGGAACCACCGGGCCTGGCTGACGCTCCGGAACAGCCCGCTCCGCAAGGTCTGCATGAATGAAGTACAAGACCTCTTCGACCCGCCCTCGGACCTGGACGGGATGGTGAAGAAACTTCGCGGCGCTCCCCCGGCCGACGTGGGCATCCGCTACGGGCTCATGCTGCAGTCCCCCTGGACGGCCTCGCCGGCCCTCTGCAAGGAGGCGGTCTCGCTGGCCGGGCGACGCAACTGGATCATCGGCATGCACCTGGCCGAGACCGAGGCCGAGCGACAGTACATGCTCCACCGCCTCGGGCAACTGATCGAGTACCGCCGCCGCCAGGGCGCCTCCGAGCCCGCCGACGACACCTTCCGCGGCACGCCGATCGCCTACGCGCGGTCGATCGGGCTGCTGGACATCCCGGCCCTGCTGGTCCACCTGAGCCGCATCGACGACGAGGACGTGCACCAGCTTTCCCAGGGGCGAGCCACCGTCGTCTATTGCCCCCGCGCCAACAAGTTCTGGGGGCGGGGCGCCCATCGCTACGCCGACATGATCGCCGCGGGGGTCAACGTCGCCCTGGGCACGGAGACGCTGGCCGCCAACGCCAACATGGACATGATCGACGAGATGCGGCAACTGCGGTTCGAGGGCAAGGTCGACGTCAACACCATCCTCCGCGCCGCCACCCTCAACGGCGCCAAGGCCTTCGGGTGGGACGACCGGATCGGCACGCTCACCCCCGGCAAGCAGGCCGACTGGGTCGCCGTCCAACTGGGCCCCAACCCCGGCAACCCCATCGAGAGCATGCTTACGATGGGCGGCAAGGTGCTCGAAACCGCCATCGCCGGCGAAACCGTCTACCGCAGCCCCGACCTCAAGAACCCCTCCCCCGACGAGCCCTGACGCGGCGTTCCCGACCTCCTCGTCCTGCTTCTTCTCTTCCGTTCCGTTTTTTCCAATCCCCCAATCCCATAATCCCCTAATCCCTGTCTCTTGCCTCCTTACGCCACCACGCTCCCTCCTGGCCACGAACACCCCCCGGCCTCCGCGCTTGCGTCCGGCGCGGCGGCAGGATAGCATGGGGGCCAAGCCATGAACAACCACTCAACAACGGTACGCTCCCTGGCCCAGATGCTGGGGGCGCAAGTGGAAGGCGACGACACGGTCGCCATCGAGCGGATCGCGGGCCATAAGCGGGCCGGCGCCGGCGAGATCACCTTTGCCGTGGACCCCAAGCGGCTGCACCAGTTGGCCGCCTGCAAGGCCTCCGCGGCGGTGGTCTCTCAGGCCATGCCCCAGCGCCCGGAGCACATGAGCCTGCTGATCGTCAAAGACGTGGATGAGGCGATGGCTCGGCTGCTGGAGTACTTCGGCGGCCCGGTGGCCTGCCCGGCGCCGGGGATTCACCCTTCGGCCCAGGTGGCCCCCGACGCCGCCGTCGCGCACGACGCCGTAATCGGCGCGCACGCGGTGGTGGCCGGCGGGGCGACGGTGGGACCGCGGAGCATCGTGGGGCCCAACGCCGTCGTCGACGCCCGCGCCCGCGTCGGGGCCGACTGCTTCCTCGAGGCCGGCGCCTTCGTCGGGGCCGATTGCGTCATCGGCGACCGCGTCCGCATCGGGCCCAACTCCGTCGTCGGGTCGGAGGGCTTCGGCTACTACACCCGCGGAGGAGTGCACCGGAAGTTCCGCCACATCGGCAACGTGGTGATCGAGGACGACGTGGAGCTGGGCGCCTGCACGTGCGTGGATCGCGCGAAGTTCGGCACCACGCGGGTGGGGGCGGGCACCAAAGTCGATAACCTCGTGCAGATCGCCCACAACGTCCAGATCGGGCGCGGGTGCCTGCTCTGCGGGCAGGTCGGCATTGCCGGCAGCGCCGAACTGGGCGACTACGTCGTCGCCGGAGGGCACGTGGGCATCCGCGACGGGGTGCACCTGGGCAACCAGGTGCAGTGTGCGGCCTTCGCGGCGGTGGCCTCCGATGTGCCCGACGGGCAGTTCGTCCTGGGCATTCCCGCCGCCCCGGCCAAGGAAATGTACCGTGTGCTGCAGGCCCAGATGAAGCTGCCGGACCTGCTCAAACGCGTCAGAGAACTCGAAGCGAGGCTGAACGCCATTGATCCGCCAAAGGACCATTGACAACCCCCTGACGTTGACGGGCAAAGGGCTCTTCAGCGGGCGCCCCTGCCGCGTGAAACTCCTGCCGGCCGGGGAGGGCGCGGGCATTGTCTTCGTGCGGACCAACCCGGCGACCTCCGCCGGTCGGGCGGCCGAAGAGGCCCGCATCCCCGCCACCAGCGAGTACGTCGTTCGTCGCGAGCACCGCACCGGACTCTCGCATGGCGGGGTGGGGGTCGAGACGGTCGAGCACCTCCTGGCGGCCGTCTGGGGCATGGGCGTCGACAACGTCGTCATCGAGATCGACGGCGACGAAGTGCCCTCCACCGACGGGTCGGCGGCGTGGTTCGCCCAGGCCATCCGAGAGGCCGGCATCCGCGAGCAGCACGCCGCCCGGGCCGTCCACGTGATCTCCGAGCCCGTGACGGTCTCGAACGGTCCGGCGATGCTGGCGGCCCTGCCGGGGGCGGACGATTCCCTCGAGATTCTGTTCGACCTGGACTACAGCGACATCCCCTGCGTGGGTCGCCAGGCGATGAGCTACCGCCTGACGAGCGAGTCGTTCCTGACGGAGATCGCCCCGGCCCGCACGTTCTGCCGGTCGGCGGAGGCCAGAGCCCTCCAGGCCGCGGGACAGTGCACGCATTTGACGCCCAAGGACATGCTCGTGCTGGACCCCACCGGCCCGGTGGACAACGCGTTCCGCTTCCCCGACGAGCCGGTGCGGCACAAGATCTGCGACCTGATCGGCGATCTGGCGTTGCTGGGGCGGCGGCTGGTCGGGCGGATCGTCGCCTGCCAGAGCGGGCACGAGTTGAACGTGAAGCTGGTGCGCGAGTTGGCGGCCCGGATCACCGGGGCGACTCTCACCGGCACGCCGGCCTTGCCCGTCATGGATATCCGCAAGGTCATGCGTTTGCTTCCGCACCGGTATCCCTTCCTGATGATCGACCGGGTGGTGAGCATCGAGGAAGGCCGCCGGGCCGTCGGCATCAAGAACGTCACGATCAACGAGCCCTTCTTCCAGGGGCACTACCCCGGCCAGCCCATCATGCCCGGCGTGTTGATCCTGGAGGCGATGGCGCAGTTGTCGGGCATCCTGCTGGGGCGGCACCTGGAGCACACGGGCAAGGTCGCCTTCCTGCTGAGCATGGACCGGGTGAAGATGCGCCGCCCCGTCCAGCCGGGCGACCAGCTCATCCTCGAGGCCGTGGCCCTTCACGTCCGACCCCGCACCGGGCACTGCCGCTGCACCGCGATGGTCGGCGACGAAGTGGCCGCCGAGGCGGAAATCAAGTTCATGCTGGTGGACGCCGAACCGGCCTGAGGGCCAACCCATGCCCGTGATCTCCCCATTGGCTATTGTGGAAGTCGGCGCGACGCTCGCCGACGACGTTCGCGTCGCCCCCTTCGCCTACGTGGGGGCCCAGGTGCTCCTGGGGCCCGGGTGCGTCATCGAATCCAACGCCACCGTCATCGGGCGGACGGAACTGGGCGCCGGCACGCACGTGTTCCCGCTGGCGGTGGTGGGTGCCCCGGCCGACCCGGCTGCCGGAGCGGGGCGATGCACCGTCGGGCGAAATAACGTCATTCGCGAGCACGTGACGATCTACGCCGCCCCGGGCCCGGTCGTCACCGAGATCGGGGATGATAATCTGATTATGGTGGGCTGCCGCATCGGTCCGGGCGCCCGCGTCGGGCGCCAGGGCATCTTCGCCAACGGCACCGACATCGGGGCCGGGGCGTGTGTCGAAGACTTCGTCCGCACCAGCGGCATCACCGCCGTTGCCCCGGGCGCCCGCGTGGGGGCGTACTCGTTCGTGGCCGGGTTCTCCCGCGTGGAGGGCACCGTGCCGCCGTACGCCATGCTCCAGGGCGACCCCTGCCGCGTCCGCGGCGTGAACAGCGAACTCCTCAAGCGGTGCGGGTTCTCGGACGAGGACATCCGCGCGCTGAAGCTGGCGCACCGGCGGATTTACGCCGGCGCAGGCGACGGGGCCGACATGGACGCCGCCGCCGACGCCCTCGCCGACCGCCGTGCCAACGAGCACGTCAAACGATTCGCCCAGGCCGTCCTCGACGCGGCGCGGAGGGACGCCCGTGCCTGAACTGATGGTTCTTCGCGAGATCGCCCCGTCGGCGACCATCGTGCCGGGGGCCCGGATCGGCCCGTTCTGCACGATCGGCCCGCACGTGACGATCGGGGCGGGCACCCTCTGCCACCGGCGCGTGTGCATCGCCGGGCACACCACCATCGGGGCCGACAACGACATCGCCGAGGGCTGCGTCCTGGGCGCCCTGCCCCAGGACCTCAAGTACCACGGCGAGGCCTCGCTCCTGCTCGTGGGCGACCGCAACCGCCTCGGGCGAAACGTCACCATTCACGTGGGCACCGAGGCCGGCGGGTGGCTCACCCGCGTGGGCAACGACAACGTGCTCAACGACGAGGCCCACGTCGCCCACGACTGCTACGTGGACGACCACACGTTCCTCGGGCGCGGGGTTCTGCTGGCCGGGCACGTGCGGGTGAACGTCCGGATCGGCCCGTTCTGCACGATCGGCCCGCACGTGACGATCGGGGCGGTGATGGAAGACCAGTCGGCGGCGCATCATTTCACGACGATCGGCCGATACGCCCGGGTCCGCGCGCGGACGCCCGTCCGCCGCGACGTGCCCCCGTATACCGACTTTTACAGCGACAATTCCGCCACGTCCGCCCCGGGCGTACGGGGCATCCACAAGGACGGAATCCTTCGGGCCCGGCTGCCCAAGGACGAAGAGGTCGAGCTGCGGTTCGCGTTGCGGGAGTTGTTCGCGGACGAGACGGCCCTTCAGACGAAGATCGAGCAATTGCGGAACCTGGGCGTGGAGGGCGAAGCCGCGGCCCTGTGCACGTTCTGCCAGCGGAGCCTCCAGGGCCCCTACGGGCGGCACCGGGAGGTCTTTCGCGGGCAGACGCCGCCCGAGGCGGTTCCGCCTACCGTTGGGAGAGTATCGTCATGACGATGAAGATCGCCGTTGTAGGCGCCGGGCGGATGGGTAAACTCCACGCCCGCGTCCTGAAGGAAATGCCCGACGTCCAATTGGTCGGCGTGGTCGACCGCAGCGAGGCCGCCGCCCAGGCCGTCGCTCGCCAACGCGACTGCCAGGCCTTCACCGACGTGTCCCAGGTCGTCGGCCTGGTCGACTGCGCGATCATCGCCGTGCCGACGGTGGAGCACCTTAACGCCGCCCGCCCCTTCATCGCCGCCGGCAAGCCCGTGCTCATTGAGAAGCCCTTCACCGCCGACGTCGAGGGCGGCGAGGAACTCATCGCCCTGGCCCGGAAAACCGGCACGAGCGTGCAGGTTGGGCACACCGAGCGGTTCAACCCCGCCGTTGTCGCCATGCAGAAGTACGCCATCCGCCCGAAGTTCATCGAGGCCCACCGCATCAGTCCGTTCACCTTCCGCTCGGCCGACGTGGGCGTCGTGCTGGACATGATGATTCACGACATCGACCTGGTCGGCATGCTCGCCGGCGGGAATGTCAAACGCGTGCATGCCGTGGGCATCAACGTGATCGGGCAGCACGAGGACATCTGCAATGCCCGGCTGATCTTCGACAACGGCTGCGCCGCCAACATCACCGCCAGCCGCCTGGCCATCAAGACCGAACGCAAGATGCGCATCTTCTCCGAGGAAGCCTACATCTCCGTCGACTACGGGCGGAAGCTCGGCGTGGTGATCCAGAAGAGCAAGAACCTGGACCTGATCCAGATGGCCCGCGAGTTGGACGTGACCGACCTGGCGGAACTGGCCGAGACGGTCGACTACACCAAGCTGCTCTCGGTGGAGAACCTCGTGGTGGACGACTCGACCGAGCCCCTCCGCCGCCAGGCCGAGGCCTTCCGCGAGACGGTCGTGAACGGCGCCCCGCCTGTGGTGAGCGCCGCCGACGGGCTGACGGCCGTGCGGACGGCGCACATGATCATTCATTCCATCCAGGAATATCAGTGGGACGGCACCGCCGACGGGCGGAAAGGCCTGAACGTAATTCAGAAGGACTGACCCACGCGGTCAGCGGAGGCAAGCGACATGGCAAGCGACGGCGGCGAAAAGCACGAAGCCCGGGTCCGCAAGGAAAAGAAGATGGCCGACCTGGCCCAGCGGGTGCGTTCCACCGAGGACATCGAGAGCGAGGAGGAGATGCTCAAGAAGACCGAGAAGGTCGCCCCCATCAAGAACGACAAGACGGTGAACCGGAACGACCCCTGCCCGTGTGGGTCCGGCAAGAAGTTCAAGAAGTGCTGCGGCAAATAGAAGCGATTGCCGATTGCCGATTGCCGATTGAAAAGAAACGGGGATATCAGTTGTGGCGTCAGCTCCGGTCAATCGGCAATCGGCAATTGGCAATCGGCAATTACTTCCCTTGGCAGGCGTCGCGGACCTTGGCAAACGCGTTCATCGCCGCGTCGAGATCTTCTCGGGTGTGGGCCGCGGAGATCTGCACGCGGATGCGGGCCTTGCCCTGCGGCACGACGGGGTAGCTGAAGCCCACGACGTAAATCCCCTCGGCCAGCAGCATGTCGGCCATCTTGGTCGCCAGGGCGGCCTCGCCCAGGAGGATCGGCACGATGGGGTGTTCCCCCGGCGGGATGTTGAATCCGCGAGCGGCCATTCCGGCGCGGAAGTATTTCGTGTTGGCCTCGAGCGTGTCGCGGAGGGCGGTGGACTCCGAGAGGATCTTCAGCACGGCCAGGGAGACCGCCACGATCACGGGCGGGACGGTGTTGGAGAACAGGTAGGGGCGGCTGCGCTGGCGGAGCAGTTGAATCACTTCTTTTCGACCGGAGGTAAAGCCCCCGGTGGCGCCGCCCATGGCCTTGCCCAGCGTGCTGGTGATGATGTCCACCCGCCCGGCGACGGAGCGGAATTCGGGCGTGCCCCGCCCGGTCTTGCCCAGGAAGCCGGTGGCGTGCGAGTCGTCGATCATGACGGCCGCCCCGTACTGGTCGGCCAGGTCGCAGATCGCCCCCAGCGGCGCGATCGTGCCGTCCATGGAAAACACCCCGTCGGTGGCGATGAGCTTGAGCCGGGCCGCGTGGGCTTCCTTCAGGCAGCTCTCCAGGTCGGCCATGTCGGCGTTGTCGTAGCGGAGCCGCTGGGCCTTGCACAGCCGCACGCCGTCGATGATGCTGGCGTGGTTGAGCTGGTCGGAGATGACGGCGTCGTCGGGGCCCAGGAGGGTCTCGAAGAGCCCGCCGTTGGCGTCGAAGCAGGAACTGTAGAGGATGGTGTCCTCGGTGCCCAGAAACTCACTCAGCGCGCGTTCGAGGGCCTTGTGGGGCTCCTGCGTGCCGCAGATGAACCGCACGCTGGAAAGCCCGTACCCCCAGCGTTCCAGACCCTCCCGGGCCGCGGCGACCAGCCGGTCGTCCCCGGCCAGGCCCAGGTAATTGTTCGCACAGAAATTCAGCACCTTCTTGCCGCCCGCCCCGCCCGTCGGGCCGGCCACGCCAATCGAAACGCCCTGTCGCGTGGTGAGCACGCGTTCGCCCTTGAAGAGCCCGGCGGCGCGGATCTCGTCCAGGACGGCGTTGACGTGCTGCTTCATCGCGTCGTACATGCGAGTGCTCCCGGGCCTACCGGTCCGACCAGTCCAGCACGACCTTGCCGCACTGCCCCGATCGCATGACCTCGAAGCCCTTCTCGAATTCGGTGTAGTGGAACCGGTGGGTGATCACCGGCGTGATGTCCAGCCCGGTCTGGAGCATCATGGTCATCTTGTACCACGTCTCGTACATTTCGCGGCCGTAGATGCCCTTGATCGTCAGCCCGTTGAACACGACGAGATTCCAGTCGATTTCGGTTCGTGGCAGGAGGCCCAGGAGGGCGATTTTGCCGCCGTGGCACATGGCGGCGATCATGTCGCGGAAGGCCTGCCCGTGGCCGGACATTTCCATGCCGACGTCGAAGCCTTCCTTCATGCCCAGGCGGGCCTGGACGTCGGGGAGCGACTCTTTCGAGACGTCGACGGCGAGTGTCGCTCCCATGCGGCGGGCCAGCTCCAGCCGGTACGGGTTCACGTCGGTGACCACCACGTGCCTGGCCCCGCAGTGTCGTGCGATGCCGGTGGCCATTACGCCGATGGGCCCGGCCCCGGTGATCAGCACGTCCTCGCCCAGCAGGTCGAACGACAACGCCGTGTGCGTCGCGTTGCCCAGCGGGTCGAAGCAACTGAGCACCTCGAGTGAAATATTCGGATCGGCCGGCCAGACATTCGTCACCGGCAGGGCCAGGTACTCGGCGAACGCCCCGGCCCGGTTAACGCCGATGCCGCTGGTGTTGGGGCACAGGTGACGCCGCCCGGCCAGGCAGTTCCGGCACCGCCCGCAGACGACGTGCCCTTCGCCGCTGACCAGGTCGCCCTTCCGGTAGTCGTGCACGTTGTCACCGGCGGCCTCCACCACGCCGACGAACTCGTGACCCACCGTCATCGGCACGGGGATCGTCTTCTTCGCCCACTCGTCCCAGTTCCAGATGTGAACGTCCGTCCCGCAGATGCTCGTCTTGAGAATCCGCACCAGCACGTCGTTGATGCCGATCGCCGGAACGGGGACATCCTGCAGCCACAGTCCCCCCGCCGCGTGAGCCTTCACCAGTGCTTTCATCTGACACTCCTGCACCCCCGCAGGCCGCGAGGGTTGAGTTCAACATAGCACAATCGCCCGCTCCGGTCCAGATTCGGGCCACCCTACGATTCGGGTGCCGTGATTCGCGGCGCAGCCGCAACCACCACTCTTGGGCGGCCGGGCTCCCTGACGTGGTTGCGGCTGCGCCGAGAACCACGGCACCCAGACAATTCCCTCGCGCGACGGGACACCCAGACAACTCCCGCGCGCGGGGGCATCGGTCGTCCCACGGCCTTGCCAGGGGCCCCCGCGGCGGCCATAATGCCCGCGTGTCCCTTTTTCTCGCCGCCGGGAGAACCGCCCCATGAAGAATCCGCCCTCGACCGCCTGGTACGCCCTCCGCCGCTCCCTGCCCACCTGGAGTTTTGAGAAGAACCTCCGCGAGCTCGTGAAGCTCCTGCCCGAGTACCGCATCGACGAGATCATCGTCGTCGTCGACACCGAGGACTTCACGCACGGCCAACCGCCGCTGGACTGGCTGCGGGCGTACCAGACGGGCCTCTTCCGCATCGCCGAGGCGATGAAGAAGATCGGCGTGCGGTACTCGCTGAACCCGTGGATCACCGTGGGGCACTGCGACCGCGGGCGAGACGACCGGGGCACGCTCCCGGGCCTGACCACCATGGTCGGCGACAACGGCGTCGAGTGCACTTCCTGCGCCTGTCCGATGGACCCCGTCTGGCGCGGCCACGCGAAGGAAGTCTGGACGCTCTACGGCCAGACGCGCCCGGCCGTCATCTGGGTCGAGGACGACATCCGCACCTTCAACCACGAGCCGATCCAGTTCGGCTGCTTCTGCGAGCGGCACATGGCGCGGTTCTCGCGGGCGGTGGGGCGGCCGGTCGCCCGCGAGGAGCTCCTCGCCGCCCTGATGCAGCCCGGTCGCCCGCACGAGTGGCGGGGGGCCTGGCTGAGCATGCAGCGCGGGGTGATGAACGAGACGGTGAACTTCCTCGCCCGCACCGTGCACGCCGTCAGCCCCGAGTCCTGCCTGGGCCTGATGTCCAGCGGGCCCCGCCAGCACGTGCTGGACGGCCGCGACTGGCGGGCGTTCGGCGAGGCGATGGGCGACGGCCGGCCCATCTATAGCCGCCCGCCCATGGACAACTACGTCGAGGGACCCCTCCGCGGGTTCTACTACTCCCACGACTCCATCAAACTCACCCGCCACTGCCTCCCCACCGCCATCGACCAGACCGAGGTCGAGAACATCCCCTTCACCCGCTACGCCAAGAGCGCCACGTTCACCTTCCTGGAGATGGCCATCAGTTTCGCCTACGGCTGCCAGGGCGTGACGATGAACATCTACGACCACTCCGGCGTCCCGATGGCCGACGAGCCGTGGTACGGGCGGACGTTCGCCGAAAAGAAGCCCTTCCTGAACGCCCTGGCCGCGGCGGCGCAGAAGCCCGGGCGGTATCGCGGCGTGCAACTGCTCCACCACGACCGCTCGGCCGAGAGCAAACACGCCGCCCCCGGCGCGCGGTACGGGTCGCTGGCTGAAGATGGGGCGGCCACCATGGAAATACTCGAGACCCACGGCCTCGCGACCACCTACGACGCCGAGGGCGTGATCGCCACCTCCGGTCAGACCCTGCGGGCCTTCTCCGACGAACAACTCCGCACCATGCTCGCCGGCGGGCTCCTACTCGACGCCCGGGCCGCCCTGGTCCTCTTCGAACGCGGCTTCGGCGATCAGATCGGCCTGACGAGCATCCAGCCGCCTCGCTGCGTCGACGAGATCGAGCCCCTCGGGGCAGAGGAGTTCTTCCACCCGGACTTCGGCGGGGCCGAGAAAACGTTCATGACTCTCACCCTGCCCTGGCTGATGTGCAGGCCCAGCCTGAGCGCGATCGAGCCGGGCCCGCGGGCGAGGGTCGTCAGCCGCATGGTCAACCCCGACGCCCAGGGACGCTACCCCGGCATGGTCGTCTTCGAGAACTCCCTCGGCGGGCGCGTGGCCGTCCATGCGCTGGAGTTGTCCACGGCGTTCGGCACGGCCTTCTGCCACCCGCACCGCCGCCGGCAACTGATGGGCGTGCTGACCTGGCTGGCGCGAGGCCCGCTGCCGGTGAGCGTCGACGGTGGGGTGTACCCGCTGGCGTTCCGCAAAGACTGCGGCGAGACGAGCCTGCTGGGCCTGTTCAACCTCACGCTGGATGCCTGGCCGCACGCGGAGTTCACCTTGGCGGAGCAACGACGCGTGGTGGGGATGAAGGTGCTCAAGCAGGACGGGCGGTGGGCGAAGTCCAAGGCGCTGTCATCCCGGAAACGAGCGGGATCGCTGACGGTCTCGTATGATGCGCCGGTAACGTTCGACGAACCGCTGTTTGTCGAGGTTACCTGGGACAAGTAGGACGGTGGTCCACAAACACGCGGTGTCCGCCTTCGGCGGACCGCTAAACGTAGGATGTAGACGCGTGGATCTGTGGTCAGCGGCGGGACTTGTCCCGCGCGGGTTGTGGGGTCGCGACGGGTCGGACGAGCACCGCCTTACCCGCCTTGACGGAGAATCGCAGGCGATGGGCATCCTTGACGCACTTGACGCTCCGCCCGGCGGCGGTGACGACCTTGTATTTGCCGGCGGCCTGGCGCAGCGTGCACTTGCCGTCCCGCAGCGGGGTGATCTTCGCCTCGACGAGCAGGCCGTTCTTCCACCGGATGTCGACGGTGTACCCGCCCCGCGCCCGCAGGCCGCGGATCTGGCCGTCGGGCCAGGCCGGCGGGAGGGCGGGCAGGAGGTCCAGCTCGGCGTGGTAGCTCTGGAGGAGCATTTCGAGGACGGCGGCGGTTCCGCCGAAGTTGCCGTCGATCTGGAAGATCCGCGGCGGGTGCAGGTCCAGGAGGGTGTCGGTGGCGAAGTCGAGGATCAGGTGCATCATGTGGTCCCAGGCGGCCGGGCCATCGCCCAGGCGGGCGAACGTGCAGGCCACCCACGAGCGGCTCCAGCCGGTGTGCCCGCCGCCGAAGCTGAGTCGGCGTTCGAGGCTGGTACGGGAGGCCCGCCAGAGCTCCGGCGTGCCGTCGGGGGTGATCTGGTCGCCCGGGAAGAGCCCGAACAGGTGCGAGATGTGCCGGTGGGCCGGCTCGCCTTCTTCGTAGTCCTCCAGCCATTCCTGCAACTGCCCGAACCGCCCGATCTGCATCGGGGGCAGCTTGGCGAGGATCGTCCGCCACTGGGCGGCCTTGTCGGCGTCGATGTCGAGAATCTCGGTGGCCCGGATGGCGTGGCCGAGCAGGTCGTGGATGAGCTGAATGTCCATCGTCGCCGAGACGCACAGCGTCACGGGGAGCTTGCCCGCGTCGGCGGCGACGACGTAGTTCTCGGGCGACTGCGAGGGCACGACCTGCAGCCGCCCCTGGGCGTCCTCGATCAGATACGTTTCGTAGAACGCGGCGACTTCCTTGATGAAGGGGTACGCCCGCTCGGCGAGGAAGGATTCGTCCAGCCCGTACTCGTAGTGCCACCACATGTGCTGCGCCAGCCACGGGGCCGCTCCGATCCAGACCGCCCACCCGAACGACTCGGGCGTGCACCGCCCCCAGCAATCGGTGGAGATGGGGAAGAACACGCCGTCGCAGCCGTACAGGTCGCGGGCGACCTTGCGCGCGTGAGGCACGTGCCGCTCGATGTGCTGGAAAAGGGCCTCGGTGGTGTACTGGAGCGCCCCCGGCTCGGCGGGCCAGAAGTTCATCTGAAGGTTGATGTCGTGGTGATAGTCGCTGTCCCAGGCGGCCTTGATGTCCTGGTTCCACTTGCCCTGGAGGTTGGGGGGCAGCTCGGCCGTGGCGGTGGCGGCCACCAGGAGGTACCGCCCGTAGTTGAAGTACAGCAGGGGCAGGCCCGGGTCGGCGGCGCCGGCGCGGGCGGCCTTGAGCCGCTCATCCGTGGGCAACGCGACGGGCTCGACCGGCACGTCCAGCGTCAAGCCGCGATAGAACTTCCGGTAGACCTTCGCGCTGGCGGCGCACAGGGCCTTCCAGTCCTTCGACGGCAGGGGGTGCGCCAAACACTCCCGCGCGGGGGCGTGCGAACCGGCATTCGTGCCGACGTTCAGGGCGATCAGGATTTCCTTCGCGCCCGTCACGACGACCCGGTCGCCTTGCACCGCCGTCTTGCCGCCGATCGTCCGCACGTCGGCCTGCACGCGGAAGGCCAGCCCGTGCTCGATCTGTCCGTCCAGGATCATCCGGCCGGGGGTGGTGTCCCTTCGAAGGTGGCATCCGCTGTCTTCCACACGACCCAGGTGAAATTCTCCGCCGACTTTCGTGTTGGCGGCGATGCGGACGAGGATCAGGTCGTTGGCCAGGTCGGCCAGGTACTCGCGCCGCCAGTGTTTGCCGTCGGCGTCGTACTCGACGGTGACGAGAGCGTTGGCCAGGTCGAGCTGGCGGCGGTAGTTCGTGACGGGCCCGTGGGCGAGGGTGAAGATCAGGTCGCCGGCGGGTTGGTAGCTGTCGGTGCGATGCCTGTCGGGATGCGGGCCCCCGAAGGCCTCGTTGGCCCGCTGCGTGCCGTTGACCAGGTCGCCCGAGAGCAGGAGCTGGCGGATCTCGGGGAGCAGGTGGGCGTTCTTTTCGGCCTCGCGTGTGCGGACCTCGCCCCGCCACAGCCATTCGTGATTGAGAGCCACGCGTTCGGACTCGATCGTGCCGGAGATCATCGCCGCCAGGCGGCCCGTGCCGATGGGCAGGCCGCTGATGTATTCGGTGGGGGGCGTCGTGTACCAGAGTTTCATTGTCATGGTTGGTTCCAGAAGAAAAGTAGCCAGT
>JAPLNA010000105.1:0-13124 GCA_026693065.1 Planctomycetota bacterium
GGCCCGCCGCCAGCACCAGCACGGCGATCCAGATACAGGCATAGACGGCCTCGCCGAAGTCGGCCTTCCAAACGGCCAGACGCACCACCAGCAGGATGATGCCCGCCAGCACCGCCAGCATCGACGCCGCGGCGGCCGTCCGAAACCACCGCCGATCCAGTTGCCCGTCGGTCTTGTCCGTGTGCTCTATCGCCATCGCCGTGACTCCAACGTCTTGACACTCAGGAACAGGAACAGAACCGTCGCCACGAGGAAGAACGCCAGGCCTCTCGTGTCCAGCCGCCCGCGGGTGAAGTCCTTGAAGTAGGTCATCACGCTGACCTGGCGGGCGAACTCATTGAAGGGCTCGGGGGCCTTGGGGACCAGGAAGGGCATGAGCAGCCCGAACGTGCCCAGGATGGCCGCCCCCGTAACGGCCGCCAAAAGCTGATGACGCGTCAGCGTCGAGGCGAAGAGCCCCACGGCCAGGAACGCCGACCCCAGCAACATCATGCCCAGGTATCCCATCGCCGCGACGCCCCAGTCCGGGCGGGCGAAGATCGCCATCACCACCACCAGGGGCAGCGTGCCGGCCAACAGGGCCGCGTAAAACCCCAACACGCCCAGGAACTTCCCGAGGATCACCTGGGTGTCGGTGACGGCCGCCGTCATCAGCGTCTCGATCGTGCCGGTGCGGAACTCGTCGCTGAGGAGCCTCATCGTCAGCAGCGGAGCGGCGACGACCATGGCCATCGCCATCATGTCGAAGAGCGGCCGCAGGGCCACCACCCGCCCGGGCACCATGACGAACCATTCGTCCGCGCTGCCGGGGACGGGGGCGAACTTGAAGCCGCAGGCACACAGGAACAGGGCGCCGATCACGTACGCCATCGGCGAGACGAAGTACGCCGCCAGTTCCCTTCGGGCCAGTATCAGGGTCTTTCGCATATCCGAGACTCCCGGGGCCTACTGCCCCACGTTCTGCTTATAGGTGATCTGCACGAAGAAGTCTTCCAGGGTGCTGACCTCGCGGGTCAGCTCCCGCAACTGCCACCCCTTCTGGGCGACCAGGCGGAACAGTTCCGACCTCAGGTCGCTGCCTTCCTCCCCGGCGACCTTCAGCCGCAGCCACGACTCGCCCGACCCGTCCCGCCCGTCCGCCGTAACGCTCTTGACCTTGGGCAGGGCCTTGACGGCGGCGACGACCTCGGCCTCCGGGCCGCCGCGGACCTCGGCCAGCAGGTGCGTCGGCCCGGCGACCTGGCGGCGAAGTTCCTGGGGCGTCCCCCGCGCCGCCAGCCGCCCCCCGCTGATGATCACCAGGTGATCGCACGTCTGCTCCACCTCGGCCAGAATATGGCTCGAGAGAATCACCGTGTGGCTGCCCCGCAGCGACGTGATCAACTCTCGCATCGCGCGGATCTGGGCCGGGTCAAGACCGATCGTCGGCTCGTCCAGCACGAGCACTTCCGGGTTGTGCAGCAGCACGTCGGCCAGCCCGACCCGCTGCTTGTACCCGCGGGACAACTCGCCCAGCCGTCGGCGCATCATGTCCTCGGGCTCGCTGAGCCAGCACTGCCGGGCCACCCGCGAGACGGCCGCCTTGCGGTCCCGCGGCGGCACGTCGCGCAGCGCCGCCCGGAACATCAGGTACTCCCGCACGCGCATCTCGGGGTACAGCGGGACGGCCTCGGGCATGTAGCCGATCTTCCGGCGAACCTCCAGCGACTGGGTCAGCACGTCCAGTCCGCCCACCGTGACCTTGCCGCTGGTGGCCGGCAGGTAACAGGTCATGATCTTCAGCGTGGTGCTCTTGCCGGCCCCGTTGGGCCCCAGAAAGCCCACGATCGAGCCTTTGGCGACCTCGAAGCTGATCCGGTCCACCGCCAGCACCTGGCCGTACCGTTTTGTCAGGTTTTTCACTTCTATCATGGCTTCACCGCACCTCTTGAGGCAGCGACACTCATCTCCGTCCCGGCCCGCGAGGGGATATCCGGGGCACTGCACACGGTTAACGCGGCCGGGCGGCCAGGCTTGCCCCGCGGCAACAATTTCCATTCCCGCGTCACATCCGCCCATGCCGCTCCTCGGCGGGCCCATCCTTTTACTCCCCCGCGCCGGGGCTTGTCAATACCCCCCCGCCTTGACTCATCCCCCGTTTCGGCGGAGGGCCCTTTCCGCCCGGTCTTCCTGGCGGCGGCTCCGTGCCTTTGCCCCTTGACGCGTCGGGCGGGTCCGATGACAATCGGCGGCCATGACTTTTCGCGCCGTGGTATTGGGGTTGCTCCTGGCGGCGGCCGTCGCTGCCGTCAGCTACTTCAACGACATCGTCATCAACCAGTCGGCCATGGTCTCGAACTACATGCCCACGGCGATGCTGGTGCTGTTGATCGTGCTGGCGCTGGTGGTGAACCCGGTGTTGTCGGGCCTTCGGCGGGGGCTGGGGTTGTCGGGGAAGGAACTGGCGGCGATCCTGATGATGCTCCTGGTGGCCGGGCCGATCGCCAGCGATGGGCTGATGCGGTACTTCACCAACATGTGCATGATGCCCCACGCCATCGGGGCCGACCGGGTGGTGTGGCAAAAGCACGGGGTAATCAAGCTGATCCCGCCCCAGATGCTCGCCGACCCGACGGTGAACGATGGGCGGTCGCTGACGGACTTCCTGGCCGGTCGCCCCGTCGACAGCCAGCGGACGGGCCTGGGCATCGTCCCCTGGGAGGCCTGGTCTCGCACGTTGTGGTTCTGGATGCCCCTACTGGTGTCGCTGCTGCTGGGGCTGATGGGCCTGGCCCTGGTGCTCCACCAGCAGTGGTCGGTGCACGAAAGGCTGCGCTACCCCGTGGCGACCCTGGCCGCGGCGTTCATGCCCGACGAGGGCCAGACCCTCGGGGCCGTCTTTCGGCGGGGGGAGTTCTGGCTCGGCACGCTCGTGGTGTTCGGCTGCTACATGGTGAACTACCTTCACGCCTGGTGGCCCCTGGCCCAGCCCTTCGAGATCCCCCTGGGCATCGACCTGCGTCCGATGAACGACTGGTGGCGGATCTGGCGGGACGGGCAGGCCGGCGACGCACTCATGCAGCCCCAGGTGGTCTTCACCGCCGTCGGGTTCGCGTTCCTCCTGGCCTCCGACCTGTCGCTGTCGCTGGCCTTGGCGCCGATCGCGTTCACCATCGCCGTCGGAACCTTCGTCACCGCCGGGGTGAACATCGAGGGGCCTCACATGACCGCCACCATCGGCGAGTTCATGTACGCCGGCGCCTGGGCCGGTATGGGGCTGATGGTGCTCTATACCGGCAGGCGGTTCTACACCCACACCCTCCGGGCGGCCCTGCTGCCTCGACCGGGCAAACCCGACGCTTCCATCCCCAGCTTCAGCGTCTGGGGGCTGCGGATGTTCCTGGCCGGGGCGGCCGTGTTCGTCTTCCTCCTCACCCGCACCGGGCTGGACGTCTACCTGGCAATCCTCTACGCCCTGGCCGCCACGATGACCTTCGTCGTCCTCAGCCGCATCGTCGCCGAGACGGGTGCCTTCTCCCTGCACCCGTGGCACTTTCCGGCCGTGACGATCTTCGGGTTCCTCGGCATCGACGCCATCGGCCCGCGGAATTACATTATCATGCTCATCGTCACCTCGGTGATCCTGATGGACCCCAAGGTGAGCCTCATGCCGCTGGTGGTCCAGGGGCTCAAGATCGCGCAACTGAAGGGCCTGCCGCCGGGGCGAACGGCGGCCCTCGGCGTGCCGGCGTTGCTCATCGCCCTGGCGGTGGCCGTGCCGGTGACGCTGTACTGGCAGTACGACAAGGGCGTCAATGCCTCCCTGGACGCCCACAACCGGGACTGGATGCCCCAGTTCGCCATCAGCGCCTTCCTTAATATGAAGGAGACGTACGAGGCCGCCCACGACCGCCCGCTCCAGGACGTCAACGATGGGCGCCTGCGTTTCGACAAAATCCTGCCCGACAAGAGGCTGATGCTCGCCTTCGGAACCATGCTGGGCCTGGTGCTGCTGTTCGCCACGGCCCGCCTGCGGTTCCCCTGGTGGCCGCTGCACCCGATCCTGTTCGTGATGCTGGGCACGTGGGAGACGAAGATCATGGCCTTCTCGTTCGGACTGGGCTGGCTGGCCAAAGTCGCCGCCACGCACCTGGGCGGGCACCGGATGTACGAAAAGCTCAAGCCGATGATGATCGGGCTGATCGCCGGGGAAGTCCTCTCCGCCGGCACCCGGATGGTCGTGGGCGCCCTGTACTACATGACCATGGGGCACAAACCCGAGTTCCAGTAACCCTCCCGGCGCCCTCAGGCGGAAGAACGCTGCCAATCCCTGCCTTACCGAAAATTTGCAATATCTTTACACGATATCGATTGACACGATGTGATATCCACGATTAATATGTCCGCCAGTCTGGATGCCTGCCCGCGTCGGTGAGGTCGATGGATGTTCCCGAGCGGGCCGGCAAGATCGAGTGGCGACGGCTTGAAGAAAGGATTCGACCAGGTGGCGACACACGTTGATTCCCGGCTTCGTGAGGGCACTTGGATGGCACGTCGTTCTGTCCGGCCTGTCGTTTTCTTTGCATTTCGGGTGGAAGAGCGGCGCACATGGTGCATATGATTTTCCCGACAGTAGCGTGCTGCCACGAGCCAGCCGTGCCGGCAGCCAGAAGGGCATCGGTTACTACACATTCCAGCGTAAGGCGGACAGCCTGATCAGGTGACGGCAGTTCTACGAAAGGATTTGGCCATGTTTCGGAAACGAATGGGTACTCGGACGTCCAAGGTTAATCGGCAGCAGGCTCGTCGGCGCCCCTCCCACGCTCTGGCGAAAGGCCCGACACCGTCCGTTCTGATGGAACGGTGCGAAGACCGCCTCCTGTTGTCGGTGGTGCTGACCAACGTCCCCGACTGGACGGCACAGGGCCCCGGGCCGACCACCGGAGGCCAGTGCATCGTGGCCGGCGGCGATCTGGTCACCGGCGCCGTCGAGGTCCTGGTCGCCCACCCCACCAACGCCGACATCCTCTACGCCGGCGTGGTCGCAGGCGGAATCTGGCGGACCAACAACGCCACGGCCGCCTCGCCCACCTGGGTTCCTCTGACCGACCAGTACCCCTCGCTGGCCATCAGCGATCTGAAACTCAGCCCGCTGGACGCCACCAGCAACACGCTCTTCGCGGGCACGGGCAACTACATCGCCGGCGGGCCCAACGGACCGGCCGTCGGCATCTACCGCACCACCGACGGCGGGTTGGCCTGGACCCAGTTGGGCGCGACCACCTTCGCCGGCCTGCGCCTCCGCTCCGTCGTTCCCACGGCGATCGGGACGTCGCTGGCCGATCAGGTTGTTCTTGTGGCCGCCGATGACGGCGGCGGCGTCTTCCGCAGCACCGACGGCGGGGACACCTTCACGCTGATCTCCGGCACCAGCGGGGCCTCCGACGGGCTGGACAACGATAACGACGGCACGACTGACGAGCCCGGCGAGTTGAACCTGCCCGCCGGTTCGGCCAGCCACCTCACGGCCGACCCGGGCAACGTCAACCGGTTCTACGCGGCCGTCGCCAACTGGGTCCGCGTGGACAACGGCACCGGGGGCGTCAACGACATCACGGGCGTCGCCGGCGCCAGCCGCATCGAAATCTCGGTCTCGGCCGCCGCGGGCAACCCGGTCTACGTCGGCGTGCTTACCGGCAACGCGCTGTCGGGCGTGTTCCGCTCCGCCGACGATGGCGCCAACTGGGCGGCCGTCGGGGCGGCCCCGGCGATCCACCCGGGCACGCAGGGCGGCGTGCACTTCTCGATCCTGGCCGACAATACGAACGCCAACCTCGTGTACGTCGGCGGCGACCGCGCCAACTCCTCCCCCTGGGTGGGCAACCTGTACCGCGGCGACGCCTCCGGCGGCACGTGGACCGACATCACCAATGCCGGCGGCATCGGCACCGCCCCCCACGCCGACTCCCGTGACATGGAGTTTGACGCCAACGGCAACATCGTGGAGGCCGACGACGGCGGCGTGTACCGCTTCACCAATCCCACCGCCGCCGGCACTTGGTCCTCGGTGATCGGAAATCTCCAGGCGACGGAACTCTACGCGGCCGCTTACGACCACCTGAACAACCGGATCTTCGGCGGCACCCAGGACACCGGCACCGCCGCGCAGACGGTTCTGGGCAACACGACCTGGGGCGAGTACAACCAGGGCGACGGCGGCACGGCCAACGTGGGCTACTTCAGCTCCGGCGGCGATGACTTCAGCGTCCACTACACGATGGGCAACAACTTCGGCACGTTCCAGCGCCGGGTCTACAAGTCGGACGGCAGCCTGGACAGCGGGCCGACCCAACTGACGCTGACCAACCTGAACGCCAACGACACGGCTTTCGCCGGCTTCACCATCTTCCCTTACGAGGTCAGCCGCTTCAACGCCGCCCGCCTGGTCATCGGCGGCAACGGCCTGTACGAGAGCACCGACTGGGGCGACACCCTGACCGTCCTGAACCCCGGCGGGCAGACCGGCGTGTCGGCCATCGCCTACGGCGGCATGCAGGGCGGCCTGGCCAACGCCGACGTGCTGTACGTGGGCGTCAACAACAGGTTGTACCTGCGGACCACCGGGGGCGGGGCGTTCACCCAGTTGGGCGCCTATCCCGGCGGCGGGCCCCAGGACATCGTAATGGACCCCGACGACTGGCAACGCGTCTATGTCGTCGACGCCAGCAACGTCTACTTCAGCCCCGACGCCGGCGCCACCTGGACCACCATCAGCGGAAACCTGGCCTCGCTGGCCAGCAACCTGCAGACCGTCGAACTCTATAGCCCCACCACCACGCCCGGCGATGAGGTCCTCCTGGTCGGCGGGCTGGGCGGCGTCTTCCGCACCGTCGACCCGAGCGACGGCGCCAGCGCCGTCTGGACCGCGTCACCTCTGACCTGCGTTATGACGCCACCGACGATGTGCTCGTCGCCGGAACGCACGGGCGCGGCGCCTGGACCATCGGTTCGGCCGGCCTCACCCTCTCCGGCGACCCGGTGCTGACCGTCAGCGGCGATGACGGGCCTAACGCTATCCGCATCGTCCTGAACGCCGGCAACCCCGCGTTCGTCGACGTCTTCGTCGACAACGACACCGGCACGCCCGACGGGTCGTTCGAACTGTCCACCCTCACCAACATCATCCTGGACGGCCTGGGCGGCAACGACACCTTCACCGTCGACAGTTCCAACGGGCTGATCCCCGTTCCCGTGGCGGTCCGCGGCGGCGAAGGACGCGACAGCCTGACCCTCACCGGCGGCACGGCCGTCTCCACCGTCTACAACGCCGGCCCCACCGCCGACGCCGGGGAGATCGTCACCGCCGACGCCGGCACCACCCAGACCGTCAGCTTCACCGGCCTGGAGCCCGTGGTCGACACCGTGGCGGCCGTTACCCTCACCGTCAACGCCACCGCCGCCGACAACGCCATCAACTACACCACCGGAACCCTCCTGACCCAGGGCCTGATCACCATCGACACCTTCGAGTCCTTCGAGTTCGCCAACAAGGGCGCCCTGGTCATCAACGCCGGCGCCGGCAGCGACGAGATCCACCTCAACAACCCCAACACGCCGACCGCCCTGGCGACCATCACCGTCAACGGCGGCGACCCGACGGCCAGCGACACCCTGATTGTCAACGGCACGGCCGCGACGACCGTGGTCGACACCGCCGCCGGAACCATCACCGGCGCGGGGCTCCTGCCCATCACCTACACGACCGTCGAGCATCTGACCGTCAACACCGGCGCCAGCACGACGCTGTCCGTCACCGGTTCGGCGACCTACGCCGTGACGCCGGGCCTGGCCTCTGACGCCGGCACGGTCCAGACCGCGACGCTGCCCATCGCCTTCGTCGGCCTCGGGGTCGGTGAAACGCTCTCTCTGACAGGCACGGTCGCGGCCGACGCCCTCGTCGTCGACGGCACCGACGCCAACGACGCCTTCACCCTCGCGGCCACCACCGGCGACGTGACCCTCGCCGGGCGAGCGACCGTCGCCACGACCGGCATCGAAAACCTGACCCTCAACGGCCTGGACGGCGACGACAGCTTCACCGTCACCGGGGCGCAGCCCTACACATCGATCCTCCTGGCCGGCGGCGACCCCTCCGCCAGCGACGTGGTCAACCTCGTCGGCGACGGCGCCAACGACCTGACCGTCAACACTCTGGGCAACGCCAACGGCGTGGACCCCACCGTCACCGGCGGCGGGCTGGGCACGGTAACCCTGTCCGGCGATGAGGTGGTCAACCTGAACGCTGCCGGGCGAGCCCTCACCGTCAACGGCAACTCCCTCGGCGGGGCCACGACCCTCGCCGACGACCTGATCCAGGTCTCGCAACTGGGCGCCGGCACGGCCAGCGGAACCAAGGGCCAGGTCCTCGTCAACTCCGACTCCCCGACCCTCAACTTCGACAACGCCTCGGCCTTCACCGCCAACGGCGGGACGGGGGTGAACGTGCTGAGCCTGCTGGGCACCGAGGCCGTCGACACCGTGACCGCCGGGCCCTCCACCGTGACGGTCAACGGCGGGACGGTTACCGTCGGGACGGGCATCAACCGCCTGGACGTGACGCTGGGCGGCGGCAACGACACGGCCGACCTGACGCTGTTCACCGCGGGCACCCCGACGGTGATCTCCGGCGGCGAGGGCAACGACGCCCTGACCGGCTCCCCGGGCGCCGACACCCTCAAGGGCGGCGACGGGGCCGACACCCTCCTGGGCCTGGCCGGCGATGACGTCCTCGACGGCGGCGCCGGACGAGACCTCGTCGAAGGCGGCGCCGGATCCGACACGATCCTCGTCGGGCCCGACTCCGACCAGGCCACCTGGACCGACGGCGACGGCAACGACATCGTCGAAGGCGGCGACGGGCCGGGCACCGACCGCGTCATCGTCAACGGCTCGGCCTCGGCCGACACGTTCCTCGTCGGCACCGACGGCGACACCGGCACGCACCTGATCGTCTCGGGCGCGACGGGCGCCGGGGCGGTGGCCTTCACGCTCGACATGGCCCAGATCGAGCGGCTGGACGTAAACGGGCTGGGCGGCGCGGACACCATCACGGTGGACGACCTCGACGGCACCGAAGTCCGCCAGGTCAACCTCAGCGGCGGCGACGGCGCCGACGCCATCACGATCAACGAACTCGACGGCACGGACCCGCGCCAGTTCACCATTGACGCCGGGGCCGCCGACGCCGCCGCCGACACCGTCACCTACAACGGCGGCACCGGGCCCGACAATGTCAGCACGTCCTGGAACGCCGCCGGCTCCTTCATCGACACCAAGGTCGGGGCCGAACGCGTCATCCTGACCTCGACCACGACGGCCGACACGCTGACCGTCAACGGCAACGACGGCAACGACACGATCAAGGTCTCCGCCCCGACCACGCCCGGCGACGCCTCCACCGGCGTGGAAGGCCACGTGGCCATCGTCCTCAACGGCGGGGCCGGCGACGACTTCCTGTCCGCCGACGCCGTCCTCAACGGCGGGGCCGGCAACGACACCATCGTCAGCGGCCAGGGCGACGACACCATCGACGGCGGCGACGGCGTCGACCGCGTGGTCTCGGCCGCCTACGGCAACACCGCCCTGCCCTTCACCTTCACGCTGACCAACACCTCGCTGGTCCGCACCAACGGCGTGCTGACCGACACGGACTCCCTGGCCGGCATCGAAGAGGCCGAGCTGATCGGCGGCACGAGCAACGACCAGTTCAACATCGGCGCCTTCTTCGGCGTCGACGGCGAGTGGACCGGCAAGGTGCTGCTTAAGGGCAACCAGGGATCCGACACGGTGGACTACTCCGCCTACGCCCCCGTCGCCCTCCTGCCGCACAACACCAACCCGGGCGTGATCGTCGACCTGGACCTGATCAACTCCGATCAGTTGGTCAACGAACGCGGGTCGATCCTGTTCCTGTCCGACCCCATCGAGAACATGAACGGCAGCCAGTTCAAGGACAGCATCTTCGTTGACGCCCTTCCCGTCCCGCGCCTCATCGACGGCAACGATCCCGTGTTCGGGGATGGCTTCAACGTCCCGCCGGGCGACCTGCTGACCGTCGACGGGCGAGGGCAATTCGTCAACATCAACCGCGTCGTGGGCGGGCAGCCCCAACCCGACGCCGGCACGGTAACGGCCTTCGGTTATCAGCCCGTGACGTTCCAGGAGATCGAAAAACTCGCCGTCACCAACTCCCTGAGCACCACCGGGCTGACCGGCTTCGACGCCCAGGCCTACACCGCCGCGGTCGACTACCGGACCGGCAGCAAGAACCCGCGGTCGGTCGCCACGGGCGACTTCAACGAGGACGGCTGGCTCGACATGGTCGCCGTCAACAGCGCCACCCCCGGCGTCGCGAGCACCTTCATGGGACGCGGCAACGGCACGTTCGACCCGGCGAAGATCTTCTCGATGGGCACGTACGTGAAGCGGCTATATGACGTGGCCGTCGTGGACCTCGACGGCGACGGGCACCTGGACATCGTCACCAGCGGCAGGAACCGCCGCGACCAGAACGTGGTTCTGTTCATGCAGGGCAACGGCGACGGCACGTTCCGGACCCCCGTCACGACCGTCACCACGCTCAAGGGCACGATGCTGAGCCTGGCCGTCGCGGACATCGACGGCGACACGGACCCCGACGTCGTGATCACCGGCACCAAGCAGGTGATGACGCTCGTGAACGACGGGGCGGGCAACCTGACCACGTCCCAGACTCTCCTGAGCAACGGCAAGGGAATCCGCAGCGTGGTGGTCGAGGACTTCGACCATGACGGGGCGGTGGACCTGGCCGTCGCCAACTACCGCACCAACACCGTCAGCGTCTTCCTGAACGACGGGGCGGGGCTCTTCACCCTGACCGGCGACTTCTCCACCAAGGCCGGCAAGAGCGGACGGACGCCCACCTCCATGGTCCTGGGCGACTTCAACAACGACGGCAACTGGGACCTGGCCGTCTCCGACGTCAACCGGACCGCCCTGAGCGTCCTGCTGGGCGACGGGCTGGGCTCGTTCCAACTGCAGGCGCAGGCCAAGTACGTCAAGGCCTTCCGCACCATCGCCGCCGGCGACTTCAACGGCGACGGCAAGACGGACATCGTCCTGGGCAGTTCGGCCGACTTCGTCTCGGTGCTCATCAGCACGGGCAACGGGACCTTCTCCGACCCGTACGTCTTCAAGGTCGGCAACGTCCGGAAACGCGAGCCGGCCGGCCTGATCGTCGCCGACTTCAACAACGACGGCGGGCTCGATCTGGCCATCGCAGACGGGGCCTCCGGCGCCGTCAGCATCCTGCTGAAGAACCTGGTCATCTGACGCCAACCAAACACCCCTTCGATAGTGCGAGGACGAACATGTTCACGAACAAGAAGACCCAGCGGCCCGACGCAGCCCCCCGTACCCTTCCGGCCCCGGCCCTCGAACGGCTGGAAGACCGGACGCTCCTGTCGGGCAACGTGATCGGCGTGGTCGCCGCCGGTACGCTGACCCTCACCGGCGACGGCGGCGACAACACGTTCACCGTCGATCAGGCCGGGCTCTCCGCCCAGCAGTTCCGCCTGACCCCCGACGGCACGACCCAGATCAACAACAGCGGGCTGGGCGTTCCGGTGATCTTCAACGTCGTCAACCGCGACGTGAAGATGAATCTGGGCGACGGCAACGACACGGTCACCTTCACTTCCGCCGCCCTGCCCGGGAACCTCGTCGTCAACGGCGGCGACGGCGACAACGCCGTCAACCTGGACGCCAGCACCGTCGCCCGACGGGTCAAGATCACCAATGGCGTGGGGAACGATATCTTCCGCCTGGTGAACGCCTCCCGCGTGGACAATAGCGTGGCCATCAACAACGGCGACGGCGACAGCGCCACCCTCCTGGACAACTCGATCATCCTGTGGGACCTGAAGGTCATCGCCGCCGACGGGGCCGACACGCTGGACATCGTGAACGTCAGCCTGGTCAACCGGTACGTCCGGACCTTCTTCGACGAGGGCGGCAGCACGACCACGGTGGACAATTCGGGCATCACCGGACGACTGTTCGTGGCCGCCGACCCGGGCGGGACCGACGTCGTCAACGTCCTCAACGGTTCGACGCTCAGCAAGGGCGCCAATCTGTACTCGGCCGGCTCGCTGGTCTTCACCGCCGACGACAGCCGCTTCGACGACAACGTCGTCGCCCGCGGTGACGCGGGCCTGACGGCCAGCCTGCTCAACGGCTCCTACTTCGCCTTCCGCCTGGCCCTGTCGGGCGGGTCGACGGCCGCCTCCAACATCATCCTCAACAACATCACCGCCAACGGCGCCTTCTCGATCCGGACCGACGGCGGCAGCGACACAGTGACCATCGACGACTCGACATTCAACAAGACGGCGTCCGTCCGTCTGGGCGGCGGGGACGACACGCTGGCCATCGAGCAGACGGGCGCGGGCCCGGGCCCGGTGACCACCTTCGCCGGACGTTTCACCTTCCTCGGCGACGGCGGCGACGACACCGTCTCCCTGGGCGTGCCCGCCAGCGCCGGCAACCAGGTCGTCTTCGACGCCAAGTCGCTCTTCGACGGCGGAGGCGGGCTCGACACCCACGCCCTGCCCGAGAACGCCGTCTACAACGGCCCCAACAAGTTCGTCAACTTCTGACCCCCGGCCCGTGCTTGCACGGCCGCCCCCGGGCGCCGTGGCCCGCGACGCAACCGCAGCCACGGCGCCCGGGCCGTTTAAACCCGGCCTTGCGATAATCCGCCCCGGCCGGCGTTATGCCCTTGTGGCCGGCGGGCGTTTCGGATAGTGATAACCCCGCGGCAAACACGGACCGTCCGCCTGACTATCGATTCCCGTGCAGAGGAGACATTGTCCATGGCCCAGTGCCCGTCCGAACACGTGAACACCCATCGAGGGGGCGGAGCATTCCTCGCCCTGTCTACCGCCGTCGCGATCTGCCTGGCGACCGGCCTCGCCGCCGCCGACGCGCCCAAGTTCGTCCCCACCCCCAAGTCCGTCACCATCGAACAAGGCAGCATGCCCCTGACGGCCAAGTCGCGGATCGTCGCCGCCGACGCCGCCCTCAAGCCCCTGGCGGCCGTCTTGGCC
>JAPLNA010000105.1:13135-26083 GCA_026693065.1 Planctomycetota bacterium
CACGGGCCTGGCCCTCCAGACCGACACCGGCCAGGGGCGCGACGGCGACATCGTGCTCAAGCTCGACCCCGACATCCGCGCCGACGCGGACATCCCCGCCGTCCAGGGCCAGAAGATCGTCAAGACGCGTGACTTCGCCCACACGATCCAGATCGGCGAGAAGGCCCTCGTGGCCGGGTGGGACTACCGCGCGGTCGCCGAGGGCACGGCGACGCTCCTGCAGGCCCTCGCGGGCAAGGACGGCGCCTTCGCCCTGCCGCGGATGAAAGTCCGCGACTGGCCTGGGGTCGACTACACCGGCGTGACGGTGGACCTGGCCCGCCAGCAGATCCCCCTCGACGCCGTCAAGGCCGTCGTCGACGCCTGCCGCCTCTGGAAGATCCGCTACTGCCAGCTCCACCTGACCGACGACGAGGGCTTCACCTTCCCCTCGACGGCGTTCCCGAAGCTGGGCACGAAGAACCAGGCCGCCCACGACGGCCTCGTGCCCCGCGTCTACACCCTCAAGGAGTTGAAGGATCTCGTCGCCTACGCCGACGCCCGCGGCGTGACCCTCGTGCCCGAACTGGAAACCCCGGGGCATAGCGACGCCATGGGCCGGGCCATGCCGGAGGTCTTCGGCCCGTACAAGATCCTCGATATCTCCAGCGACGAGATGTACAAGGCCCTGGACACGCTCGTGGGCGAGATGTGCGACGTGTTCAAGAGTTCGCCGTATTTTCACATGGGCGCCGACGAGATGTACTACTTCGAGCTGGAGAGCCAGCCCGCCACGGCGGAGAACCTCAAGAAGCGAGGGCTGAAGAACCTGGACGAGGCGTTCATCCAGCACGTGGAGCGGATGAACGAGAGCATCCGCAAGCGGGGCAAGATGACGCTGGCGTGGGAGGGCGTGGCGATACCGGGCGAGGGGCGTGGCTACAAACTGCCCGCCCCCCTGACCAGCCAGGTCATCTGCATGTGCTGGTTCCCCTGGGATTACACCGGGGCCATCCAGCAGCAGGGCTTCACGACGATCACCGTGCCGTGGGACCTGGGCGTGCCGCTGTCGCAGTGGAACATGTACGTCTGCAACCTGACCCGCCTGCCGGCCACCGCCCGCCTGCTCGGGAGCAGCCAGACCATGTCGCACATGAGCGGCAGCGCCCTCGTGAGCGACTATCTGGGCGGGGAACTCTACGGCTCGACGCTCGAGGGGTACATCTACAGCCTGGCCACCCGCATGGAACGCACCTGGACCCCGGAGGCCCCGCTCCAGGAACCCGAGTACCAGACCCGCCTGACGGGCGCCCGCGCCATGCTGGGCCGCTTGGCCCTGCCGGTGAAGATCGCCGCCACCGGCGTCGAGCGGGCGAGCTGGCCCGTGCTGGGCAGGCAGTATTTCAAGGACCGCGTGTCGGTCACCCTCTCGGTCGCCCCCGGGGCCGCCGCCGGGGAAATCCGCTACAGCCTCGACGGCTCCGAGCCCACCGCCCAGAGCCCCCTGTACGCCAAGCCCATCGCGATCGAGGATCTCTGCACGGTGAACGCCGCCCTGTTCCGTGAGGGGCGGCAGGCGGGCCACGTCTCCCGCGCCGTCTACGAGCCCCTTCCCCCCCTCATCGGCCCGATCACCAAATGGATGCTCTGCGGGCCCTACACCAAGGCGGGCCAGACGGCTTCGGAGCTGTTCGACACCGCCTTCGACCCCGAGGCCGCCGGCCAGGGCGAGTGGACGCCCATCGAGGGCGCCCGCCTCACCCTCAGCAACATTCCCGCGTTCGCCGGGGGCCATCGCGTGGCGTACCTCCAGACGACGATCGTCTCCCCGTCGGCCCGGCAGGCCTGCCTCTACGTCAGCGCCGCCGACGGCGTGAAGGTGTTCCTGAACGGCCAGGCCGTGCACAGCGCCAACGCCTCTCGCCCGGCCGTCAGCGCCGAGAAGATCGCCGTCTCGCTCAAGGAAGGCCCCAACCGCCTCCTGGTCAAGCTCGTCAACGCCGAGAACCCCTGGCAGTTCGGCGTGAAGATCCGCACCGCCGACGGCGGCACGGTCTTCCTCGACGAAATCTGAATGCGGCATCGAAGGCACTGATCGTCGCCGGCTTGATCGCCGGCCTGGCAGCCCAGGCCCTGGCCCTGGACGCCAATGTCCCGCCGATCCAGCCCACCCCCAAGCACATCAAGGTCAACCCCGGCAGCATGCCCCTGACGGCGGGGACGCGGATCGTCGTCACCGACCCGCGTCTGGAGGCCCACGCGGCCGTCCTGGCCGACGAGATCTGGACCCTCACCGACGCCAAGCCCGCCCTCGTCAAGGGCGAGGCCCGCGACGGCGACATCGTCCTGAAGATCAACCCCGCCCTCCGCGCCGACGAGGACATCCTCGCCGCCCAGAACGTCAGCATCGTTCGGACTCGCGACATGGCCCACACGATCTCCGTCGCCGACCAGGCCGTTGTCGAGGGCTGGGACGTCCGGGCCGTCTGCGAAGGAACGGCCTCCCTCGTCCAGAGCATCGCCGGGGGCAAGGGCAAGAGCTCCCTCCCGCACATGGAGGTCAAGGACTGGCCCCACGCCGATTTCAGCGGGACGATGATCGACTGCGGGCGCCAGTGGATCCCCGTCGACGCCCTCAAGGCCGCCGTCGTCGCCTGCCGCCTGTTCAAGATCCGCTACATGGAGCTGCACCTGGGCGACGACCAGGGCTACTCCTGTCCCTCCAAGGCCCTGCCCAGGCTGGGCAACTCCAACCAGAGTTGCATGCCGGGCGGCAAGCCCTGCCGGGTCTGGACGTGGAAGGAGATCGCAGCGCTCGAGGCCTTCGCCGCCGCCCGCGGCGCCTGCATCGTGCCCGAGATCGAGACCCCGGGCCACCACGGCGCGATGGCCCGCAGCTACCGCGACCTGTTCGAGGGCCCCGGCTGCATGGACATGGCCAGCGAGGAACTCTACAAGGGGCTCGAAACCCTCATCGACGAAATGTGCGGGGTCTTCAAGAGCACGCCCTACTTCGACATCGGCTGCGACGAGTGCAACTGGGGCGGCGTCGGGGCCGGGCCCTGGGCGCAGGTCTACAAACGAAACCACGCCGTCGAGTGGGACCCCCAAGGGGCCCGTAACCCACACGAACTCTACCAGGTCCACCTCAAACGACTCTCCGACATGCTCCGTAAACGCGGCAAACTCACCCTGGCCTGGGAAGACTTCCCGCGGGATGGGCGCATGAAGGACAACATCATCCCCTTTATCTGGTATCCCCACGCCGTCGCCCAGGACTACCAGCGCGAAGGCTGGACGACGATCACCGTGCCGTGGGATCTTTCCGTGCCCTTCCCCGAATGGAACATCTACATCTGCAACGGCTCGCGCCTGGGGCGGACCGACAAGGTGCTCGGCGGCAACCGCCCGATGTGGCAGATGAGTGCGATCTGCCTGGTCAACGGGTGGATGAACGGCGTGGGCGAGCGCACCGAACGCACCTGGGGCCCTGACACCAAGATCAACCAGGAAGAATACGACAAGCGGTACGAACTCAACCGCAACCGCGTCTTCCGCCTGGCCACCCCCGTCAAGTTCGAGGCCGAGGGGGTCACCCTGGGCATCAGCTACTTCCTCGGCGGGCAGATCGCCTTCGGGGGCGACCTGAAGGTGACGCTTTCGGCCGCCCCCAGCGGCGGGAAGATCCACTACACCCTCGACGACTCCGAGCCGACCCCCCAGTCGCCCGTCTACACCGAACCGCTTCGTTTCAGGAAGTCGTTCCTGATGAACGCGGCCTATTTCATCGACGGAAAGCAGTTCGGGGCCGTCACCAGGAACCGGTATGACTACCAGGACATCGACGGGTTCATCGCCGACTGGCAATACTCGGGCCCCTACACGATGGCGAAGAAGGACGGCCCGAGTCTTTTCGACGTGGCCTTCGACCCTGAGAAGGCCTCCGGCGCCAAGTGGATCACTCGTAAGCCGGGCAAGAATCCCATGATCGTCGACTTCAACGAGATGGGCTTCGGCGGCATCGGCACGATCTACCTGCGGACGCAGATCTACTCCCCCAAGGCCCAGAAGGCCCTGCTTTTTGTGGGCTTTGACGACGCGGCGAAGATCTGGCTGAACGGCGCCCTGGTGCTTTCCCAGAATTCCGCCCGCACCGTGGACGCCGAAGACCGCGTGGACATCTCCCTCCACGCCGGCTGGAACAAGCTCGTCTTCAAGGTCATCAACGGCGGGGGGCAATGGGCGGCCAAGGCCCGCGTCCGCGCCGCCAACGGAGGCCTCCTCGAAGGCCTCAAAACCAAGCCCGACTGACTCCCGCGCCCGGACCCTACTGCGACAACACGTACTCGATCAGGTCCGCCATCTGCTCCTTCGTGAGCCCCATCCCCTTGCCCAGCCCCAGATCGAACGCCTGGAGGTCCGTGAGAAGCTTGCCCGTGTGGCAGGAAGCGCACCCGGCCCGCTCGAAGGTCTTCCTGCCCCGCCCGGCCGCCTCGCTGAGCTTCCCGTCCACCAGGTGCGGGCTCGGCACGGGCTCCAGGCTCGCCAGGTACGCCTCGATGTCGACGGCGTCCTCCTCCGGACGGACGGCGAACTGGATGAACCGGATGCCCGACCGGACGGCCGTCCCCACGTTGTCGCGGATGCCCAGGCTCATTACCGGCGACCGCTTGTGCGCGTTGAGCATGTTGCGGGTGTTCTTCGGGTTGCCGATGCCGTCGTTGAGCAGGTCCCAGTTGAGCCCGTCGACGCGGGCGTCGGGGTGGCAGCTCGCGCAGCTCTGCCATTTCTGAAAACAACAGTCGCCGTCGTGGAAGAGCATCTCCCCCCGGCGCGCGTGGGTTAGCGCCTTGCGGACGCCCAGCACAATCTCCGCCGGTTTGGCGGCCGCGTCAGCCACCTCCACCGTCGCCAGAGAGTCCGAGAAGTACATCGCGGCATAGGCTTTCCCGCCGGCGATCGCCACCCCGCGAGGCCCGTTGCCGGGCAGCTTCACGCGGCGGCGAAGCCCCACCAGGAAGCTCAGGTCGTTGGGCACGTCGGCGGCGGCGACCGATACGCTGGTGACCTTCTCGCCCTTGGCGACTTTCGCGAGGCGGTCCATCAGCCCGGGCAGGTCGATCACGCTGATCTCGTGCGTCCCCGACTGCGCCACGACCAGCGTCTTGCCATCAACCCCCGCGGCCAGGCCCCAGGGGTTGGCTGCCCCGAGGTCCACGTCGTCCAGCAGCACGGTGTTGATGATCTTCCGGCCCGCCACGTCGATCACGCTGACGGCGTTGGTGTTCATCCACCCGCGCTCCAGCTGGGTGGTGGGCAATTGATACCGCCCCAGCGTGTGCGTGACGAACAGCGTCTTCCCGTCGGCCGTCATCGTCATGCCCCGCAACCCCGTCGATCCGCTGGGCAGCAGGATCTGTCCGACGACGGCGTTCTTCCGCGTATCGACGACGGTGACGGCGGCGGAGACGTAGTCGGCGTCGGCGGGGACGGCCGGCAGAAGGTTGGCGACGAACAGCGTCCCTCCGTCAGCCGACAACCTCGCCGCGACGGGCTCGCGAAGGACCCGCACCCGGGAGACTTCCTTGCCCGTCGCCAGGTCGATCGTCGAGACGTCGCCGTTGAATCGGTTACACACGTACGCGGTTTTGCCCTCCGGCGAAACCACCGGCGCCATGGGCGTATGCCCGACCGCGACGGTCGCCAACGTCCGCCCGGCGGCCGGGTCGATGACGACGAGCTTGCCCTCCGCCCCGCCGGTGGTGACGTAGAGCTTTCCGTCGCCCCCCATCGTCAGGTCGTTGGGGTTGTCGCGAAGCGAGATCGTCCGGGCAACCTTGCCCGAGGCGACGTCCACGACGGCAAGGGCCTTGCCCGCCGTGCAGGCGACGTAAAGCGTCTTGCCTTCCTTGTCGGCGGCCAGGGCCTGCGGCGAGAGGGTCTCGTCGGCGACCGCGTGGGCCGCCGATAGCGCGATGCACACCAAGACCCATGCCGTTCGCGTGAGAATTTGACGCATCAGAGGGCATCCTTTCATAAAGGGTCGCCCGAGGGCTAGTGGCCCGTCGTGGCCCCGGCCGGCTGGGTCGCCGCCGGGTCGTAGAACTTCTTTCCGTCACGAATCGCCTGGCGATTCTGCCGCTCCAGTTGCTCTCGCCGGGCGTACTTGGCCTCGCGGTTGCGGTCGGTTTCGCAGAGGGTGAAGCCCGGCATGTCGGCCCGGGGGTTTTTCGCCAGCGTGTCCTTGCCCGCCTGGATAATCGCCAGCGCGCGGGCGTACTTGGCGTTGTCGGCGCGAAGCCTCGCCAGGGGCGGGCTCATCTCCGGGCGGTCGAAGCACACGTCCATGTCGCCCACGCCCAGGGAACCCAGCTCGCCCTGCTGGGCGCCCGTCAGGGGCGAGCGCCCGTAGTTGGTGTCCGGGAAGTTCGTCCCGTACGTCGGGTAGTACACCGCGTTGAGGTCCACCCAGGTGACCAGGCGGTCGAAGTCCTCGCTGCTGAGCTTGACGTTGTTGTGCCCCTTGATAATCGTCTGCGTCAGCGGGCTGGCGTGCGAGCCCCAACTGTACGCCTGCTGGGTCTCCGCCGGTCCCCCGCCCACGACGCGAAGATACCCCCGCGTCCAAAGCTGCACGTACGAGACGTTGAACGCCGCGTTCTTGTCTCCGGCCAGCACAAGCTTACCCGCCCCCTTCTTGCCGAAATCGTGGCACGAGACGCAATGGCGGTCGAAGACGGGCTGCATCTCCGCGAGGTAGCCGAACTCCCGCGCCGGGCCGTGCCAGCCCTTCAACTCGCTCGGGGCCCGCCGCATCGCCAGCGGCATCGACGTCTTGGCCAGCGGGGCCGACATGTTGCGGTTGTCGTGGCAGCCGACGCAGCCGGTCGTCTCGCCCGACTGGACGATCGTGCCGCTCCGCATCGACTGGATCATCATGCCCTTCTCGTCGAGCAGTTGGAAATACACGAACGCGTCGGCGGGCGAGGATCCGCTTGGTCTCGAAACTGTGCCAGTTGACCGCGGGCCTCTCGACGCCCTGCCCGTTCCACCCGGGGCCGGTCCAGTGGCGTTTCTCGGGGCTCTCGACGACGCGGAGGCTCTTGACCGCCCCGGGTTTGACGCCGGCCATGTGCGTGCCTTCGTACACGTTGGCGACGTAGAACGTGCCCGTGGCGTTCTCGAAGTTCCGCCGGGCGGGGATCGCCGGCGGGGGCCGGCGGGCCACCAGCGGCTGCGGGTCGTAACAGCCCTGGCCCTCGACGTGCACGAGGATCTCGTTGCCGAACACGTCCAGCAGGAAGACGCCCATCTGCTCGCCCTGCCCGGTCGTGCGCGCGGCGAGGAAGTATTTCTCCGAGAGGGGCATGGGGTCTTCGTACTTGGGGTACACCCCCCCGAACTGATCCCACGCGCCGTTGGCCTCGCCGGGGTTTCGCACCAGGCCGATCGCCCCGGCCGGCCAGGTCCGCACAACCGGGGGACGCCCGTCCACGCCCAGCCGCCGGTCAATGATGCCCAGCGACCCCCACGGGCGGTCGTGGCAGGAGCCCAGGACGGCCATCACCGTCCCCGTGCCGGGAATCTCCCGCGCGTCGATGCAGCCGCCCGGCGCGGGCGTGTTGATGCCGTAGTACCCCAAATGCTCCGTGCCGTCGGGGTTGACCGTCCAGAGCCCCTGCGCATCCCCGAAGTTGCGGTCGACGTACTCCCAGCGGTCGTACATCAGCCGCCCGTCGCTCAGGATCGTGCCGTGCGCCTCGTGCAGCGTGCTCCGCCCGATCTGGTGCACGTTCGCGCCGTCGGCGTCCATCACGTACATATTGGCCATGATGTGAATGTTGCACATGCAGTACTTGGGCTGGCGGGTGGAGGAAAAGGCGATCCGCCCGTCGGCCAGGTAGAAGGGGTCGATGTCGGTGACCCCCGGGCCGAACGTGAGCTGCGTCAGCCCGCTGCCGTCGGGGTTAACGTCATAGAGATGATAGTCGTCCTGGATATTCCGCCGCATGGAGAAGACGATCTTCTTCGCGTCCCAGCGGATTTCCGGATCGCGAGCGATGCCCTGGGGCACGTCGACGAGCACGCGGGCGGCCCCGGTGGCCAGGTCGATCACTTTGAGCTGCCCGGGCCCGCGGAAGCTGCCCGTGTTGCACTCGCCCGTCTGGAACATCGTCTCGGTGTTGTGGTGGTCGCCGGCGTACTGGGCGCGGACGACGTACACGAGCGGCTGGCCACTCACCAGCGGATTGGCCAGCAGGGCCTCCTTCCGTAGCGCCGCCCACTCCGGCGACGTCCCGGCCGGATCCTTCTTCTCCATCTCCGCCAGCCGGGCGAGATACTCCTTGCCCTTGGGGTACTTCGGGCCGAACGTCTCCGTCAGGTCCGTCACGGCCTGCCGCAACGCCTCGGCGGGCGTGGGCTCTTTGCCCGGCACGGCCGCACAGAGCATCCCGACGATCGCCGTAGCCGCCACTGTCAGTTTGCCGAACATGTCGAAGTCCTCCGCTCTCTCAGGGGATCACGATAACACGGAATCCGACGTTGTACACCGCTCGCCAGGAATTGTATCGCCACCGGCAGGCCGATCTCGCGTCGGCCGGGCGGTCGTACCACGACCCGCCGCGAACCACCCGCTCGCCCTCGGCGGCCGGGTCGTTCCGCCCGTCGCCGTCCTGGTACGGGTAGGGGCGATAGAGCGAAAGCGTCCACTCCGCGACGTTGCCCGTCATGTCGTGCAGGCCCAGGGCGTTGGGCTGGTATCGCCCGACGGCGGAGGCGAGCATCGAGCCGTCGTTGAAACGATTGTCCCGCGGGTGCCACTGGGGGCTGTCCCGCTGGGCCATCCCCGCCAGCGAGGCGTCGGCGAGGTTGGCGAACTTGCTGAAATCGGCCGCCGCGTCGCCGAAGTAAAACGCCCCGGCCGAGCCGCCCCGGCAGGCGTATTCCCACTGGGCCTCGGTCGGCAGGGAGACCTTCTTTCCGCTGGCGGCCGCCAGCCACCGGCAGAACGCCGCGGCCTCCGACCAGGTCACTCGCGCGACCGGCAGATCGTTGCCGTTGACGAACCAGCCGCGCGAGCTCTGATCCTTGTTGGTGTAGCTGATCACGCCCGTGTCGTGGGCCCCGTCGAACCGCCGGTACTGGGCGTTGGTGACCTCGGTCTTGCCCATGTAGAAGGGCTTGTCGATCGTGACGCGGCAGGGGGTTTCGTCGGCGCTCTTGCCCTCGCCCATGACGAACTCGCCGGCGGGCACGAGCACCAACTCCATCGACTGGCCCTCGCCCAGGTCGAGCTTGACCGTCTCGGGCAGTTTGGCGTCCTTGCGGCGTTGGCCGGCGGCGGCCGGGTCGAAGGGCCACCCGGCGGCGCGGACCTCCGCGGGCGCCGCGGGCTTCTCGGCCGCCGGAGCGACGAAGGCGTTGGGGGTGTCGTACCGGACGAGAATGGCCTCGGGGTCCTCGGCGTTGTTGGCGTACTTGGTCCGCATCTCGAGGCGGCGTTTCATCACCGGGCGGGCGCCAGCGTGCTCCGTCCACGTGCCGTGGTCGGGCACGTTCAGGTCGATCCAGGTATACAACCGGTCCCACGCCTCGGCGTCCAGTTGGACGTTGTGGTGCCCCTTCTTGAGCGTGCGGATCAGTTCGCTGGTGTCCGCCCCCCACTCCATCGGGACCTGCACGTGGGCGTCGCTCTCGGGGCCCGGGCGGCGGACGTACGACTGCAACGCCGCGTACGAGGGCGTGAAGTTGCCCCACCCGTTTCGCCCCTTGGCCGAGAAGTCCGGCACGCCGCCGGTGAAGTTGGCGCCCGCGGGGCCCGTCTTCTCGTTGTGGCAGCCGACGCAGTGCTTGTCCAGCACCGGCTGAACGTCCCGCTTGAAGCTCAACCCACGGGCCGGGCCGTACCACGGAGAAATCTCCGCCGGCGGGGCCAACGCCGCCTGCTTCCGCACCGGCGAAGGCGCCCCGTTCTGCATCACGTGACAGCCGGTGCACGCGACGACCTCGCCGGGCATGGCGGTGAACCAACTCCGCATGATCTGGACGGCCCGCCCGTCGCCGTCGAGGGGCTGGACGGAAATCGGCGTATTGGCGGGCACCTTGAAGGCCGCCGAACCGTCCGCCGCCACCGGTACCGTGCCCAGGATCCGATGCACGTCCCATGGCCCGTCGATGCCGATATGGATGTGCCCGCCCATGCCGTTGTACCCGTAGTGCGGGCCGTAGATGCGAAGCCTCTTGATCGCCCCCCGCGGCACGTCCTTCAGCCCCGGGCCCTGGTACACGTCCGAGAGGTAAACGGTGGCGTCGGTCTTCTCGAGGTTGACTCGCTCGGGAATCACCGGCGGGCGCACGGAGGGTCGGAACGGAATCGGCTCGAGCAGGGCCGAGCCGGGCGCCTCGGCGATCAGCGTCATGTTGTCGAACACGTCCACCAGGTAGATGCCCCACCCCGACGACGGGCCCGGCTGGGCGGAGACCAGGAAATACTTCTCGCTCAGCGGATACGGGTGGAGGCACTTGGGCCACGAGCCCTCCACCAACCCGTCGGCGACAATGGACTCGACCTTCTTGCCATGCCCGGGGATCCGCTGGAGGGCGCCCTGTTCCTCCTGCCGCCCCCGCGCCGGGTCGAAGAGGACCAGCTCGCCGATGCGGGCCACGCCGTGATGCCCCGAGATCACCGCGACCACCTTGGTCGGATGCCCCGGGATCGGGCGGGCGTAAAACGTCGAGTTGGGCCAGTAGGAGTTGCTGTGGTAGTACTCCGTCTGGTTCGTGCCGTCGGGGTTCATGTGGAACAGGTGGCGGGAGAAGTAGTGCGGCAGGTCGCTGTATTCCCATCGCGTGTACATCACGCGCCCGTCGTTGAGGACGGTGGGGCACCAGTTGTGGTCCTGGTCGAAACCCAGTTGGCGGGCGTGGTCGCCGTCGGCGTCGCAGGTGAACAGGTTGGCCACCGCGTCGGCGCCGCCCACGCAGGGCACGCCGTGGAAGACCGCAGTCGAACAGTACATGATCTTCCCGCTGGGCAGGTAGCAGGGGTCGTAGTTGTGTACGTCGGGCTCCTCGCCCTTGGTGACCTGTCGGAGGCCCGCCCCGTCGGCCCGGACCTCGAACACCTGCCACCGCCCCTTGTCGGGCATGGAGAAGAGCATCGTGTCGGCGTCGAAGTTCAGGTCCACGTCCCCCACGAACGCCCCGCCCTGCGGCTTGAAGAGCGTCGTGAGCTTCCCACCCGGGGCCACGGGGGAGAGAACGGCGATCTCGTTATCGTAGCCGTTCTGGTTCAGGCTGCAGTTCCCCTGCCAATTGGCCGGCATGCCCAGCCCCCCCGCGCGCCGGACCACCAGCAGCTTCTCGAACTTCATCAGCGGATTGGCCAGCAAGGCCTCCCGGCAGAGGTCCTGGTATTCCTTCGCCTGCGTCATGGGGGCCAGGTCGGCCTTGCCCAACTGCGCCAACAGGCCGTCCTCGAACTTGTCCAGGCGGTCCAGGAACTCGCGGCCGCGGGGGTATTGCGCCCCGTACGTCGCCATCAGGTCTTCAATCGCCCGCCGCAGGGCAATGGGGGAATTCGACCGCACGCCGGCCAGGGCCTGGCCATACCGCGGGTCCATCCGTCGCGGCATGCCCTTTCCGCCCTCCGCCGACAGCGCCGCGCCCGCCCAGGCCGCCAAAACCCCCGCGGCCGCGAGCACGACGAATTGTCCTCTCCTTTGACCGGGCATATCCGTCTGTCTCCAATCAGGTGAAGCACCTGGCGGCCGGACTCGCACGGTCTTCGCCAAGGAACGATTATACGCTAAACGACCGCCGACGCCAACCATTGCCGTTTCCCGGCCGGGAAAAAGGCTTTACACGGCCCGCGGGAATACGGCATGATGTTGGCCCGAGAAGATGGAAAGGGCTTTGGTATGGAAACCAATCGGCTGTACCTGCATCGAGGGCATGCAGGCCCTGCCCGAGGGCTGCGTGGACCTGGCCTTCGCCGACCCGCCGTTCAACATCGGCTACGACTACGACGTGTACGCCGACCGCATGGCGGCGGAGGAGTACCTCGCCTGGACGGCCCGCTGGGGCGGGGCCCTCGTCCGAGCCCTCAAGCCCACCGGCACGTTCTGGCTGGCCATCGGCGACGACTTCGCCGCCGAACTCAAACTGATCTTCCAGCGCCAACTCGGCCTGGCCTGTCGCAGTTGGGTCATCTGGTACTACACCTTCGGGGTCAACTGCAAAACCAAGTTCAGCCGCAGCCACACCCACTTGTTCCACTTCATCAAAGACGCCAAGAACTTCACCTTCAACGCCGACGCCATCCGCGTCCCCTCCGCCCGCCAGCTCGTCTACGGCGACGGCCGCGCCGACGAACGAGGCCGCCTCCCCGACGACACCTGGATCCTCCGCCCCCAGGACATCCCGGACAAGTTCCAGCCCGAGGAAGACACCTGGTACTTCCCCCGCGTCTGCGGCACGTTCAAGGAACGCGCCGGCTGGCATGGCTGCCAGATGCCCGAGCAACTCCTGGGCCGTATCATCAAAGCCTGCTCCAACCCCGACGATCTCGTCCTCGACCCCTTCGCCGGCAGCGGCACGACCCTGGCCGTCGCCAAGAAGCTCAGCCGCCGGTTCCTCGGCTACGAGCTCTCCGAGAACTACGCGGCCAAAATCGAATCCCGCCTATCTGGCATCGCCGTGGGGGACCCGTTGAACGGGGCCGAGGAGCCCAAAGTCTCCGCCCCCTCCACCGCCAAAGGCAAGCGTCTCCCCACCGAAGGCGGCCTCTTCGCCGCCATCGCCCGCACCCCCAAACGCTCCCGCAAGAAGCCCCCTGCACCCAACATTATGCGCCATCACACTTAACCCCTTGCGCCACGAAAAGTTCGCGCCCATACTGTTCTTCGGCTTTGCCAAGCAAGGAGACCAGCGATGGAACGCGAACTGTTTCGAGAGGCCTGCCGGGAG
>JAPLNA010000106.1 GCA_026693065.1 Planctomycetota bacterium
AGGTGACCTCCACGGGCGTCTACCACACCGACCCGGTCCCCCCCGGTGGGCGCAAACTGGCCAAGGCCGGGCCTGTCAAGAAGGCCGAGGGCGGACCCCTCACCCTCGGCTGCTTCGTCGACCGAAACGCCCAGGAGTACGTCATGGTCGTCAACCGGGCCTTCAACGGCTCGTGCGTGGCGAAGCTGACCCTGGGCGACAAGATCGTCTCGGCGGCGGAAGTCTCCCGCGAGACCGGCAAGCTGACGGCCCCCGTGAGCGTGGCGGGCAAGACGCTCGACGTGCCCCTGGACGCCGGCGACGGGCGGCTGTTCCTGCTCCACCGAAAAAGTAACGCACAGTGACAGGCAGGCCCAACTTCGCATGGTGGTTCGTGTCGCTGGCGGCGGCCGGGAGCGCCCTGGCCGCTCCGCCGACCCAGCCCGACACCTTCACCGTCCTCGAGAACGACCACGTCCGCCTCGTCTTCGAGGGGCGGCACGCCGGACTGGCGTCCATGATGGACCTGGGCACGGGCGTCGAGCACATCCGCAACGTGCCCGGCCCGCACGCCCTGTGGGAGGTCCGCTTCGCCAACAAGGCCGGCGGCGTCACGTTCGACAGCACGGGGTTTCCCTACGCCTCAGCCCTCGTCAACCGCGAGCCCGGTGGCCTCCAGCGGGCCACGTTCCGCTGGACCCACCTGCCCCTGGGCCAACCCGACGGCGGCGGGAGCGTCGAGGTGGTGGTCGAACTGCCCCCCGACAGCGGCATCGCCTCCTGGACGATCCGCGTCGCCAACAACACCCACGCCTGGGGCGTCTCCCGCGTGGACTTCCCCAAGGTCAGCGGCTTCCTCGAGCCGGGCGCGTACGACCTGGCCGGGGCGTTCGGGCCCTGGTCCACCTGGGGTTCGCTCTACCGCCGATTCGCCGGACGGCTGCACCTGGACTATCCCGACGGCTGGGGAGGCCTGGCCACCCAGTTCCTCTGCGCCACCCGCGGAATCTCCAGCGTCTACATGGCCACTCACGACCGGCGGGCGTGGTACAAGGAATTCGTCGTTCACCCGGGGCTAGAGTTCTTCATCCGCAACTGTGCCGAGAACATGGGGGTAGGCGGCGCGGACTACCAGGCCCCCTACCCGGCCATGCTGGGCGTCTACCGCGGCAACTGGTTCACCGGGTGCAAGATCTACCGCCGCTTCGCCCTCACCGCCCCCTGGACGGCCAACGGCAAAGTCGCCGACGGCAAGGCCTCCCTGCCGGCGGTGAGGAACCTGGGGCTCTGGATGCGAGAGTGGGGCTGGACCAAAGACGCCCCGCCCGACTACGACAAACTCCTCCCCCTCGTCCGCCAGGCGAAGGACTACTTCGGCGTGCCCATGGGCTTCCACTGGTACAACTGGGAGACGGCCGCCTTCGACACCAAGTACCCCCACTTCTTCCCGGCCAAGCCCGGCGTGGACAAACTCGCCCGCGGCATGGTGGACCTGGACCTGAAGGTCATGCCCTACATCAACGGGCGGATCGTCGACAAGGCCAACGCCGACTTCCCCTCGATGGTCCCCTACGCCGCCCAGAAACAGGAAGGCGGCGTCTACACCGAACACTACGGCAACAAGGTGCAGCAGTCGCCGATGTGCCCCTACACGGCGTTCTGGCAGGACACGATCGCCGGCGCCGTCAAGCAGGCCGTCACCGAGCTGGGCGTCAACGCAGTCTACATCGACCAGATCGCCGCCGCCGGGCCCGAGTTCTGCTTCAACCCCTCGCACGGGCATCCCCTGGGCGGCGGGTCGTGGTGGGTCGCCGGCTATCGCCAAATGCTCCGGAAAGTGCGAGCCTTCGCCCGCGGCGAGGGCCGGAGCGTGCTCATCACCACCGAATGCGCCGCCGAGCCCTTCATGGACGGCGTGGACGCCTTCCTCGTCGTCACCGGGCGGGGCAGCAGCTCCATCCCCGTCCTGCCGGCGGTGTACTCGGGCTACGCGATCTACTTCGGGTCCGACGAGAGCGCCATTACCGAGCTCTCCGACGAGCACTGGGTCATGGAAATGGGCCGCGACTTCCTCTGGGGCGACCAGAACGGCTGGTTCGGCTTCGCCCTCTTCAAGCCCGAGAATGAGCGGAAGCGGGCCTACCTCCGCACCCTCGCCCACGCCCGCGTGGCCGGTCTGAAGTACCTCGCCGATGGCGAACTGGTCGGCCTCTTCGACGACGGCAGCGTGTCGAAATTCAAGAACACCCCCTTCGTCCAAGGCTCGATCTGGAAGGCCCCCGACGGCTCGCTGGGACTCGTGATCGCCAACTACCGCTCGCATCGCAGCGGGCTGGCGATCACCGTGGACCCTCGCGACTACGGCCTGCCCGCCGACGGAGTCTACCGCCTCCGCCAGTTCCACCCCGTCGCCGGCCCCGCCACCGACCGCCCCGCCGGCGCGGTCAGCTTCTACGAAACCCTCGAGCCCCTGGAAGTCCGCCTCTTCTCCATCACACCGGCGAAGTGACAAGCCGGCCGGCCTGATTGGGACCCGCCGCCACCGTCCCTCTTTCTCTCCGGGGAGGGGTGGCAGTTCGCGATCGATTGAGCTAGAGTACTATGCAGGCAGCGGCCGCGGGCCAGGTGCCATTGAGAGCTCCCGGATGCCGGGAGGTGGCATGATATCCATGGTCGGAACGCCGCCGCCGTGGCAAGGCGCATCTCATGACGAAAACCTGTGTCACTAGCACTACAGCGCAAATGAGGCTCAAGAGATTCGGGGGTCCAGGCCGATGG
>JAPLNA010000107.1 GCA_026693065.1 Planctomycetota bacterium
CCGCGGCCGTGGCGGAATTGGCAGACGCACAGGCTTCAGGTGCCTGCGCCCGCAAGGGCATAGAGGTTCAACTCCTCTCGGCCGCAGTAGAGACGCACTCGAGCCCGGCATGTCCGGGCTCGTGTCTTAATGTGATCGAAGGAGTATTCGCGATGACACAGGGCCTATCGTCGAAGGATCGGGAGATACTGCGATCATTGGCGGCGCGGGTGCGTGAGATTTCCGAGCTGCCGGAGATGGCCGCCCGGGCCCGGCGGTGGTACGCTCTGAACTCGCTCAAGCCGGAGCGTCCGATGGTGCAGTGCTCGCCGGAAGGGGCCTGGGGCGAGCTTCTGCCCCCCAGCCTCTGCCAGATCGAGGATCCCCGCCTGCGCGACTGGGAGTACAACCTGCGGGCGCGGGTCTACCGGTGGGAGCACATCCAGGACGACATGGCGTTCGAGGCGATCTTCCCCGTCGGCTGGGAGGTCGACTGGGGCAACTTCGGCGTGAGCATCCCCCGGCGCCAGGGCGACAACCGCGGCAGTTACGTCTGGGAGCCGCCCATCAAGGACCTCGACGCCGACTTCGCCAGACTGCACATGCGCCGCCAGGCCGTCGATCGCCCGCGGACGATGGAAGCCTATGAACTGGCCCGGAGCGTCTTCGACGGACTCCTCGAGGTCAGGATCGTCGGCTGGCTGCCCTGGACGATGGGGCTGACCTGGTCGGCGATCGACCTGATCGGGCTGGAACGGCTGATGACGGCGATGATCGACGAGCCCGACCGGCTCCACCGCCTGATGGCCTTCCTGCGAGACGACATGATGCAGTTGATCACCTGGGCGGAGAAGGAAGGCGTGCTCTCCATCAACAACGCCAGCGGGTTCGTCGGCTCGGGCGGGTCGGCCTACACCCACGAGCTCCCCCAGGGCGACTGGAAGCCCGGCCAGCCGGTGCGGCTCAAGGACCTCTGGGGCTTCGGCGAGAGCCAGGAAACCGTCGGCGTCTCGCCGGCGATGTTCGGGGAGTTCATCTTCCCCTACCAGTTGCCCCTGCTGGCGAAGTTCGGGCTCAACTGCTACGGCTGCTGCGAGGCCGTCCATCAGCGGTGGAGCTACATCAAACGCATCCCCAACCTGCGGCGGGTGTCGGTGTCGCCCTGGGCGGACCAGGCCATGATGGCCGAGGCGATGGGCTCGACCTGCGTCTTCAGCCGCAAACCCAACCCGGCGATGATCTGCGCATCCTTCAACGAAGACCACATCCGCGCGGACATCCGCAACACGCTCTCGATCGCGGGCAAATTACCCCTGGAACTGGTGATGAAGGACACCCACACCGTCCAGAACCAACCCCACCGGATCACGCGGTGGGTGCGCATCGCGTTCGAGGAAATCGACCGGTACTGCAGTTGAACCGCTCGCGGTTTCGCGTCGGTTCCCCTCTTCTTCTTTTTCTAACTCATCCTCCACCCACCATCGACGCGGAGGATCTGCGCCGTGACGTATTCGCTCTTCGCGAGGAACACCACCGCGGCGGCGATATCCTCGGGCGAACCGGGGCGTTTCATCGGAACGTGGGCGAGCACCTTGTCCTTGACCGCCTCGTCGGTGGCCTCTTCCCACGCCACCACCCCGGGGCCCACCGCGTTGACGCGGATGTTTCGCCCGGCCAGGGCGCGGGCGGCGCTGCGGGTGAGGGATTCCAGGGCGGCCTTGGAGGCGCAGTAAGCGGGATACCCCGCCCAGCCGGCCTGCGCGCCGCTGTCGGTGATGTTCACGATCGACCCGCCGCCGGGCATCATCGCCGCGGCGTGGCGAATGCACAACGCCGGGGCGCGGGCGTTGACCGCCAGCACCGAGTCCCACTGCGCCGCCGTCAGCGTCTCCAGCGGCGTGCGGGGATACGTCGAGGCGTTGTTGACCAGCACGAGCAGGGGGGGCATGGCCTTCGCGACGGCGGCGAAGAGGCCCTCGATGGCGGCCGGGTCGGCCAGGTCGGCCGGGAAGCTCTGGGCGCGGCGGCCGAGCCGGCGGATGTCCACGGCGAGGCCCTCGGCCTCGGCGCCCGACCGGTGGTAGTGAAGGGCCAGGTCGGCGCCCGCGTCGGCGAGGGCCAAAGCGATGGCCCGGCCCACGCGGCGGGCCGAGCCGGTGACGAGGGCGGTTTTTCCGGTCAGGTCCATGGGGGCATTGTAGACGCCCCCGCGCGGGGCGGAAAGTTTTTCCGCGGCCCCTGCGGTCAGGCGGCGGCGTGGAGGGGCAGTTGGACGGCGAAGGTCGTGCCCACGCCGGGGGTGCTCTGGACTTCGATCTGCCCGCCCAGGTCGTGGGCGATTTCGCGGCAGATGGCCAGGCCCAGCCCGCTGCCTTCCCCGCCGACGGCTTTGGTGGTGAAGAACGGCTCGAAGATCTTCTCGAGGTTCTCCGGACGGATGCCCACCCCGGTGTCGCTCACGCGGATCAGCAGGCTCTCGCCCTGGGGCAGGGCGGAGATCTCGATCTTCCGAGGCCCGTCCTTCGCGAGCACGGCCGTGCGGGCGTTCAGGAGCAGGTTGAGCAGGATCTGCTGAAGCTCGACCCGCCGGGTGACCAGCGTCGTGCCCTCGGGAATCGCCAGGGCCAGGTCGATGCGGTCTTTCGCCGGCTCGCGGGCCATCGCCGCCAGCGTGTCGGCCACCAGCTCCTGCAGGTGTACGGTCTGCGGGGCGGGGGGCTGATCGCCCGCGAAGCCCAGCAGGGCCTGGCAGATTTCGGTGGCGCGTTGCCCGCCGCTGGCGGCCCGGTCGAGGGCCTTGGCCATCAGCGAGGGGTTGGCCCGCGCGATCTGCGCGTAGTTGACCACCGGCGTGAGAATGTTGTTGAACTCATGGGCCACCATCGCCGCCATCGTCCCCACCGACGCCAGCCGCTGGCTGTGCTTGAGCTGTTGCCGCAGGGTGTCCACCTCGGTTCGCAACCGTTCCAGTTCCGCCTGGTGGTCCGTCGTCAATGCCTGATTGGATGTGGCCACGAAAGTCTCACTCTCGAAAGGGGGCCTGGGCCCGACCTCGACACCATACACTTATCGACGCCGGGCGCGGGAATCTTAAGACCTTCTATTCCCCGGCCAGGTGAACCATCGCCTTGATGACCCCGCCGGCGTACTGGCGAACCATCTCGAAGGCCTCGCCCGTCTGCTCGAACGTGAACCGGTGGGTGGCCATGAACCGCGGATCGATCCGCCCGCTCTCGATGAGGTCCAGCGCCGGCCCAACGCAGTGAACCTGCCGCCGCACGTGCTGGATGCACAGCTCCTGGCGGCGGACGACGTCGGGCATGAAACTGACGCGATTGGCCTCGGGAATGCCCACCACCATCAGCTTGCCCCCCGGGCGGAGCATCCGCGTGCCCTGGTCCAGGGCCTCCTGCTGCCCGCAGCACTCGAAGACCACGTCCAGCCCGAGGGGCTGGGCTTTCAGAATCTCGGCGGCGACGTCGTCTTTGTCTGGATTACCGGCCCAGCAAGCGCCGGAGACCAAGGCGGCGGCGATGCGAGAGCCGATCTTGTCGGTGACGTAGACTCTTGCCGCCCCGGCCAGGAGGGCGACCTGGAGGACGCCCAGCCCGATGGGCCCGGCCCCGAGTATGCCCACCTTTGCCCCGAGCATCGGGATGGACTGTTTGACCGAATACACCGCCACGGAGAGCGGCTCGACCAGGGCGGCCAGTTCCAGGCTCGTGCCGGCCGCGATAGGGAAGCAGCATTCCTCGGGCATCACGAGCAGTTCCGACAGGCATCCGCTCGTGGGCGGCGTGCCCAGGAAGCGGATCGTCCGGCAGGTGTGGGGCCGGCCGGCGAGGCACTGGTCGCACCGCCCGCACGACATGGCCGGCTCGACGGCGATCCGGTCGCCCGGCTTGACCCGACGAACTCCCTCGCCCACCTTCTCGACGATCCCCGAGCACTCATGCCCGACCGTGAACGGGAACTTCGCCACCTGCGACCCGATCCGCCCCGTGGTGTAATAGTGCACGTCCGACCCGCACACGCCCACCACGCCCAGGCGGATCAGCACGTCGGTATCATTAACAATCGCCGGGTCCGGCGCGGTCGCCATTTCCAGCCGTCCGATACCGGTTAGTAACATGGCTTTCATCGCAGTTCCTCTTTCACCAGGTTCACATTTCTGATTGACCGGTCGCGGCTATTTCGCGAACTGCTGCACCACTTCCATCGCGATCTTCTCCCACTCCCATAGCCGCTGGGGTTTGTAGCGGACGGTCGAGATATCCTTCAGGATCACCTCGACGTGGCAGGGGCGGGCTAATTCCAAACAGTCGACCAGGTCCTTGCGGACGCGGTCGCCGTGCCAGTTGTCCTCGGCCAGCAGGGCCGGGGTGGGCTTGCGGCTGAAGACGTACTTGTCCTGCACCTGGGCGACGGCGCGGTCGACGTGGATCCAGTGGCTCATGGAGATCTTCCGCAGGTTGGGGATCTTGCGGAGGATGTCCATCTTGATGTCCAGCGGCTCGCAGCAGCCGTAGTAGCTCAGCCCCCATCGCTCGAGCCATCGCATCTCGTGCCGCAGGGCGAACTCCCAGTGCATCTCGGGGGAGACTTCCGAGAAGATCTGGGCGGTCGCGCAGCCCCACATGTTCTTGGGGTGCACGAAGCCCGAGTCGAAGCCCGCCCCGGGCAAGTCGCTGACGTACCCGTACCCGCCCGAGCCGATGCGGGAGCTATCGTCGTTGCGGTCGAGCACGTTGAGGGCTTCCCAGTTGTCCAGCCGCCCGATGTAGCAGTCCACCAGATGGCTCATGATGTCGCTGACCATCTTCGGGCGAAGGACCATGTCGGTCATCGCTTCCTGCACGCCCCACCAGCGGATCAGCTCGTCCCACGGGGCGAACCACGTGCCCTTGATGCCCACCTTGCGGACGGGCATGATGCCCTCGTACACCCGGCACATCCGCTGGTAATTGGCCTCGGTGGCCTCCAGGTCGTACCGGACGGGGTGGCACTTGATCTTGTGGATGTCCTCGGGGTCGCGGATCTGCGGGTGGAACGTGCGGCTGACGACGGCGCTGCTGGGGTCCAGGCGCGTGATGGTCACGTCCTCGGAAAGCCCGAAGCCCGCGTCCCACACCGCCAGCGGGCAGGCGAGGTAGTCATCGACGACCATGTCGCCGGGCATGTGCCGCCACTGGTACAGCAGCGTCCGCAGGTTCCACTCCTGCCCCTGCCCCCAACTGCTCGTGCAGCGGCAGGTCAGCTCGTCGTCAACGTTCATCTCGTTCCAGCAGATCTCGTTGATCCACACCATCGGGCGGACGGAGTCCAGGTCGTTGAGCCTCTGCCACAGCCGGGCCTTCTCCTTGTGGACGGGGAGGGCGGCGATCTGGGCGACCTCGCCGGCCAGGCGGCGGAGAATGTCTATGTCGGTCTGCGGAACGTCCATCGGGAACTCCTGGGGTAATCTCGCCCCAGAGGATACCCGCCCGCGCGGGGGTTTCAACATTTTCCGGCGGAACCACCTGTCCCCGCCGGGCCGATCGCGTCATAATGATACGGGAACGCCGCGCGACGCGGCGGCGAGGAAGGCGTAGTTCATGGTGATTATCGAGCCGCACATACACATGTACTCCCGCACCACGGACGACTACCAGGCGATGTACGCCGCGGGCATCCGGGCGTGCGTGGAGCCGTCGTTCTGGCTGGGCTTCAA
>JAPLNA010000108.1 GCA_026693065.1 Planctomycetota bacterium
ACGGACATTCCCGCGACCGACCTTCGCTCGCTGATCGAGCGGACGTATTCGCCAGCGGCGTTCGACCCGGCCCCGGCCGATCTCGTCAAGGCCGGCGACCTCTGGGTGCTCGAACTCTGGCACGGGCCCACGCTCTCCTTCAAGGACGTCGCCCTCCAACTGCTGGGCAACCTGTTCGAGTACATTCTCGCGCGGCAGGGGGGGCGGCTGAACATCCTGGCCGCCACGAGCGGCGACACGGGCTCGGCCGCCATCTACGGCGTGCGCGGGCGAAAGGGCATCGACATCTTCATGATGCACCCGCACGGGCGGGTCTCGCCGCTGCAGGAGCGGCAGATGACGGCCGTCACCGACGCCAACGTGCACAACATCGCCCTCCAGGGCAGCTTCGACGACTGCCAGCGGATCATGAAAACCCTCGCCGGCGACCGGGAGTTCAAGCGGACCTGGTCGATCGGGGCGGTGAACTCGGTCAACTGGGCGCGGGTGCTGGCGCAGATCGTGTACTACTTCCACTCGGCCTTCGCGGTGCAGCGGGCCACCGGGCGGCGCGGCGTGCGGTTCGCCGTGCCCACGGGCAACTTCGGCGACGTGCTGGCCGGGTGGTACGCCCTGCAAATGGGCCTGCCGATCCGCCGGCTCGTGCTGGCCACCAACGAGAACGACATCCTCTCGCGGTTCTTCAACACGGGGCTCTACACCTGCGGGCCCGTGGCCGCCACGCTTTCGCCGGCGATGGACATCCAGGTCGCCAGCAACTTCGAGCGATACCTCTACTACCGGTGCGGCAGCGACCCCGCGCGCCTCCGCGGGCTGATGGACGCCTTCGCCGCCACCGGCATGCTCGCCGTCGAGCCCGGCGACGACGGGCAGGTCGACGGGGCCTTCTTCGCCGGCGTGGGCGACACGGCCGGCTCCCTGGCGGCCATCCGCAAATACCACGAGCGTTACGGCTACGTCTTAGACCCCCACACGGCCGTCGGCGTGTGCGTCGCCGAGTCGGCGGGCCTGGCCGGCGATCCGATGATCTGCCTCTCCACCGCCCACCCGGCCAAGTTCCCCGACGCCATCGAACAGGCCACCGGCCGCCCGGGCCTCGCGCGTCACCCCTCCCTCGACGCCCTGAGGGGCCTGCCCACCCGCTGCCAAGCGCTCCCCAACGACCCCGACGCCGTCCGCGCCTTCATCGTCCAGCACGCCGGGCGTTAGCCTTTTTCGGGGCCTACGTCCTTGGGCGGATTGTCGGGGCAGAAGATGCTCGTGTCCGCCTGGATCGGCTCGGTGATCTTGGGGTTGGCCTTCTCGAGGGCCTGGCGGTGTTCGATGGAGCCGTAGACCAGATGGGATACCTCGGAGAACGATGACACGCCCGGGCCGGTGATATATGTCCGTCCGCCGCCCGGGAGAGGCGAAATCGTGCTGCGGAAATTCCGGACCTCCTCAGTCGCCTGCCAGGAGTTGTCCTTCACGTCGGCGTCCTTGATCGTGAGCATGTTCGCCGGCGAAGCGAGTTCCTTCGCCGTATTCCGCCGAATAGCGCCGCCGGTGAAGATGATCCTGGCCTCGTCGGCGTTCAGGTTGGTCTTGAAAAGGGGCTCTCTCACCGCGTTCCCCTCGACCTGGCAGTCGGTGAACGTGACAGCCATGCAGTCGACGAAGTCGAACCCGCCATACTGCGTGCACCGGCGGAACACCGACCGCTCGAAGGCCAGCTTGTCGCAGTCACGGGCGACCAGGATGTTATTGGTGCACTTCTCGACCGTCGAGTCGCGGAAGGTCAGGTCTTTGACCTTGGTCAGCGTCAATCCCTCGATCCCGCAGCCATACAGAAGGCAGCGATCGATCATCACGCCCGTGGTTCCTTCGATGACGACCACGCCGCCGGTGCAATACCCGAGGATCTTCTCGTGCCCGAGTTCGAGGTTGGACAGGGTCAGGCTCGGGCAATTGTGGAAGTTCAGGACGGAGGCGTAACCGGCGTTGATGACGATGTGGACGGGCTCCTTGCCGGCCCCGCGGATCTCCAGGCGCGGGCAGTCGCGGATGTGCAGGTCGTATTCCCCATCGATCGCCTCGGTCCATCGGACGTGGTCGAGCTTCCGCCGCGTGAGTTTCGTGAGGTTGTACTGCCCCGGGGCCAGTTCGATGATGCGGTCGGGCCCGATGGCCTTGACGAACTCCTCCGCCGTCGCGACGGCCATCACGGGCCGGGCGTCTTTCTCCGCTTTGGCCGTTGCCGGGCGGCTCTCCGGCTGCGCGGGGCTCGTCCCGATATACCAGCACCCGACCACCGCTCCTACCGCCGCCAACCATTTCGCCCATCCTCGCCACATGTCCGTTCTCCCAGGCGGCCCGATTGTCGCCATTTGAATCTTATTGCGGCCGGGCCTATCGAACAAGGGGGCGCCCCGGGGTTTTGCTTCCCCCAGGCCCGGGCGTGGCCTAGAATAGCCACGCCGAGGGAAGGCCTGGCCGATTCGGACATTGAGAAGGAGCGATGGGATGAAAAGACAGTTTCGGATACTGATGGCCGGCGTGCTGGTGGTGGCGCCGTTCGCCGTGACGATCTGGGCGGTTTGCGGGCTGGGGGGGATGCTGGACTCGCTCGTCCGCGACCCGGTCAAGCGGGCCACGGGAGTTGAGCTGTTCCCCGGCACGGGGATGTTGATCGTGCTGGCGGCGGTGTATTTGATCGGGCTGCTGGCGGAGGTGTGGGTGTTCCGGTGGGTACTCAAGGCCCTGGAGGGGCTGCTGACGCGGCTGCCGGGCATCAAGACGATCTACGAGTCGGTTCGCGACCTGCTGAAGCTCTTCGGCGGGGACGCCAAGAAGATGGGCCAGGTCGTGCTCTACACCGCCCCGGGCACGACGACGACCGTGCTGGGCATCCGCACGAGCCCTCCCGGCGGCGGGCGGGGCATCTCCGGGCGCGACACCGCGATGGTCTACCTGCCCTTCAGCTACATGTTCGGCGGGATCACCGTTTTCGCCCCGCCCGAGTGCCTCCAGGAAATCGACATGCCCGTCGAGACCTGCCTGAAACTCTGTGCGACGGCGTTCGTGACGAACACGCACGGGCCCGGGTCCACGGAGGCCCCCGGGGCGTCGAAGGGCTCCTAAGGCGCCCGCCATGACCAGCCCCCGACCCGCCACGCCCTGCCGCAGGAGTTTCCACGTCGCCGGCCAGGTCCAGGGCGTGGGGTTCCGCCCATTCGTCTACCGGCTCGCGTGCGAGGGCGGCCTGACCGGCTGGGTCGTCAACGACGGGCGAGGGGTGCAGTTGGAGGTCCAGGGCCTGCGACCGGCCGTCGAGGAGTTCGCCCGCC
>JAPLNA010000109.1:0-1062 GCA_026693065.1 Planctomycetota bacterium
CCCATCTACGTCGACAACGTCCAGATCCAGGGCATCGTCGTCGGCGTCGTGCGGGAACTGTAGCGGCCTTAGTGCCATGCTTCACCGCGAAGCGGAGAAGCATGTCCTGGCAGGGGGCGCCCTCTGGCATGCTTCCCCGCTGCGCGTGGAAGCATGGCACCCGGCAACTGGGCGCTGCCCGGTCAGACGTAGAGGTAGACGTAAAGCCCGAAGACCACCGCGAACACCCCCGCGATGGCGGCCAGGCTCCAGACCAGGCTTCGCTTCCGGGCGGCCACCGCGAACGTCGCCACGATCACCGCCAGTTGCGCCCCCAGCATGCCGTAGAAGAACTGCTCGCTCCGGGCGTGGTGTCGGTCGGCGGCGAGATTGGCGCGGCGAACCTGCACCTCGCACAACGTCGCCAGGGTCTGGTTGAGCCGGGCCTCCGCGTCGTACCGCGCCGCCGTGTACCGCAGGCGCGCCCCGACGAACCCTCGATACAGCGACTCGCCCCCGCCCGCGGCCTCGGAGGCCAGCAGCAGCCGCCCTTCCCGCAGCAGCGCCGCCTGGCCGGCCAGCAGCTTCTCCACCTGGTCAATCCACTCGTTGAAGGGCTTGGCGGCCTGGTCGAAGTTGTTCACGCGGTTCTTGGCGCCCTGGAGGGCGGCCTCTACGTCGGCGTCGGCCACCTTCGCCGTCAGCGCCGCCGGCTCGGCGTCCGGATGCAGGTCCTCCATCGCCCCCAGCAGGGCCTTGAGCGAGGCGGCCATGGCCACCTCCTCGCCGGCCTTGGCGGTCTGCCCTCGCAGGGCGGCCCCCAGGGCCGCCGACGCCACCGAGGCCTTCGTCGCCGCCAGCAAGCCGGCCTGGGCCTCCCGGGCCTCCGTCAGCCGCTGGGCACTGTGGGCAAGATACTCCTCCAACGCCGCCTTGCGGGCCTTGCCCGCCTCCGTGTCGCCGCCGGCGCGGGCCTGGGCCTCGCGGGCCGCCGCGTCGAACGCCCCCAGCGCCTCCGGCAGGGCCGCCGCCGCCTGCTCGATCGCCGCCAGACTCACCACGGCCTCCCCGCCCATGCTGTCC
>JAPLNA010000109.1:1104-8354 GCA_026693065.1 Planctomycetota bacterium
GACCGCGCGGAGCTTCTTGGCCTGAAACAGCCCCCACTGATCCCCCGCCTTCGACTGCAACTGCGCCCCCAGGCTCCGGCAATACTGCGCCTTGCCCATCTCCCCCGACGCCAGCCCCGCCAGCATCGTCGCCAGCACCGCCATCACCACCGGAGTGGCCAGCATCACCTTGCCCAGGATCGTCGTAGGCACCTGCGCCTTCAGTTCGTCAGGAAGTTTGATAGCCATGGCCGTGGGGTTCCTTTCTATGAGACTTGCTTGCCCAGTTTACCCAATCAACGGCCCGACGGCACGGATTTTGGCAGCCGCTGGCCCCCTGAACGCCCGCGAGATATAATGCGCCAACCCAGCAAGGGTACGGCATCGAGCAGACCTTCACGTCGGGAGACGAGCGATGGAAAACACCGGCCGGTCGGACAAACCCCGCAAACACAAATGGAAGTTCCGCCGCGTCGGCGGGTTCCACCAGGTGCGCCTGGAGGAAGGGGCGGACCTGGCTGCCCTGGACGAACTCGACCAGAAGCTCTGGGTCGCCCTCAGTTGCCCCACCCAGGGGCTGGACCTGGACACCGGCACGCTGGGGCTGATCGACACCGACAAGGACGGGCGCATCCGCGTGCCCGAGGTCCGCGCCGCGGTCCGTTGGGCCTGCTCGCTCCTGAGGGATCCCGGGCAGTTGCTCGCCGGCTCGCCCTCCCTGCCCCTGGAGGCCATCAACGACCAGACTCCCGAAGGCCTTCAGGTTCTCCACTCGGCCAGGCACATCCTGTCCAATCTCGGCAAGGCCGACGCCGTCGAGATCAGCGTCGAGGACACCGCCGGCACGGAGCGGATCTTCGCCCAGACGGTCTTCAACGGGGACGGGGTCATTCCCGCCGGCTCGGCGGACGCCCCCGAAGTGAAGGCCGTCATCGCCGACATCATGGCCTGCCTGGGGCCCGAGCGAGACCGCAGCGGGCAGGACGGCGTCAACCAGGCCAAGGTCGACACCTTCTTCGCCCAGGCCCAGGCCTACGCCGACTGGTGGGCTCAGGCCAGCCAGTGGGCCGCGAAGATCCTGCCACTAGGCGAGAAGACCGCCGCGGCCGCCGCCGCCCTGGCCGCCGTCCGAGCGAAGATCGAGGACTACTTCACCCGCTGCCGCCTCGTCGCCTTCGACGCCCGCGCCCTGGGCGCCATGAACCGCTCCGAGGCCGACTACGCCGCCCTGGCCGGTAAGGAACTCTCCAACACCACCGCCGACGTCGCCGCCCTGCCCATGGCTCGGATCGAGGCCGGACGACCCCTGCCCCTCCGAGGGGACGTCAGCCCGGCCTGGACAAAGGCCCTGGCCGCCCTGCGAGATCTCGCCGTTGAGCCGCTCCTGGGCGCCCGGGACGGGCTGTCCGAGAAGGACTGGCACGACCTGCTCGAGCGGTTCGCCCCTTACGAGGCCTGGGTCGCCGCCAAGGCCGGCTCGGTCGTCGAGAAACTCACCCTCCCTCGCGTGCAGGAGATTCTCGCCGGCCCGGCCCGGGAGGCCCTCACCGCCCTGATCGCCAAGGACAAGGCCCTCGAGCCCGAGGCCAACGCCATCGCCACCGTCGACCGCCTGGTGCGATACAACCGCGACCTGGTCCGCCTGCTGACCAACTTCGTTTCCTTCGCCCACTTTTACTCCGGCGACGAACCGGCGGCCTTCCAGACCGGCGCCCTCTACCTCGACCAGCGGCGATGCGACCTGTGCGTCCGCGTGGACGACCCGGCCAAGCACGCCGCGATGGCCCACCTGAGCAACTTTTACCTCGCCTACTGCGACCTGACGCACAAGAGCACCGGCGAGAAGATGACGATCGCAGCGGCCTTCACCGCCGGCGACAGCGACAACCTCATGGCCGGACGCAACGGCGTCTTCTACGACCGCAAGGGCCAGGACTGGGACGCCACCATCACCCGCGTGGTCGACAACCCCATCAGCATCCGCCAGGCGTTCTGGAGCCCCTACAAGAAACTCAGCCGCTGGATCAGCGACCAGATCGCCAAACGCGCCGCCGCCCACGACGCCGCCGCCACCAATCGCCTCACCAGCCACGTGACCGACCTGGAGAAATCCGCCCAGGCCGGAAAGGCCCCCGAACCCAAACCCAAGTTCGACCTCGGTGTCATCGCCGTTCTGGGCGTTGTGATCAGCGGCCTGACCGCGGCCGTCGCCCAGTTGACCAAGGCGATGGCGGACATGACGTGGAGCCCCTGGGCGGCCTTCGGGATCCCCGCGATCTTCGTCGCCATCTCCACCCCGTCGATGATCCTGGCGGGCCTCAAACTCCGCCAACGAAACCTCGGCCCCCTGCTCGACGCCAACGGCTGGGCCGTCAACGCCAAGGCCAAGATCGGGCTCTGGTTCGGCCGCCGCCTCACCAGCGTCGCCAAGAGGCCCTGAACGGACTCCCGCCCCGGGCCCAGTCGCCGACGTCGACGGGGTGCCGTGGTTTGCGGCCCAGCCGCAACCACGTCCCGGTTTCCTCCGCGCCTATGGTATAATCCCTTGCCATGGATTCCCCCTCGCCCAACCCTCGCCGGCGGCTCAAGGCCCGCTCCGGCTTTCTGAAACGCCAGACCATCGCCCTGTACCTGGCCATGCGGCATCCGGCGACGCCCTGGTACGCCAAGGTTCTGGCGGCCCTCGTGGTGGCCTACGCGCTGAGCCCTATCGACCTGATCCCCGATCCGATCCCCGTCCTGGGCTATCTCGACGATCTGGTCATCGTGCCCCTGGGCCTGCTGGCCGTGCGGTGGATGATCCCCCGCGCCGTGCTCGATGAGTGCCTCCGCCAGGCCGACCGAGGCGTCACCATCGCTCGCGCCTGGCTGTGGGCCGGCGCGATCGTCGTCGCCACGCTCTGGCTGGCCGCCCTGGCCGCCCTGGCCCTCTGGACCTGGCGCCGCCTGGGACACTAGGCCCCCACGGAATTCCTTCAGGCCCGTTCACGGGCCTTCGCCCGCCGAAGGCGGTTTCGTCCGGGGCTTCTAGCCCCGGAACCAACGGAACATGCTTTCTCTTTTCTTTCTTCTTCCCCAGCCCGGTTCACCGGGCTTGCCCTTTCGCGCGAGGCTTTAGCCATCATCTCCATGGTCTATCCATTCGGCGCCGACGAGTAAGCCCGGTGAACCGGGCCACGAGAAGAAGAAGAAGAATGGAAGTGCGGCGCCCCGGCGTTCCGGGGCTAAAAGCCCCGGACGAAACCGCCTGCGGCGGGGTAAGGGCCCTGAAGGGCCCTCAAAAACCTATCGCCGAGTTGCTCCGGCCACGCACCAGATGCGTGCCGCTTGCCGACCGGCGTGTGCCGCTTGCCGGCCATGTGGGTGCCGCGTGCGCGCCGGATGCGGGCCGGGCGCCCTGGCAAGAACCCTCCCGTCAGATCAGCTTGTCCAGTGAGCTCCGCGGCGGGGGCTTCTCGTCTGCCTGACGCTGCTGGCGGCGGAGTTCGTCCACCCCGCGGAACCAGAACCGCCGCAGAAAATCCCGCCGCCGTTCGCCGTGGGGCCGCACGCGGACGAACACCGCGTCGCCCCGGGTGCTCGCGCCGGCGCGGCGGCGCAATGACGCCAGCGCTCCCGTCGCGCCCCGCAAGACCGGCAGGTGCTTGGTCGCCGAATTGTTCGGTTCTTCCTGGCTCATGACAACACCCCCACGACGACGCGCGGGGCGGTGTTCCAGCTCCGCCGGAACCTTACAATTCACTCCGCCCCCAAACCACTATAGTCCGCCCTCACCGGCCCTCGACGATCTTGTGGATCAGCCCCAGGTAGTACTGGTAGTCCGCCAGCGAGACATCCGGCGGGACGGCGTGGTCGCAGGTGGGAATGAACCCCCCACTTTCGATGAGCTTCGGCACCATGGGGAACACTTCGCGGTCGATGGCGGCCCGGCCGGCGGCAAGGGCTCGCTTGTCGATCCCGCCGATTATCGCCAGGCTCCGCCCGTACTTGGCCCGCACGGCCAGCGGGTCCATGCCCGCGGCGATCTCGAAGGGCCAGATCGCGTTGATCCCGCCCTCCAGCCAGATCGGAATCAGCTCGTCAATGTTCCCGTCGGAGTCCAGCAGCACCAGGTCCACCCCGTGCCGCCGCAGCAGGCCCGTGATCGCCTGATAGTGCTTCAACGCCAGCTTGCGGTAGAGAACCGGCGAAACGAGCGGCCCGGTCTTGAAGGCCATGTCCTCCCAGAACTCCGCGAAGTCCGGTTTCACCAGGGCCAGGGCCTTTTCCAGCACGGCCGACACGTACGCCGTCCGCCACTCGAAGATCTCCTCGATCAGTTCGGGCTGGTCGTAGAAGGCCGTCGAAAGGTTCTCCACCCCCATCAGGCCGCGGGCGAAGCCGTAATATCCACCGGCCTGGATGCAAATCGGCGCCCCGGCGGCCTGGATCTCCAGCGGGCGTTTCTCCCACCCCTCCGGCACGCGCCCGGGCGAGGACGGGTCCAGCCGCCTGGTGATCTCGCGGAAGTCCGCCTGAGTCTGCACGGGGAATCGCAGGAACTGCCGCGTCGAGTGCCCCCCGTGCGACCAGCGGAAGACCACCCCCTCGCCGTCCTGCTGGGTGACGACCCCATCTTCCTCCGACAGCACCTTGTGCTCGAAGGGCGGAATGAACCCCAGGTTCACGCTGGCCGTCTCGCGGAAGTACACCCCGCTGCTCAGGTCGTAACCGAAGTACCCCCGCAGGGACTCCTGGGTGGGCCAGCTCTCCGGTCCGGCCGGGTGGAGCACGGCCTCCGGCATGCCCTCTCGGACCCACCGCTCCAGCGTCTCGCCCCAGAAGGCGCACTCCCAGTAGGGAATGCGGTCGGGGCGGCCGAACCGCATCGTCGCCAGGAATCGTTCGCGATCGTTCACAACAGTGCCCTCCGGCCCGGGAGTGTTCAGTCGTACCGCCCGATCGTGTGGGCCGCTTCGTACATCGCGATCACGTTCTCCGTCGGCGAGTTGTCCTGCAGGCAGTGCGTCGGGGCGAAGCAGTAGCCCCCGCCGGGCATCATTACCTCCAGCGTGTGGCGGCAGTACTCGGTGACTTCCTCGGGCGTGCCGTAGGCGACGGGCCCGGCCGTCGAGATGCACCCGTGGAAGAACAGCCGACCGCCGAACGTTTTCTTCAGGTACTCCGGCGACATGTTGGCCGCTTCGGGCTGGAGGGTGTCCACGCCGGTGATGCCCATCTCGATGAAGTCTTCATACGCCCAACTGCTCGAGCCGCAGGTGTGGATGAGGGTGGGGATGCCGAACTGTTTGGCCAGGTCCACCACGCGCTGGTGGCGCGGGCGGATGTGCCGGCGGAAAAGGTCCATGCTCATCAGTGGCGAGATCTGCGTGCCCAGGTCCTCGCCCATCCACAGGAAGTCGATGCCCCCGCGGGCGGCCTCCAGCGTGCGGCGGGTGATCTCCAGGTTGATCTCCAGCCGCCGGTCGATCAACAACAGCCCCGCCGGGTCGTCGGTCGCCAGGTCCACCAGCACCTGCTCCATCGTGCGGATCATGCCGGTGGCGTTGATGGTGTCGGGCAGCCCGGCCCCGCCGGTGTAGAGGCGAAGGCCTTGTTGTTCCGGCAGTCTTCGGCGATACGGCTGTAGTCGAAGTCGTCCGGGTTGGGCATGGGCCAGGCGGCGATCGTGTCCAGGTCCGCGTCACGCAGGGGGAAGTCGCAGTAGTCCCAGTACCCGCCGCTTTCGTGCTCGATCCAGCGGGTGCGGAGGCCCCAGCACATATCGACGCCCCGGCCTTCGATCTCCGGGTGCAGCCGCGGGCCACGGTACGGCGCCCCCACCCCGCGGAAGTCCACCCCCACCGCCTCGCCCACCCACTGGTCCTCCCGCAGGCCCAGGTACTCCCGCAGCCGCCGGTCGATCCCCGCGTTGGCGCTGTAGCCGATCGGCACGCGGTCGGGCTCCTTGTGCGCGAACGTCGTCATCACCCGTTCCTTCGATGTCATCCGGTCTTTGCCACCAAACGTCTTCATCTTCAGTCTCCAGGGCTTCGCTTCGTCGAAAGGAAAAGATTAAGCCACGCAGGGCACAAAGAACACAAAGAAAACTGCCGAAAGGGAAAAAGCCCTGACCAGGCGATCGGCCCTTCTTTCCCGGTCTTCCGCCTGCTCGCCATTCGTGTCATTCGCTTTCATTCGTGACATTCGTGTCCTTGCCGGTTCGCCACGGGCCTTGCCGGGCGCTCCCCCCCGCGGTATCCTCACCAGCAATCCAAAAGGAGCCCGGCATGAACTCACGCGACCGCGTCGCTGCCATTGTCGATGGAAAGAGCGTTGACCGCTGCGCGTACTGGACGGGCAACCCGCACGGCGACTCCCACCCGGCCCTGCTGAAATACTTCCGGTGCGGCACGCTGGAGGACATCTTCCGCACGCTGGGCGACGACGTCCGCTGGGTGCCCGTCGGCGGCAAGGGTCACATGCCCGCTGGCGCCCTGGCCGACTGCGACAGCGTCGCCCAGGTGGAAGACTTCCCCTGGCCCACCTACGACGACTTCGACTTCACTCCCTGGCTCGACGCCCTCGACCGGGCCCGGGGGTTTTACCGGCTCAGCGGCAACCTCTCCATGTTCTTTCACTGCGACTGCTTCACCGCCTTCGGCCGCATCCAGGACTACCTCGAGGCCATGATCACCCGCCCGGCCGTCGTGCACGCCCTCACCCGCTGCGCCAACGACGCCTACCTTCGCCTGAACCGCCGGTTCTTCCAACTGGCCGGCGATCGCATGGAGGCCTTCAAGATCAGCCACGACTTCGGCACCCAGCGGGACATCCTCATGAGCCCCTCGATGTTCGAGGAGTTCGTCTTCCCCTACCTCAAGCAGCAGATCGACCTGGCCCACGAGTTCGGCTACAAGTCGCTGCTGCACTGCTGCGGGGCGATCCGCAAGATTCTCCCGCGCCTGATCGAGCTGGGCATCGACCTGCTCCACCCCATCCAGTCCGAAGTCCCCGGCATGGACGCCGAATCCCTCGTCGAGATCAAGGGCCAGGTCGCCTTCATCGGCGGCATCGGCACGCAGCAGTTGCTCGTCTCGGGCACCCCGGCCCAGGTCCGGGCCGAGGTCCTCCGCGTCGCCCGCGTCCTGGGCCCGCTGGTCATCAGCCCCAGCCACGAGGCCCTTCTCCCCAACGTCCCCCCCGCCAACGTCGAGGCGATGGCCCGCGCCGTCCTTGAAACGGCGGGCCTGTAGCCGCCACGCCGGTCTCAGGCCTGAAAGGCCGTCGGG
>JAPLNA010000110.1 GCA_026693065.1 Planctomycetota bacterium
GCGGCCCGGTTCGTCCAACTGCTGGCCTCGGCGATGGTAGAGAAGACCGGCGCCGTCAAGGGGCCCTTCCTTCGCTACGCGTCGATCTCGCGAATACTCTGGCTGGCGGTGGCGGCCGTGCCTCTCTTCCTGACGATCCCCTCGACGGCGGCCGTAGTGGCCTGCCTGCTGGTGATGACCCTCAGTTGGGGCACGGCCATGATGGCCGTCCCGCCGTGGGTGCTCTGGATGGGCAAACTCATGCCCCGGCGAATCCGCGGGCGGTTCCTGGCCCGGCGGGCGCAGATCACCACCGTCATCGGCGTGGGGGTGGCCATTCTCCTGGGCGTGCTGATGAACAAGGTCTTCCCTCATAAGGGGGCCATCACCCCGGCCGAGCTGCCCACCCTCGCCCGGGACTACCCCCTCGCGTTGTACACCATCTGCGGCATCCTGGCGGTGTCGGCGATCTTCGGGACGATCGACATCCGACTGTTCCAGCGGATTCGCGAGCTGCTGCCGACGGACTCGCTGCCGCCGCCCGAGCCGGCGCCGGCGGTCCGGGGCTCCTGGGGCCTCCGCCACGCCCGGGCCGCCAAGGCCCTCCTGTGGGACCCCATGCACGACCGCTCCTTCCGCCTCAACATCGCCTACGGTGCGGCGGTGATGTTTTCGGCCACCGTCGGGGCCGCGTTCTTCTGGCGAAACGCGATGGAGAACATCGGCTTCAGTTCCCTGTCGGCCAACGTGATGTTCCTGGTGATCGGCCCGATCGCCAGCATCGCCGGCGCCCGCGCCTGGGGGCGGGCGGTCGACCGCTGGGGGCGCCAGCCCATCCTCGTCATCACCACCGCCGTCACGGTCTTCTCGGTGGTTCCGTGGTTCTTCGCCACCAGCAGCACCGGCTCGGGGCTGGCCCCCGCCCTCCACCTGCCCGCCGGCACGCCCGTGGGTTCGTACCTGCTGGGCGCCCTGGCCTGCACGCTGGGGGGTTTTTCCTGGACCGGGCTGGAACTGGCCCGTCAGGGCATCTGGTTCGGCTTCACCGACGGGCCCGGCAAAAGCCGCTACGTCGCCGCCTACGACATCCTCACCGGGCTGGGCGGCGCCATCGGCGCCCTCGTCGGCGGGCTGGTCGCCCAGAGCCTCAACTACCTCGAAGCCGCCCCCTTCCTCGTGGGCCCGTTCCTCTGGAACAACTGGCACGTCACCTTCGCCCTGTCCATGATCAGCCGCATCGTCGCCACCGGCCTGGCCGTGCGAATCCCCGACCCCGGCTGCACCGACACATGGACGGTCGTCCGCGCCATCCGCGTCAACACCTACAACACGATGGCGACCTGGCTGTCATCCCCGCTGCGGGTTCTCATGCCCCGCCGCCGCCGCGACAAGAACGACCAGGCCGGCGACTCGGCCGTCTGATCCTTCCGTCCGGACGCCCGGGCCTGTAGAATAAGGAACCGAACCGGCTGCCAGGAGTCTCACCCATGAGCGACAACTTTGCCGACCGTTTGTTATCCGCCATTGCGGCCAAGGGCTCGCCCGTCTGCGTCGGGCTGGACCCGACGCTCGACCGCCTGCCCGAGGCGGTAACGTCGCACGCCCGCGGCCCGGCGGCGGTGGAGGCCTTCTGCATGGGGCTCATCGAGGCCGTCGCTCCCATCGTGCCCGCCGTCAAGCCCCAGTCGGCGTACTTCGAGGCCCTCGGGCCCGAAGGCGTCGCCGTCTACTTCCGCGTCGTCGCCGCGGCGAAGAAGGCCGGGCTCATCGTCATCGGCGACGTCAAACGCAACGACATCGGCTCGACCGCCGAGGCCTACGCCGCCGGGCACCTCGCCGGACCCGATTCCGCCGACGCCGTCACCGTCAACGGCTATCTCGGGGCCGACGGAATCGAACCGTTCGTCAAGGTCGCCCGCGAAACCGGGCGGGGGTTGTTCGTGCTGGTCCGCACGTCGAACCCCTCGGCCGCGGCGATCCAGGACTTCACCGCCGCCGACGGGCGGAAGCTCTACGAGCACGTGGCCGCCCAGGTCGCCGCGATCGGGGCGGGCGAGGGGCTCGTGGGCGCCAGCGGGTACAGTTGCGTCGGGGCGGTGGTGGGGGCCACCTGGCCCGCCCAGGCGCGGGAGCTTCGCGCCATGATGCCCCAGCAGATCGTCCTCGTCCCCGGCTACGGCGCCCAGGGGGCCTCCGCCGCCGACTGCGCCGCCTCCTTCAAACCCGACCGCACCGGCGCCCTCGTCAACGCCAGCCGCTCCGTCATCTTCGCTCACACCCGCAAGGAATACGCCGGCCTCGAGTGGCGCCAGGCCGTCGCCGCCGCCGCTCGCGGCTTCGCGTCCGACATCTCAGGAGCCCTCCCATGACCCGCTCCCTCTGTCTTCTGATCGGGGCGATGCTGATCGCCGGCTGCCGCCCGGCGGCGGAAAAACCCGCCCCCGCCGCCGACAGGGAAATCGACCTGGGCGTCATCGAGACTCTCGGCGAGAGCGACCTGGCCGACTACACCGGCCGGCGGATCGTGCTCATCCTTCCTGCCGGCGAGCACTCCGCCTTCGCCGCCAAGCTCGCCGCCGAGAACGAACCGGTGCTCCACAACCTGCTGTTCGACCTGGCGGCGGCCGAAGACCTCGATCCCTCCGACGAGGACGCCGTCGCCCAGTTCGTGCGAGACTGGATCCACGAGCGATACTACGGCGGGGCCGACAGGCCTGTACGGCGCGTCGAGCTGCGCCAGGACA
>JAPLNA010000111.1 GCA_026693065.1 Planctomycetota bacterium
CGCCGGGTGCCGTGGTTCGCGGCGCAGCCGCAACCACGCCCTCGGGCGATCGGGCGACGCTCCGACGTGGTTGCGGCTGCGCCGCGAACCACCGCACCCGGCTCGTTTGGTTGCGGCCGGGAACTCAGTGCCCCTTGCGTTTCCCCTGCCTCTTCTCCGTCCGTAATCTCCTAATCCCATAATCCTGAAATCCCTTTCTCCCATACCTCCTTACGCCAGAGTGCCCTCGGTCTTGCGAACAGCATCCCCCTGCGGTGCGGGGGGCTTTGCCCTTGACGCCGGAGGCGGGTTCGGGGAACCTAGTCGCCGCGACGTTGAAGTCTGCCCCGGAATGATCGACTGCCCCTGACGAGAGAAGGAGACGCACAGGCCATGAAACGAATTCACTGGAGCGTAATCGGACCGATGGTGGCGGCGATGGCGGGAGGGACGGCGGCGAGGGCGGTCGACCCGGCCCCCGTGACCTTCGAGCAACGCGTCTTCGCCAGCAAGGCCAACGCCGGCGAGAGCCTGCCCTACGTCGTGGCCAAACCCGCCGACTGGGACGCCAAGAAAACCTACCCCCTCCTCGTGTTCCTCCACGGCGCAGGCGAACGTGGCGACGACAACCAGGCCCAGCTCAAGTGGGGCCGCGAGTGGATGGAAAAGGCCGTCCGCGAATTCCACGCCGTCGTCGTCGCCCCCCAATGCCCCCCCGACGCCCGCTGGGTCGAGGCCGACTGGAGCCAGAAGACCACCGCCATGCCCAAGGAACCCTCCCGCCCGATGCGGCTGCTGTTCGAGCTGCTGGGCGGGGTGGAGAAGGAGTTCTCGGTGGACCCGGCCCGTCGGTACGTGGCGGGGCTTTCGATGGGCGGGTACGGCACGTGGGACGCCCTGTGCCGCCGCCCGGGCTACTTCGCCGCCGGCGTGCCCATCTGCGGCGGGGGAGACGAAAACCAGGCCAAGGCCATCGTCAAGATCCCCGTCTGGGTCTTCCACGGCGCCAAGGACAGTGTCGTGCCGGTGGTCCGTGCCCGGAACATGGTCGCGGCCCTGAAGAAGGCCGGCGGGACCCCCAAGTACACCGAGTACCCCGACGTGGACCACTTCAGTTGGGTCCCCGCCTTCGCCGAGCCGGACCTTCTCAAGTGGCTCTTCGCCCAGAAGCGCAACATCCCCGCGACCGCGCCCAAGTGAGCACAACCCCGGGAGTGACACCGTGATCTTCTACAAGGCCCGGAACATCGAGACCGGCAACATGTGGGACACGTGGGCGTTCTTCCACGCGGGCGTGTATCATATGTACTACCTGGCCAATTCCGGCGACAAGGGCTGGGACAATATCTCCATGGCCAGCTCGCCCGACGGGGTGTACTGGCAGGAACGCGGGCCGATCCTGAAGCGACGGGCGACGTCGATCTGGATGGGGACCGGCTCGGCCTGGAAGAGCCCGCACTTCGAGCGGGACGGGCGGTTTCTGATGAACTTCTCGGCCTCGGAGGGTCCGACGCGGCGGCAGACGATCTTCTTCGCCGAGTCGCGCGACCTGGTGCACTGGACGCGGCTGGGCGATGAGTGCGAGTTCGTGCAGGATGAGCGGTGGTACGAGCCCGAGGGCCGGTGGGATTGCATCTTCACCCTCCCGCGCGGCCAGGGCGGGCTGTACGGGTACTGGACCGCCACGCCCAAGGCCGGCGGGGTGTTCGGGTTCGGCCAGTCGGCTGACGGGCTGACGTGGGAGGCCCTGCCGCCCCCGGCGGTGGAGGGCGCCCCGGCCCTGGGCGAGGTCGGGGCCGTCACCGTCTTCGGCGGGCGATACTACATGCTCTACGGCACGGGCGGGTCGTACATCATGCTCACGCTGATCGCCGACCGCCCCGAGGGCCCCTTCGGGCCCGCCAAGAAGAACTTCCAACTCCACAGCGGACACACCTATTTCTGCCGGTTCATCGACACCCCCGACGGCACGCTCATCAACCATCACGCGATGGCCCGGGACGGGCAGGTCTACGGGGCGCCGTTCAAGCGGGCACACGTCGACGCCGAGGGCACGCTGCGGATGACGTGGTGGCCGGGCAACGAGAAACTCAAACACTCCCCCGTGCCCATCGTGGCACCCACTGGCCGCGGGGCGGTGAGCCTCATCGAAACGACCTTCGACGTGGCCGCCGGAGTTGTGCTGGAAGGCACGCTGACGCTGCCCCAGGCCGGGGGCGGGGCGATGGCGGGGCTGATGATCGAGTGTGTTGGCGGGGAGGCCATCGCGGTAGTGGCCGCCTCGGACGGCACGGCCCGGATCGGGCCGATCCGCCCGGACGGGACGGAGTTTCGCCCGGATAAGCAGGTCAGCCGCGACATCCGGTTCCCCGAGCGGGCGACGTTCCGCCTGCTCCTGGAGCATTCGCTCGTGGAGTTCTACGTGGAAGACGTACTGATGGAAAGCTACAGCCTGCCGGCCGGGGCGACCGGGCGGGTCGGCGTCCTGGGCGAGGCGGCCAGCTTGCGTGCGTGGCACGCCCGGGGGTAGGAAAAACAGCAGAACCATGGCGAGCGAGAGGTCCGCCATGGTTCTGTCGCGTTCCACACAGACGGGGTGCCGGGGGATCCGTCTGAGGTCAGTCTATCGGCACGCCTAGCGGCGGTTCCTGCGGGCGGCCAGGAGGCCCCCCAGGGCCAGCAGGGCCAGCGTCGTCGGCTCGGGGACATTGGCCAGCGGGTACGTCCCGGTCGGGCCCCCGTCGAGGCCGAAGTTGTCCTTCAGCATGCCGAAGTCTTCCGGGCCGATCTCGCCGTCGTCGTTGGCGTCGCCCAGCGTCCAGCTCTCATGGTTGCCGAAGGGCAGACTGTCGAGGCCGAAGTTGTCCTTCAGGATGCCGAAGTCTTCCGGCCCGACCTCGCCGTCCTTGTTGAAGTCGCCGGGCAGGTAGTCCGGCCAAGTGTTGCCGGCGACGATCGGGGCCAGCTCGTAAGGCCGCAGCCACGCGCCATTCCCGGTCAGGACGATCTGGAGATACCGCGCGGTGCCGGAGGCGTCGGCCTGCTGGGTGGTGATGGGCCAGCCGCTCCAGCCGTCAGCCTGGGGCCAAGACTCGGTGCTGACTGAGACGTCCGGGGTGGGATTGAAGGTGAGGGTGTTGCTGAAGTAGAACTCCACGGAGCCGGGGTTGAAAATACCGGCCGCCGCGGCGGTTTCAAGGGTGACCAGAGCGCCGGTCACGTGCGTCGAGGGAGCTCCAAGGTCGTACACGGCCGTAATGCCGCCATACAGAACGTAGACGCCAGCAGATGGGTCATTGGGATCAACGGGCGGTGCAAGGATGCCGTCAAGGAGCTTGCCCTCGGTCGGAATTCCGTAGTAGTCGTTCACCGGGTCGGTGCTCAGCAGCGTCACAACGGCCTGCGAAGCCGACGCCAGGAGCAGCACCGTCAAGGCCGCCGTCAGGAATCTCGTGGTGTTCATCTTTCGGTCCTCTCAAAAACTGGTTTCCAACTCCAACCCTCTTGTCAGCCGATACGGTTGGGAGCGGCTCGCGCCGACAGACCAGCGTATCCGGAACCCGCCGCGGCCAGCGCGATCGAACGCCGATCGCGACGGCACGAGACGTGGTTCCACACTGGTATGGTATCACCGATTGGCCCCCTGTCAAGCAGAATGCGGGCGATCGCTTTTTCGGCAGGCTTACCACCTTGACAGCCGGAGGCAGAGGCAATACACTCTTGTTTTCCGCCTTGATGCCGTAGGCGTCGTTGGCCAACCTAGCTCAATGGTAGAGCACAGCTTTCGTAATTCCATTAGCGACAACGACATAACTTCTTGTCTTTTCTTGCAGTTCCTGCTGTTTCCCGAGCTTACGCGAGTTTTCCCATGGGGGCTGTTTGGCGCTATTTGCCGTCCAAACCGCCGTTGCGGTTGTCGCGACAACCGTCCAATCCTCTCGATGATCCGGTGGAGCTTCTGGCAGACTCGCCTGCCCCCCCCCCAGCCCCTCGCCATCGTCGCCGCACTGCCGCTAACGCATCGTCTCCCGGGGCTCTAACGGACGACTTCAGCCGTTTCGCATTTCGAGTTCTTCCCACCGGGCCAGGGCTTTGGCCAGGTCTTGTTGCACCTGCTCCAGTTCGCCATGGAGACGCCGAATCTCGGCTACGGGAGTCTTATGGAAGTTCGCGTCCGCCATCACCTCATGTACGTGCCGCTGCCGATCCTCCATCATCGCGATCTGGTCGGGCAATGCCTCCAACTCACGCTGCTCCTTAAACGACAGTTTCTTCTTGGCCGGGGCGGAAGCCTCCTTGGCAAGAACGGTTTTCTTCCGGGGTGCCGCCTCCTCCGCTTCCTGCCGCTTGGCCTTGCGGGCCGTATCCTGCCGCCGCCAGTCGTCGTAGCCCCCGACATAGTCGCCGACAGCCCCTTCCCCTTCGAGAACCAGCAGGCTCGTGACGACGTTGTTGAGAAACGCCCGATCGTGGCTGACCATCAGGACCGTGCCGGGGTACTCCACCAGCAGATCCTCCAGCAGTTCCAGCGTCTCGGCGTCCAGATCGTTGGTCGGCTCGTCCAGCACCAGCAGGTTGGAGGGACGGGTCATCAGCTTGGCCAGCAGCAGCCGGTTTCGCTCGCCACTGGACAGAGCGGAGATCGGGCATCGTGCCCGGTCCGATGAGAACAGAAAGTCCTGCAGGTACCCAACCACGTGGCGGCTTTGACCATTGACGGTGACCGTCTGCTGGTTACCGGCCACGTTCTGCTGGACCGTGAGCGACTCATCGAGTTGGGCGTGAAGCTGGTCGAAGTAGGCGATCTCCAGGCGCGTACCGTGCCGGACTTCGCCCTGCCGGGGCGGCAGTTCACCCAGCAGCACCTTCAACAGCGTGCTCTTGCCCGAGCCGTTAGGCCCGATGATGCCGATCTTGTCGCCTCGCATGATCCGCGTGGTGAACCGTTCGATGATCACGTGGTCGCCATAGGCGAAAGACACATCCTTCGCCTCGATCACCAGCCTGCCCGAAGGCGGGGCGCCCTGCAGTTGCAGCTTGGCCGTTCCGACAACCTCCTTGCGGGCACGCCGCTGCTCTCGCATCTCCTCCAGCGCCCGCCGCCGGCCCTCATCCCGCGCACGCCGGCCTTTGACCCCCTGCCGGATCCACGCCTCCTCCTGCTGCAGTTTCTTGTCGAACACCCGGGATTCATGGGCCTGGGCCTCCAACAACGCGGCCTTGCGCTCCACAAAGGTCCCGTAGTCGCACTGCCAGCTGCTCAGACGCCCGCGGTCGATCTCCAGAATGCGGGTGCTGAGCCGCTGAAGGAAAGCACGGTCGTGGGTCACAAACAGTAACGCCCCCGGGTAGGCCAGCAGGAACTCCTCCAGCCAGAGGACGGCCTGGATGTCGAGGTGGTTGGTCGGCTCGTCCAGAAGCAGCAGGTCCGGTTTGCTGACCAACGCCTGCGCGAGCAGCACACGGCGCTTCATGCCCGCGGAGAGGTGCTCGAACATAGCATCTCCCGGCAAGCTCATCCTGGATAAGACCATGACGATCTCCTGGTGCATCGACCAGGCGGAGTTGGCCTCCAGCCGGTGCTGAAGGGAGTGCAACTCATCGAGGTGGGCCCGGTCAGGATACAGCTCGGCCTGGCGGCTGACCTGGTGATACTTCGCCAGGGCCGTCCCCATCTCCCCCAAGCCCCATGCCACCGTGTCATAGACGCTGCCGCACAGGTCCTCCGGGACGTCCTGGGCCAGGCTGGCGACGCGCAGGCCGGTCATGCGCGTCACCTCGCCGCCGTCAGGGGCAATCCTGCCGGTGAGCAGTTTCAACAGCGTACTCTTGCCCGAACC
>JAPLNA010000112.1 GCA_026693065.1 Planctomycetota bacterium
CGGGCCGCTGCCAGCCTGGGTTCGCCGACCGCACCGGGTGGCCACGTGGGTGGCGGCCAAACTGATCCTGGATTACACCCGACGAATCCTGCTCCGGGATCGTCAGAGGGCCCATGCATAATGTTGACCGCAGGGGGATGCTGTTCGTGACCCCGATGACACCCGTCGGCCCCATCCCCCGGCAGTGCCGGGGGCTTGTTTTGCGCGCACCGATATCGTAGGACCCCCTTGTGTTTTTTGACGTCTTCGGCGAGAATGGGCGGTTCCGGATTTCCTCGGAAACCAGAAGGACACTCACATGGAACAGATCAAAATCGTACTGGACGAGAGCGAGATTCCCCGCCAGTGGTACAATCTGGCGGCCGACCTTCCCAGCCCGCTGCAGCCGCCGCTGGGGCCTGACGGCAAGCCGATCAACCCCGAGGCCCTCCGCCCGGTGTTCCCCGACAACCTGATCGAGCAGGAGATTTCCACCCGGCGGTGGATCGACATCCCCGAGGAGGTGCGGCAGATGCTGGCGATGTGGCGTCCCAGCCCGCTGTACCGCGCGATCGGGCTGGAGAAGGCCCTGGGCACGCCGGCGAAGATCTACTACAAGCACGAGGGCGTCAGCCCCGCCGGCAGCCACAAGCCCAACACCGCCGTGCCGCAGGCCTGGTACAACAAGCAGTTCGGCATCAAGCGGCTGTGCACGGAGACGGGCGCGGGCCAGTGGGGCAGTGCCCTGGCGTTTGCGTGCGCCCTGCTGGGGCTCGAGTGCAAGGTGTTCATGGTGCGGATCAGCTTCGACCAGAAGCCCTTCCGGAAGATCATGATGGCCACCTGGGGCGCCCAGTGCACGGCCAGCCCCAGCAACGAAACCAAGGCCGGGCGGGACATCCTGGCCAAATGGCCCAACACCCCCGGCAGCCTGGGCATCGCCATCAGCGAGGCCGTCGAGGCCGCCGTCACCGACCCGACGGGCCAAACCCGCTACGCCCTGGGCAGCGTGCTCAACCACGTGATGCTCCACCAGACGGTCATCGGGCTGGAGGCCAAGAAGCAACTGGCCAAGGTCGGCATCAAGAAGCCCGACGTGGTCATCGCGTGCGCCGGCGGGGGCAGTAACTTCGCCGGACTGGCCTTCCCGTTCGTCGCCGACAAGATCGCCGGGCAGATGATCGACATTATCCCCGTCGAGCCCAAGAGCTGCCCGACCAGAGCTGCCCGACGATGACACGAGCGCCCTTCGCCTACGATCACGGCGACACGGCCAAGATGACCCCCCTGCTGCCCATGCACACCCTCGGGCACGACTTCGTCCCCGAGGCCATTCACGCCGGCGGGCTTCGCTATCACGGCATGGCCCCCCTGGTCAGCCAGGCTATCGTCGAGGGCCTCGTCACCCCCCGCGCCTACCACCAGGGCGCCTGCTTCGAGGCCGGGCTCACCTGGGCACGCACCGAGGGCTTCATCCCCGCGCCCGAAACCTCCCACGCCATCGCCGCCGCCATCGACGAGGCCAAGAAGGCCAAGCTCGAAGGAAAAGAGAAGGTCATTCTCCTCTGCTGGAGCGGGCATGGGCTGATGGACCTGTCGGCCTACGACAGCTACCTGGCGGGGCGGCTCGTCGATCACGAGCTCGCCGACGAGGACATCGCCAAGAGCACCGCTTTCCTGAAGGACCTGCCCAAGCCCAGCCTGGCCAAGACCGGTAAGTGGTAGGCGATCCGCCAAGCCCCCCGCACCGCGGGGGGATGCCGTTCGTGGGTCCACAGACCCTCGACAGGCCCGTCGATCGCGGAGGCCGATCCCCCGGCCGTGCCGGGGGCTTGCCCTTTCGTGGCCGCCGGGCCATCCCGGGCCCGGACAGATTGTGCTTGAACCTTGTTCGAGAGCGGGTTTAGAATTATTGGGTGAAGCGGGTTTGGCCCGATAGAAAGAGTATGGTTGCCCCGAACGATGGCTGAGACTGGCGATTATCGGCGAGGGCGGACGGGTGCGGCGGCGCGTGGGTTTGTCCTGGCGCTGCTGGCGGTGGTGGCCGCGTGCCTGCTGATCGAGGCCGCACGCGGCGGCTCGCCCGCCCAGGCCCAGCCGGGCGCCCCCGAGGCCCCCGCCTCGTTGATCGCCGTGACCGGGCTGGTCGGTCAGGACGCGCACGGCCTGTTCCTGATCGACCCGAGGACCCGCACGATGTGCGTGTACCGCTATCTGGGCAACACGAACAAGCTGCAGTTGCTGGCGGCGAGAAACGTCTCGTACGACCTGCAACTGGACGATTATAACAACGCCGCCAAGAGTCCCCGGGATATCCGGGAAATCGTGGAGAAGCAGAAGCGGATCGACGAAGTCAATCCGCCGAAATAGGCGGGCGCTACCGCGCCCCGGGAGTGTCGCGATATGGCTAAAAAGATGTACTACACCGAAGCCGAGGCCGCCCAGATGCTCAAGGCCAACAAGAGCCAACTGGACGCCTTCGTCCGCGACGGCCAGCTGCGCGTCTTCATGGACGGCGACCGCCGCATGTTCAAGACCGAACAGGTCGACGCCATGCTCGCCCAGGCCTCCGGCGCCGACGAGGAAATCGAGCTGACGCCCGCCGACCTGGGCGCCGCCGACCCGATGGCCGCCACCACCGCCGACAGCGGCGTCCGCGACGCCGTCCGCCTCGACCAGGTCAAGCCCATCAAGCCCGGCAAGGAAGACACCGCCATCACCTCCGAGGGCATCAGTATCTTCGACGAGGAAGACCTCGACGTCGAGACCGCCGACCCGATGGCCAAGACCCAGATCGCCTCCGGGCTGGAAGACCAGGTCTCCATCGACGGCGTCGGCAGCGGCTCGGGCCTGCTGGACCTGACCCGCGAAAGCGATGACACCAGCCTCGGGGCCGAACTGCTCGACGGCATCAACATGGACGAAGGCGCCGCCGAAGACGTCGGCGACGTCGGAGCGACGTCCTTCCCCGCCCCGGTCGAGATGACCGAGGCCCCCGTCATCGTCGAGGCCGTCGACCCCAACATCGGCATCTTCCAGGGCCTGGCCGTCGCCGCCGGCGTCCTGGCCCTGCTCATGGGCGGGATCATGCTGGCCGGCATGGTCAACCTCGTCCCGGACTACCTCCGCTGGCTGCACACCAACATCACCGGGGTGGCCGTCGCCCTCGTCGTGCTGTCGGGCATCGCGGCGGTGGCCGGCTGGTATGTCGGCAAGACGGCCGCCGAAAAGAAACTGGCCATGCGGCAATCCGGCGTGCGGCTGTAACCGCCCCCGGGCACGGACCCACGGACTCCACTGAAACAACTGGCGCCAACGGTTCCTGTGAAACGTGACAGACTACGCCGGCGCGGCGAGCGGACTCCCCGCCCGGCGAAATTCGAAAGGGCTTGGGCAATGAAAACCTATCTACTGGCTCCGATGATCGTCCTGGCGTGCGTGGCGTTTCTGGCCGTCGGCTGCTGCGACCCCAAGGAACTCGCCCAGGTGAAGGATGACTACAGCAAGGCGATGGGCGAGAACAGCCGCCTGGGCAACGACAACGCCGAACTCCGCCGCCAAAACGGCGCCCTGGAGGCCCAGATCCGGGACGTCGGCAGCGCGGGCGCCGGCAACCAGGCCGCCTACCAGAAACTCCAGGACCGCAACGCCCAGCTCACCCGTGAACTGACGGGCCTCCAACACGACTTCGACAGGCTCAAGGCCACCGGCATGGTCGTCGTCGAGGGCTCCCTGCCGGCGGAAATGAGCTCCGCCCTGAAGGCCCTGGCCGACTCCCACGGCGACTTCATCGAGTATCTGCCCAAGTACGGCATGATCAAGTTCAAGTCCGACCTGACCTTCGATCTGGGCTCCGACGCCGTGCAGGCCAAGGCCGCCGACGCCCTGGCCAAACTCGCCGGCATCATCAACTCCCCCGCCGCCCAGAAATTCCATATCTACATCGCCGGGCACACCGACGACGTGAACCTCACGAAGCCCGAGACGATCAAGAAGTTCGGCGACAACTGGGGCCTGTCGGCCTTCCGTGCCCGCGCGGTCGCCAAGAGCCTCTACACCGCCGGCGTCGCCCAGAACCGCCTGGCCATCGTCGGCTTCAGCAAGTATCACCCCGTGCAGGCCAGCACGGCCGGCGGCAACGCCGCCAACCGCCGCGTGGAAATCTGGATCGTCACCCCCGACCGCCTGCTGACGGTCCCCTCCAGCGTCCCGGCGCCGACCGACGAGCCCAAGGGATCCAAGGCCAAGGAGCCCAAGCCCCCCGTCCTCGAGCTCGAGTCCGGCTCCTGACCGACGCCCTCCCAACCCAAGGCTCCCCCGCGGCCGCCTCCCCAGGCGGCCGCTTTCTTTTGGCGTGCCGTGAACCCCATCCGCCGGAACACGGCACGATGTCTCGCCAATAGTAAGCCCCCCGCACCGCGGGGGGACGCTGTTCGAGGGCCGGGGGAACGCCTACGATCCGGCCGGTGGCCGACACGGGAGAATCCCCCAGCAGTCAACATTATGCATGGGCCCTCTGACGATCCCGGAGCAGGATTCGTCGGGTGTAATCCAGGATCAGTTTGGCCGCCACCCACGTGGCCACCCGGTGCGGTCGGCGAACCCAGGCTGGCAGCGGCCCGAGGCCTCCGGCA
>JAPLNA010000113.1:0-7250 GCA_026693065.1 Planctomycetota bacterium
CCCATGATATTCCCTCCCCCGTGATCCTCGCCTATCACGCCATCTTCAGCACCTATGGTTTCTGGTTACCCAACGACCCGCGAGGCTCCTGGTCCGATTACATCCGCCACTGGGAACTGCTCCGTTTCGGCCCGGCGACGAAAACCACTCTCCGCCGCTCCCTCGCCCGCGACGAGCACGACATTCACGCCCGGCTGGAAGCGAAGGAAACATTGCAGCACCCGCCCGTCCTCTTCACCGGCGAGCAGGCCCTCGCCGTCGCCCGGGGTTTCGCCCACGCCGGGGCCGAGGCGGGCTACGTCTTCCACGCCTGCTCGATTTTGCCCGAGCACGTGCACCTGGTCGTGGCCAGGCACGAACGGCCGATCGAACGCATCGTCGCTCATCTGAAGGCCCCGGTCAAGGAGGGCAAACCGGTGCAGAGGTGGAGTTTCGTGACGCCCTACGGGGAAACAAGCGCGGTGCAAGCACCGCCGCTAAACCCGGTGAACGAAGACCATCCCGCGCTGTGAGTGTCTTCCACCCGGTGAACGAAGATCGCCCTACGCCCTGAGATTCCGATCCCCATCGTTTAGCGGCGGTGCTTGCACCGCGTTTGCTTTTCGAAGACCGCGCGGTGTCCCTCTTCAGTCCCCCGCCCCAATCAGCGTCGCGATCCTCTCCGGCGTCAGTTCGCTCAGTCGCTCCACGACCACGTCCGCCCGTTGGGCGAGTTGCTCGCGCGGGGCGGTGCCGGTGATGGCGATGGCTTTCATGCCGGCGCGGCGGGCGGCTTCCAGGCCGGCCGGGGCGTCTTCGACGACCGCGCAGCAGGAGGGCGCGAGGCCCAGTTTTCCGGCGGCCTTGAGGAAGACCTCCGGGTCGGGCTTGCCTCGGGTGACCTCCGAGCCGTTGACGGCGGCGGCGATGAGATGCGCCCCGCCCAGGCGCGCCAGGACGGCGGCGACGTTCTCCGGCGGGCCGGACGAACCGATCGCCATCGTGAACCCCGCCCCGGCCAGCGCGGCGATCAACTCGCTCGCGCCGGGCATCTCGGGGAAGTCCGCGGCGATGATCTCGCGGTAGGCCGCTTCCTTCCAGCGGTCCCACTCGAGGGCCTCGTCCGCCGTGGCGGCTCCAGGCCAGAGGTTCTCGATGATGTCACGGCTGGTCCGCCCGAAGGTCGTGGCGAACTGGGCCTCGGTCATTTCGTATCCGTGTCGCCGCCCCAGCCGCCGCCAGGCCTCAAAGTGAGCGCGGTAGCTGTCCACGAGCACGCCGTCCATGTCGAAGATCACGCCTTGCATAGGTCCGGCACTGTATCCGGAGGAACGGGCCTTGGCAAGAGGCCCGGGCCGGTGAGTATAATGCAGAGCGTTCCGCTGTCAGACCAACTCCTGGAGAACCGATCATGCGAGCGACCGTAAATCCGGACACCTGCACCGGCTGCGGGTTGTGCGTGGAGACCTGCCCCTCCGTCTTCGAGATCAAGGACGACCTGGCGGTCGTGATCGCCGACCCGATCCCCGGCGCCGACGAGGACGCCGCCCGCCAGGCCGCCGACGACTGCCCCGTCGAGGCCATCGCGATCGAGGAAGAATAGGCAGCGTGGGCCTCGCCGTTCCGGCCCGCCGTGACACACTCCTGCGCCCGCGGCGCCGGGGGGGACGTATCATCCTGCCGACGACATTCTCTCGCCGGCCCGGGGATATCCAGGCAATACCAAACCCCGGTGGGCGTTTTGCCGATAGCTGAGAGGAGTCGTCGCCCGTTGAGTTTCCGCTCCATTATCCTGGGTATCCTGGGCGCGGTGTTTATCGCGACGGTCGGGTATTTCAACGACCAGATCCCGCGGCTGGAGCATTTCGTGGGGCATTTCTTCCCGCTGGCGGTGTTCCTGCCCCTGCTGGTGCTGTGCGGGGCGATCAATCCGTTGTTGCGGCGGGTGGGGTGGCCTCTCAAGGCCGGCGAGTTGGCGGTGATGATGACGTTCTGGCTGGTGGGGTGCAACCTGCCCGGCTCGGGGCTCTTGCGGATGTGGAGCCGCAACATCGTCGTCCCCGTCTACTACAACCAGCAGCGACCGGGGTGGCAGCAGGCGAGGGTACTGGAGACGATCCCCCCGCAGATGCTTCCCAACGAGGGCGTGTACGACGAGGCCTTCATCTCCCAGGTGATGGCCGGGGAGGGACGGGTGAACCTGATCCCCCCGCGCGACATCCCCTGGGAAAAGTGGGCCGGGCCGGTCCAGAGCTGGATGCCGCTCGTCCTCGCCTTTGCCGTCGCGTCCATCGCCCTGTCGCTGATGGTGCACCGGGTGTGGGCGGACAACGAACGGCTGCCGTATCCGGTGGCGCAGGTGGCGATGTCGATCCTGGACGTCGACCCCGCTCGCCCGGGCGGGTCGATCTTCCGCCAGAAGCCCTTCCTGATCGCCCTGGCGATCGTGTTCGGGATACACGTGGTCAACGGGCTGAACGCGTGGTTCAACGGCGCGCTCATTCAGATCCCCGTGCGGTACGAGTTCAACGAGGTAGTCAATGCGTTTCCCCGGCTTAAGGCCTTGCCCTGGCCCGGCAACGCGCTGTTCCACCTGAAGCTCGTGCCCACGGTGATCGCCTTCGCCGTGTTTGTCGCCGGAGACGTCGGTTTCTCGCTGGGCATTTCGGCCGTCGCCATGGCCCTGGTGGCGATGGTGGCGATGGAGTACGGGCTCGATTTCGGCGCAGGCCCGATCGACGGGGGCGTCTTCAGTTGGCAGGCGGGGGGCAGTTTCCTGGCCATCGCGGCCATGCTGCTCTACTACGGGCGGAGGCACTATTGGGGCATGCTCAAAGGGGCCCTGGGGCTCTCGGGGGCCCCGGCCGCCCGGCGCGAAGTCTGGGCCTGCCGCGTGCTCGGGCTCAGCCTCGCCGCCGCCGTGGCCCTGCTGGTGCATCTCGGGCTCGACTGGGTCCTGGCCGTCCCGCTGGTTCTGTTGTTCATGCTGGGATACCTCGTCTTCGCCCGCATCAACGCCGAGAGCGGGCTGTTCCTCGTCGACAGCCGCTACGCCGCCGTGGCCCTGCTGGTGGCCCTGTTCGGCGTGCCGGCCCTGGGCCTCAAGGCCATCGCCCTCATGGGCTTCATCAGCATCGTCTTCGCCCACGATATCCGCGAGTGCCTCATGCCCATGGTCCTCAACGGACTCCAGGTCTGCCGCGCCACCCGCATCCCCACCGGGCGAACCGCCTGGATGGGCGCCGGCGTTTTCGCGATCGCCCTGGCCGCCGCCGTGCCCTTCTCCATCTGGATCGACCACAACTACGGCCTGGCCGGCGGAGAGAACTGGTCCACCACCGGCGCCCCGGCCGTCACGTTCAACTTCATCACCCAGCAGCACGATCTGCTCAGCCGACAGGACAACCTCGGCCTGGGAGACGGGCTCGCGGGCCTGGAACGCCTGGGGGCGATGAAGCCGAACCCCCTGGCCGTGAAGGCCCTGATCGTGGGATTCGTGGCCGTCATCGTCCTGTCGTTCCTGCGGCTGCGGTACCGCTGGTGGCCGATCCATCCGATCCTGCTGCTGGTTTGGGGCACGTGGGGGATGTACGAGACGGCCGGGGCGTTCCTCGTCGGCTGGGCGATCAAGAAGGTCGCCCTCGGGATGGGCGTCCGCTACTCGCGGCTCAAGACGTTCATGATCGGCGCCATCGCCGGCGACTTGCTCGGCGGGGCCGTCTGGATGATCGCCGGTTTCATCTACTGGCTCATCACCAAGCACACCGCCCCGCGATACGACATCTTCCCCGGGGGCTGACCCGCGCACCGGCCTTAAACAGCGCCGACCGGCTGGGGTCGAGGTGGATCAACCGCTCCGGTCGGCTACTGAAACAGCGAAGATTGTCACCCGCCGCCTGGGCGGGCAGTTCGCACTTCTACAATGCAACGGCCATGCCGGAACGGCACAGAGGGAGCAACCTTGTGAACCAGCAATTGTTACGAACAACGTCACGCCTTGATCGCGGGCGACGCAGGAACAAGGCTGTTGCCTCCAACTCCCGCGTGTAACACATTTGTCTGCCCCCGCCAGCCCGGGAATTCTCCTTGTCTTCGGCGGTTTCAATGGACAAGCACGGGGCGGTAGGCGACAATGGGGGTTTGCGGGCGCACAGCGGTTGCCGACGGCGAGAGTGACTGCCGCGGCGGCGAGAATCGCGCCCCGGGAGACGCCGACTATGTCTCGTATGGCTGTATTGACACTGGCCGCTCTGGCGTGGTTGTCGACCGGTTCCGTCGCTCGTTGTCAGGACGCGCCTGCCTCTGCCCCGGCCCCCGAGGCCGCCGCGCCCGCGGATGCCGCCGCTTCGCCCGAGACTCAGCCGGCCGCCGCGGAAGAACCCGCCCCCGCGCCCGAGACCCAGCCGGCCGCCCCGGCCGAACCCGCCGCCGTCACCGAGGCCGAGCCCGCCGCCGCGCCCGAGACCCAGCCGGCCTCGGCGCCCGCTCGGGCGCCCGGTGAGCTCAGCGACGCCCAGCAGGACATCGTTGCCGCCGTCGAGAAACTCGACGGCCGCGTCCGCCGTACCGACATCGGCGGCAAGACCATCGTCACGGTCACCTTGGCCGGCGCTGTCAAGGCCGGCGACACCGACATCAAGGACTTCCACCTCCTCGAGGGCCTCACCCAGGTCGACCTCTCCAGCACCGCCGTGACCGACGAGGGGATCAAGGCCCTGGGGCAGATCAAGGAGCTCGAGCGGCTGGACCTCGCCGACGACGGCATCACCGACGCGGGCGTGAAGGACATCGCCGCCATCAAGACCCTCCGGCGGCTGAGCCTGAAGAATTCGCAGATCACGGACGCGGCCCTGAAAGACCTGGCCACGCTGCCCAACCTTTCCTGGCTGAATCTCTCAGGCCCGGCCGTCACCGACGCGGGCATCAAGGACCTCCAGGCCTTCAAGGCCCTCCGCGTGCTCGATCTGTCCAAGACGAGCAGCCTGACGGACGAGGGAGTCAAGGCCCTGGCCCCGCTGGGGAAGCTGAGCGACCTGGACCTTTCGGGCACGGCCCTGACGGACGCGGGCCTGGCCGGGCTGAAGGGCCTGACCGGGCTGTACGAACTGCGGCTGACCGACACCAAGATCACCGACGCCGGGCTGACGAGTCTGGCCGGCATGACCAAGCTCAACTCGCTCGTGCTGACCGGCGTGCCCATCACCGACGCGGGGGTCAAGAGCCTGGCCCCGCTCGAGCGGCTCGGGAAGCTGGACCTGTCGGGCACGGGCGTCACCGACGCCGTCCTGCCGCACCTGCAGACCTTCAAGCGGCTGACGCGGCTGGACCTGTCGGAGACGGCTGTCACCGACGCCGCCGGCAAGGACCTGGCCCAGTTGCCCCGGCTTTCGCACGTGGGGCTGCGAAAGACCAAGATGACGAAAGCGGCGATCGAGGCCCTGAAAGACGCCCAGCCGCGGTTGTGGATCGCCGCCGACGAGCCGGTGCGTCTGCCCCCCAAGCCCGTCGAAGGCGGCACCACCGCTTCCACCGACGGCACCGGCGAAGCGCCCAAGCCCGCCGACTACACCGCCCCCTTCGAAACCCCCGGCGAAATGGAAATCCCCGGCGGCGCCGAAACCCAGCCCGTCCCGGCCACCGCCCCGGCGGAAACCCCCGCGCCCTGACCGATCCCTCCCGATCCGCCGCTTGCGGCTTCGCGAGGCAGTCTATAGCACCCGATCCGGCGTCGGCGTTTTGCCGCGCCGGGCGCGTGCGTCAGACCACTTCCAACACGATCACCGACCGCGGGGGCAGTTTCACCGAGAGCTTGTTGCGGGAGAGCTTCACGCCCTCGAACGTCGCGGGGCGGACCGCCCGCGGGGCCTCGAACGTGTTGTGCGAGGTGATCGTCTTGCCCGTCAGCACCTTGCCCGTCACCGACGAAACCGTCTGCCCGCGGATCTGGATCGAAAGGTCCAGGGCCTGTTCCGGGTTGGCGTTGGACATCGAAACGTGAATCTTGCCCGCCGCGTCCCGGCTGGCCGAGGCGGTGATCGCCGGAATGCTCTCCGGGCCGAACGTGTAATCCTCCGCCGCCACGTGCGAAGGCAGCAGCGTGGCGTCCATGTGCACCTTATACATATCGAACACGTGATACGTCGGCGTGAGGAGCATCTTCTCGTCCTGGGTGAGGATGACAGCCTGGAGGACGTTGACGGTCTGGGCGATGTTGGCCAGGCGGACCCGCCGGGCGTGCTTGTGGAAGATATCGAGCGTCATGGCCGCCACGACGGCGTCGCGGATGGTGTTCTGCTGGTAGAGGAAGCCCGGGTTGGTTCCCGGCTCGACGGCGTGCCAGGCGCCCCACTCGTCCACGACGAGGGCCACCGTGTTGCCCGGGTCGTGCTTGTCCATGATGGTCGAGTGCTTCGTGATCAGCTCGTCCATGAACAGGGTGTTCTTGAGGTTGAAGAACCAGTCGCCCTCGGCGTACTGGGTGGCCGATCGGCTCTCTCGCCCGCTGCCGCAGTAGTAGTGCAGGGCCAGCCCGTTCATCCGCCCGGTGCACTCTCGCATGAGCACGTCGGTCCAGTCGTAGCTGGGCCCGCACGGGCCGCACGCGACCTTGTAGAGCGGCTTGTCGGGGTAGTTGCGGCAATAGGTGGCGAAGCGGCGGTACTGGTCGGCGTAGAACTCGGGCCTCATCTGCCCGCCGCAGCCCCAGTTTTCGTTTCCGACGGCCCAGAAGTGCACTTTCCAGGCCTCCTCTCGCCCGTTGGCGCGGCGGAGGTTGGCCATCGGGCTCACGCCGTCGAAGTTGACGTACTCGACCCACTGGCTCATCTCCTGCACCGTGCCCGAGCCGACGTTGCCGCAGATGTACGGCTCGCAGCCGATCTGCTCGCACAGGTCGAGGAACTCGTGCGTGCCGAAGTGGTTGTTCTCCGTCACGCCGCCCCAGTGCGTGTTGATCATCGTCGGGCGGTTCTCGCGCGGGCCGATCCCGTCCGTCCAGTGGTATTCATCCGCGAAGCACCCCCCGGGCCAGCGGAGGTTGGGCAGCTTGATCTTCTTCAGGGCCGCCACCACGTCCTTGCGAATGCCCCGGACGTTGGGGATCGGCGAGTCTTCCCCCACCCAGAACCCGCCGTAAATGCAGTGCCCCAGGTGCTCGGAGAAATTCCCGTACACGTGAGGGCTGATGGTGTCCTTGCCGAGATCGGCCTGAATGACCATGCTGTTCATCGTGCGTCTCCTGAGTTGATGTTCCGCCGTTCGAACCCGCACGC
>JAPLNA010000113.1:7262-15746 GCA_026693065.1 Planctomycetota bacterium
GCCGGGGTCGACTTATCCAGCGAACATACCGGGGGAGAACGAAAGGTTCAAGCCCCCACCTACGCCAATGTGCCCTCGGCCGAAACTGGGGATGACTCAGCCCGTTGCGCCCGTGGTTCCCGGGGGGACCCGATCGTTAGACGTCTTCGACGACGACCAGCTTGCCCATGCCCCGGAGGCGGTCGATGAGAAGAGGAAGGATGTTGGCCCGGGTGAGGATGCCCTGCTGGCGGAATTCGATGCCGGTGGAGGCGGGGTTGTCGGCCTGGCCGGCGAGAATGTTGACGCGGTCGGCGGCGCGGAGAAGGATGCTCAACTCGCTGACCCCGCTGGATTTTTCATAGTGGACGGGGTCGGCCTCGATGATGTTGTAGACCTGGTTGAGGGTGACGGCCCCTTCGGTGACCAGGTCCACCCCGTCGATGCGGGAGCGGGGCGGCGCGATCAGGCTGGCGTTGTCGGCGTGGCGTTTCATCGGTCGCCCGGTGATGCGGGCGACCACCCGGGCCGTCGTGCCTCCGCAGACGACCTTGAGCCCATCCCGCGACATGAACTCGCTGACGGCCCGCTCGTCGCCGGCGACGCTCACCGGCGGGCCGGTCAGAATGTTCACGACGACGCCCTTGCGGCAATCGGCCAGAACGACGGTGCAGTCGTCGCGATAGACCGGGCCGCACAGGCCCTTGGCGCGGTTCTGAATGACCAGGGGCAGGTCGCGCCGCGGGCGTTTGGCACGGACGTGCTGGTTGGCGAAGTCGGCGACGCCGGGGGTGGTCCATCCGGCGGTGAGCCCGTGGCCCAGTCCGGCCTGGGTGATGCCGTCGCTCATGAGGAGCAGCCCCTCGCCGGGAGCGAGACGGGCGGCGGCTTCGCCGATGACCGCCGATTCCATCACGAAGGAACGCTGCGGCATTTCCTCCACGCCGTGCTCGAGCACGAGCAGGGGGGGCGGGGCGTCGTAGCTGAGCACGGTGGTCAGCCCGTCGTTGAGGATGCGGGCCAGCGAGAAGGCCGCGTAGGGCAGGCTCGGGTCGCGCCAGCGATTCATGGTCGCCACCAGCCGCCCGAAGGCCTCCCGCATGGAGAAGCCCCGGCGGAGAAGTTCCATCATGCGGTTGCCGGCCATGGTGGCCGCCAGGTTGGCGCGAACGCCGCTGCCGATTCCGTCGACACACGCCAACGCCGTCCAGCCGGCCGTTCGCTCGGCGAACCAGCGGTCGCCGCAGGGGGCGCCCGGGCGTTTGGAGGCCTGGGCGGCCTCGATGTCGACGTGGAGGTAGCTCATCGGGGCAGCCCCTTGTCGCCCGGGGCGTCGAGGGAGTTGGCGCCGGCGAGTTTCATCAGGTTCGCCACGAGCTCCTCGCCCTGGGCGGTGCTCTCGCCCAGCATGCAGGCGATGTTCTGGGCGAGGGTGATCTGGTGGTCGAGCAGCTCGCGGGCCTGGGCGATGGTCTGCTGGCGGAGGTCGTCGAGCTGGCGCCGGCTGGCCGCCGTGTCGGAAACGTTCACGAAGATGCCCACGTACCGGTCTTCGTCCTGCAGGCGGTAGAAGAGCCCGCGGCAGAGCAGGTCGTGCGTCTTGAAGGCCAGGATTTCGTCGATGACGGAGACGGCCCCGGTGGCCAGGCGCTCGAAGGGCTCGGGGTCCATGAGGCAGGAGATGCGGCTGCCGGCGATGGTGAGCGAGCAGCCGAACATCTTCTGGAACGCCGGGTTGATCGAAACGATGTGGAGCTTTTCGTCGAGGATCACGATGCCGTTGGGGCTGGTCTCGATAATGCGGTCGGTGCGGTTTTCGGCCAGGCGGCGCATGTGGGGGATGCACATGTCGGACTCGGCCATGCCGCACAGGACGGCCAGGGCCTTATCGCGGCAGGTGGAATACCCGCACGCGCCGCAGTTGAGGTGGTCATCGTCGGACATCTTTCCGGTGTGGGCGAGGACGGCGCGGATCTGTTCTTCGGAGAAGGCCCGTTCGTTGCCGGCGGCGTCGCGGGGGGCGAACGCGGTGACCAGGTCGGCGCGCCCGGGGGAGGCCGGCGCGGGAACCAGCCCGGGCGCCCCCGCGTACCGGATCAGGTCGCGACGGCAGTCGAAGGGCGGGCGTTGCCACGCTGCCGCCGGGCCGTTCACGCAGCCTCCGGGGCAGAACAACGCGTCGACGAGTACACGGTCGGCCCGGGGGGCCACCGCGTCGAGGGCCTCGATCACCTCGCCAGCGCCGGTGACGGCGACGACGTCGGTATCGAGCAGGTCCGTGCCCAGCCCCGCCGCCCGCGCCAGCCCGCCGGGCACGGGGAAGAACCGCGCGCCGGGCCCGGGCGTCTGATCGAAGTCGCTCTCCTCGAAGGCGTCCAGGTCGATGCCCTCGCGGTCAAGCCATTCCTGGAGTTCCTCGAAGGTCAGGACGCAGTCGACGAGGCCGGCGTAGCGTGGTCGGTCGGCCTCGGCCTTCTTGGCCACGCACGGGCCGATGAAGATGACCGACCAGGTCGGCCCCAGGCGTTCCTTGAGCAGCCGGGCGTGGGCGATCATGGGCGAGGCCAGGGGGATGAGCTGGTCGATCCGCCCGGGGCGGTATCGCTCGACGTACTCGACGACGGCGGGGCAGCAGGTGGTGACGCAGGGGCGAGCGGGGCTGGCGCGGAGGAACTCGGCGGTCTGCCCGGCGACGTGCCAGGCCCCGACGGCGGTTTCCTCCACGCGGGCGAAGCCCAGTCGGCGAAGGGCCGACGGCAACCGGCGGGCGCGGGCCGGGGACAAAAGACCCGCGAACGACGGGGCCACGCTGGCGGCCACCGGGCCCGCGCCGGCCAGCAGCTCCCGTGCGCGCTCCAGGTCCATGCGGTAGCTCTTGGCGCCCTGGGGGCACTGGCGGATGCACGTGCCGCAGGCGAGGCATCGCTCGGGAACAACCTGGGCCTGCCCGCCCGACATGCGGATGGCCTTGACGGGGCAGTTCCGCAGGCAGCGGTAGCAGTCGCGGCACTTGGCCTTGTTGGTGAAGACGACCTGGTTGGCGCGGGTGTCGTGTGGCATGACGGGCCTCGGGGCCTACGCCCCCGCCGCCGGCGCGAGGGCCGACAGGTGGGCAAGGATGGCCGCGGTGATCGTCTCGAGCGTCGCGCCCGAGATCAGCGTGTCGGCGACCATGACGTTGGGGGCCTGGCCGCAGCGTTCCATGCAGAAGGTGGCGGTGACCTCGACGGCCCCGCCCAGCCCCTCCTCTTGCAGCCACGCGCCCAGCTGCCGCAGCAGCGTGTGGCTGCCTCGGACGTGGCAGCTCGTGCCGACGCAGATGGCCACATCGAGCTTGGCGCGGTCCTGCCGGCTCTCGACGACGACGCTCTCGCCGAAGATCCGCCGGCGGCTGTGGAAGCCCGTGTGAAGCAACTCGTGGGCCTTGTGACCCCCCACCTCGCCCAGGTGCTTCTGGTAGCACTCGGCGAGCAGGGGGTTGTCCTGGCTCTTGCGGAGCTGGAGGGAGCGGTCGGCCTCGTAGAGCCCGGCGGCCCGGCCGGCGCGGACGTTGGCGCCGGGGCTTACCGGCTGGCCCGCCCCGCCGATGCACCCGCCCGGGCAGGCCATCACTTCCACCAGGTCAAACGCCACCGGCCCGGCCTTGGCCTGGTCAGCGAGTTTCCGGGCGTTGGCCAGCCCGTGGGCGATCGCCACCGTCAGCCGCCGCCCGCCCAGCTCCACCGTCGCCAGGCGGATTCCCGCCTCGCCCCGGACGGCGTGGAAGTCCACCGAATCCAGCGTGGTTCCGGTGGCCTTCTCGGCGGCGAACCGCAGCACGGCCTCCGACACGCCGCCCGTGGCCCCGAAAAGAATTCCCGCGCCGGTCTTGAAACCCAGCGGCATGTCCAGGCTCTCCACCGGCAGGGCCGAGAATACGATCCCCGCCTGGTCGATCATCTTGCCCAGCTCCTGCGTCGTCAGCACGACGTCCACGTCCGGGCGGGATTCCGTGACGAACTCCGGGCGGGCTCGCTCGAACTTCTTGGCCGTGCAGGGCATGATCGACACGACGACGAGGTTCTCTCGCTTCACGCCCAGTTGGGCGGGCAGGATGTCTTTGGCCAGCGAGCCGAACATCTGCTGCGGGCTCTTGCAGGAGCTCAGATTCGCCAGCAACTCGGGGTAGTACTGCTCGGCGAACTTCACCCAGGCCGGACAGCAACTGGTGAACTGCGGCAGGCGCTGGCCCTCGCTCCAGCGACGGAGGAATTAAAGTCTGGGAACTAGTGGTCAAATATCGGTATGTACCACGATCTTGCCCGTCTGCACCGCGCCTGCCGGCTGGCCGAACATCTCGCCCAGGGCCACCCGGACGGCCGGGGCGATCTGCGCGACGACGACCTTGGCCGGATCGTCCAAAACGGCCCAGACGTCGTCGATGTCGTTGGCGGGGGTCAGCGCGCCGGTGGGGCACACCCGCGCGCACTGCCCGCAGTGGACGCACTCGACGTCGTCGAGGTTTCGTCCGAAGGCGGGCACGACGGCGACGTCGGCCCCGCGGTGGGCGAAGTCGATCGCCCCGACGGACTGCACGTCGTGGCACATCCGCACGCAGTCGCCGCAGAGAATGCACTTGTTGGGGTCCCGCACGAGCGAGGGGCTCGAGTCGTCCACGGGGCTGTTCTTCAGGGCGGGCTTGAACCGTACCTCGCTCACGCCCAGCCGCCTCGCGACGTCCTGGAGCTGGCAGGAGCGGCTCTTGGGGCAGGTGGGGCAGGCGTGCTCGTGATTGGCCAGCAGCAACTCGATGGCAACCTTGCGGATCTCGCGGATCTGCGGGGTATGCGTGCGGACGACCAGGCCCGGCTCGGGGGGCGTCGAGCAGCTGGCCACCACCCCGCGCCCGGCGACGTCCACCAGGCACAGCCGGCAGGCGCCGTACACGCTCAGGTCGCTGTGGTAACAGAATGTCGGGATGTCGATGTTGGCCTTGCGGGCCAGCTCCAGCAGGTTCCGCTCGCCCTCGATGGCGACGACGGCTCCGTCGATCGTCAGTGTGTTGTCCTTGGTCATGGCAAAGTCCTCCCGGCGCGGGGGTTAGTTTCCGACTCCGACGACGGCCTCGAACTTACAGGCCGCGGCGCACGCGCCGCACTTGATGCATTTGTCAACGTCGATACGATGCGGCTTCTTGGCCTCGCCCGAAACCGCCCCGACGGGGCACTTCTTGACGCACAGGCGGCAGCCCTTGCAGCGGTCGGCGAGGATCTCCGGGCGAGCCAGGCCCTTGCAGCGACCGGTGGGGCAGCGTTTTTCCAGCACGTGGGCGTCGTACTCAGCCCGGAACTGCTTGAGGGTCGAGAGCACGGGGTTGGGGGCGGTTTTGCCCAGCCCGCACAGCGAGCCGACCTGGACCACCCGGCCCAGTTGCTCCAGCAGCTCCAGCGTCCTGGGGGTGGCCGACCCGCCCGTCACTTCGTCCAGCAGGGCGAGCATCTGCCTGGTACCCTCCCGGCAGAGCACGCACTTGCCGCACGATTCCTTTTGCGTGAACTGCATGAAGAAGCGGGCGACGGAGACCATGCAGGTGGCCTGGTTCATCACGACCAGCCCGCCCGAGCCGACCATCGCCCCGACGCCCTTGAGGCTGTCGAAATCCAGGGGCAGGTCCAGGTGCTCGGCCGTCAGGCAGCCGCCGGAGGGGCCGCCGATCTGGACGGCCTTGAAGGGCTCGTCGCTGGGGCGACCGGCCTGGTCGAGCACCCCGCCGCCGATCTCGAAGACGATCTCCCGCAGCGTCGTGCCCAGGGGCACCTCGATCAGCCCGGTGTTGGCCACGTGACCGGTCAGGGCGAACGTCTTCGTGCCCGGCGAGCCGGGCGTGCCGACGGAAGCGTAATGGGCCGGGCCCTCGCGGAGGATCATCGGCACCGACGCGAGCGTCTCGACGTTATTGATCAGCGTGGGCTTTCGCCAGAGCCCGCTGGTGGCCGGGAAGGGAGGCTTGGGGCTGGGCATGCCGCGCTGGCCCTCCACGCTGGACATCAGGGCCGTCTCCTCCCCGCAGACGAACGCCCCCGCGCCCTCCATCACCTGGACGCGGAAGTTCGTCCCCGTGCCGAAAAGGTTCTCGCCCAGCAGGCCCAGGGCCTGGGCGTCGGCGACGGCCTGTCGCAGGCGGCGGACGGCGAGGGGGTACTCGGCCCGGACGTAGATGACGCCCTCGTCGGCGCCGACGGCGCGGGCGGCGATCATCATGCCCTCGATCACCGAGTGGGGCGTGCCTTCCATCACGCTGCGGTCCATGAACGCGCCGGGGTCGCCCTCGTCGCCGTTGCAGATGATGTATTTCTTGGGCCCGGGGGCCTTGCGGGTCATCTCCCATTTCCGCCCGGTGGGGAACCCGCCGCCGCCGCGCCCGCGGAGCCCGGAGGCCGTCACGCACTGGCAGATCTGCTCGCTCATCATCTCCAGGTACGCCTTTCGCGCCCCGGCGTAGCCGCCCTGGTGGATGTACTCGCGAACGTCCTCGGCGTCGATCACGCCGCACAGGGCCAGCACGCGCCGGCTCTGGCGGGTGTAGAACGGGATGTCGCCCGTGCCGCGGCTGCGCTGGCCCGTGCGCGGGTTGACGTACAACAGCCGCTCGATCGGGCGGCGGGCGAGGATCGTCTCGGCGATGATCTCCGCGACGTCGCCGGCCCGCACCTTCGTGTACAACAGCCCATCCGGCAGGACGCTGACCAGCGGGCCCATCTGGCAGAAGCCCTGGCAGCCCGAGCGGCTCAGGAGCAGGTCGGGACGCTGGGCGTCGTCGTGGACGTCGAGCGTGACGGCGACGTCCAGCCCGGCCGCCGCCAGTTGGCTCGTCAGCTCGCGGTGAACCTCCAGCGCGCCGTTGGCGACGCAGCCCGTGCCGGCGCAGATGATGATCCGCCGGGGCACGCCCGCCAACGCGCGGGCGAATCGAGCGGCGATCTCGGCGATGTCCGGAACGGCCGGGGCGAGGTTACTGGGCATGGCCGGTCTCCTTGGCGAGGATCTCTTCGATCAGGGCGACGGCCTGCTCCTTCGTCACCTGCCCGTACACCGCGTCGTTGACCGTCACCACGGGGGCCAGCCCGCAGGCGCCCAGGCAACTGACCGTCTCGAGGGTGAAGCACATATCGTCGGTGGTGTTCTTGGCGTCGGAAAGCCCCAGCCGCCGTTGCATGGCCTGGAAGATCTCGTCGGAGGCCCGCACGTGGCAGGCCGTGCCGTCGCACATCCGAACCACGTACTTGCCCTTGGGCTTGAGCGAAAAATGAGCGTAGAACGTCGCCACGCCGAACACCCGGGCCGAGGGAAGCCCCAGTGAGGTGGCCACGAAGTTCAGAACCTCCTCGGGCAGATACCCGTACTCGTCCTGGACGGCCTGGAGGACGGGGATCAGCCGGGTGGGCGCTCGGCGGTTCTCATCGAGGATGTCGCAGACTCTCTCGAATCGGCGGAAGGTTTGCTGTTCGGTTACCGGTGCCATGGGGGTACTCCTTGGGAGGTTACGGCGATAGTCGTCGGGGACGACCGGGGATTTCAGGGCTGGGCGGCCTTGGTCTGACCCAGCCGACGGATCAGGACCGCCAGGCTGGATGCCAGGGAGACGTTCTCGATGATTACGTCCTTGCCCACGTGCAGGCCCGTCAGGGCCAGGGGGGAGAAGTTCCAGATCGCTTCAATACCGCCCCGGACGAGGGCCTTGGCGGCGTCTTCGGCGGCCTCGGCGGGCACGGTGATCACTCCGATCCGGATCTTCATCCGACGCGCCAGGTTCGCCAGCTTCTCCATCGCCAGCACCGGCACGTCGTGGATCATCTTGCCCACCCGCCTGGGGTCGATGTCGAAGGCGGCCACGATGTTCAACCCGATCGCCTTGAACGCCCGGTAGCCCAGGATGGCCGATCCGAGATTACCGGCCCCGACGAGAAACGCCTCGGACCAGCGGTCCCATCCGAGAACGGTCTCGATGGCGCCGATGAGGGCGTCGACGGGGTAGCCGATCCGCGGGCGGCCGACCGTGCCCGTCATCGCCAGGTCCTTGCGGACCTGGATGGGCTCGAGGTCCAGGCTCTCGGCGATGCGGGTGCACGAGACCATCGCCAGCCCGTCGCTCTGGAGGCCCTTGAGATACCGGTGATACGCGGGCATCCGGCGGATGGTCGGATACGGTATCGCGTGGGAGATCTCCTCGCGTTCGTCCTGGCCGGTCAGGTTGGGCATCGTCGGGGTCCTCGGTCGGTCGTACCGTAGCTCGATACTTCGATATCGATAGTATAATATCGATATCGGCGTAACGGGTCAAGGGGGAAAATGGAAAACTTTCGGGGACCGAGGTGACAAGCCCCCGGCACCCAACATTATGCGCCATCACACTTAACCCCTTGCGCCACGAAAAGTTCGCGCCCATACTGTTCTTCGGCTTTGCCAAGCAAGGAGACCAGCGATGGAACGCGAACTGTTTCGAGAGGCCTGCCGGGAGTTGAATCG
>JAPLNA010000114.1 GCA_026693065.1 Planctomycetota bacterium
CCGCCCGCGGGTTCCGGGATCCGCTTGCGGTCCGGCGCTACAGCAGTTCGGCGATCTGCACCGCGTTGAGGGCGGCGCCCTTGCGGATCTGGTCGCCGGCGATGAACAGGTCGATCCCGCGTCCGCCGTCCTGGCTGACGTCCTGGCGGATGCGCCCGACCAGCACGTCGTCCTGCCCAGTGGCATCCCGCGGCATGGGGAAGTAGTTCCTCGCCCGGTCGTCCACGATCTTCACGCCGGGGGCCTTGCCCAGAATCGCCCGCACCTGCGCCGGCGTCATGGGGTTCGTGAACTCGATGTTGATCGACTCGCTGTGCGCCCGCATGACCGGCACGCGGATGCACGTGGCCGGGATCCGCAGCGAAGGGCAGTGGAAGATCTTCCGCGTCTCGTTCAGGGCCTTCTGCTCCTCGACGTTGTAGCCGTCCTCGGCGATGCCCGAGTCGTGGCTCCAGACGTTGAACGCCGCCGGGAACTTGATCACCTTCTGCTGATACTCCCGCCCCTCCAGCGCCGCTCGCGTCGCCTCGGCGAGGTCGGCCATCGCCGCGGCCCCGATGCCGCTGACCGCCTGGTACGTGCTCATCACGATCCGACGGATGGGATTGGCCTGATGCAGCGGCCAGACCGGAACGTTCATGATGATCGTCGAGCAGTTCGGGTTGGCGATAATGCCCTTGTGCAACTGAATGTCCTGCGGGTTGACCTCGGGCACGACCAGCGGCACGGCCGGGTCCATCCGGTACGCCGACGTGTTGTCGACAACCACCGCCCCCTCGGCCACCGCGATGGGCGCGTACTTCTTCGAGATACTCCCCCCGGCCGACGCCAGCACCAGCTCGACGCCTTTGAAGCTCTTCTCGGTCAGTTCCTCGACGACGAGCTGCTCGCCCTTGAAGTTGAGTTTTCGTCCTGCCGACCGGCTGCTGGCCAGCAGCTTCAGGCTCGCCAGCGGGAAGTTCCGCTGTTCGAGGATCGTCAGAAACTCAGTGCCCACGGCGCCGGTGGCGCCCATGATCGCGGTCTTCCAGGCCATCATCGATTCCTGCTGAAACAGTTGCTTCCTTCACCCCGGGCCGCGCGGCCCGGCGAGCCGCGTATTCTACCGCCCGAACGGGCATTCGCCAAGCGAAAACGCCTTCTCGTGAGGACTTTCAGGCGGGTGCCGTGGTTCGCCCTGCCCGGATTAGCCCTGGCCGGACTCGAACCACGATCGCAGGCCGCCTTCGAGGGGGGCGACGTCCTGGGGCACGGACCCGTTGCGGAGGGAGCGCGTGGCGGCACAGCCGGCGGCGACGCTGAAGCGGGCGGCGACCGGACTGGTCGCGATCGACCCGCCCACGCGAACCCAGCGGAGGAACTCAGCCACGATGCTGGCACCCCCCCCGCCGTGCCCGCCCATGCCCAGTTCGGTGACGAATTCCTCGTCGCCGTCGGGTCGGTATCCATCGGCCCGGGAGTTCCAGAGCTTCACCACGCAGTGCCCGCTGTCGTTGAAGTTCTCGATCCGCCCCTCGGTGCCGATGACGGTGTAGTTCCGCCAGGCGTCGGGGGTGAAGTGACACTGCTGGTAGCTGGCGAGCACGCCGTTGTCCAGTCGCATGAGCATCATCGAGACGTCCTCGACGTCGATCCTGGGGCTCAGGAGGGTCTGGTTCATCGGGGGCCAGTTGGCGGCGTTGAAGGCCGCCACGCCCCGCACGGCCTCGTCCCGCCGCGAGGGCACCTGCCCGTAGACCATCAGGTCGCCCATCGCCGTGACGGTCTTGCTGTAGCCCCCGCAGAGCCAGTGCAGCACGTCGATGTCGTGGGCGCCCTTCTGCAGCAGCAGCCCGGTGGTGTTGGCCCGCTCGGAGTGCCAGTCCTTGAAGTACGCGTCCCCGCCGTAGGAGACGAAGTGGCGGCACCAGGCGGTCTTCACCTGCCCGATCCGCCCGGCCGCGATCAGTTCCTTCATCTTCACGATCGCCGCGAAGTGCCTCATGTTGTGCCCGAGGTAGAGCTTCGAGCGGTGCTTCCGGGCCGTCCGGAGAATCCGGTCGCACCCCTCGACCGTGATGGCCATGGGCTTCTCGAGATACACGGCCTTTCCGGCCTCCAGGGCGGCCACGGCGTGCTCCTCGTGGCAGTAGTCGGGGGTGGTGACGAAGACGACGTTGACGTCCTTGCGAGCCAGCAGGGCGCGGTAGTCTTCGGTGACGAACAGATCGGCCCCGTACGCCGCCCGCACGTGGTCGAACACCTCGGGGCGGATATCGCACGCGGCCACCACGCGCGAGCCCTGGTCGGGCTTGTGGGCCTCGTTGGCCAGCCCGCCTCTCCCGCCGGCCCCGATCACGCCGATCCGCAATTCGTCCATGTGCATGGCTCCTCAAGAGAACGTTCGCCGGATGATACCCAGCCGCCCGGCCGGACGCCAGAATCGACCGGGCGTCAGAACTTCACTCGCATGTGATCGAGGAGGGCTTGCTTTGGGTAGAGCACGCCGCGCCAGAGGACGCCCCCGCGGCGGCGGCCCAGGAGGAGGGCGCGGAGCATGGCCCAGGCCATCAGCGGGGCGATGGCGGGGGCGAGCAGGGCCGGGAGGATTCGCCCGCGGCCCCAGCGGGCCAGGACGAGTACGGCCGCGAGGGCGACGGCGGCCACGCCTGCCCCCGCCCACCCGATCGCCCGCGTCGCCGGCCAGCAGAGCGGGATCGGCAGCAGCAGCGGTGACATCTCCATCGCCAGCATCGCGGCGCAGGCGGCCAGCGTGCGGAGAAGGCGGAAGCGGGAGAGAGTGGCGACGGCCTTCTCGCTGCCGCGGATGGCGCCGGCCACGCTGGTGTACCACCGCACGGAGACGTCCTGGAACCCCGAGGCCAGTTCCGACCGGGCGCCGCTGCGTTGGAGCATCAGGCCCAGTCCCATGTCGTCGGCGACCTCCAGGCGGAGCCACGCGAAGCCCTCGGTGGCGTCGAGGGCCCGGCGCCGCACGAGGTTGAAGGCCCCGATGCCGACGAACGTGCCCGCCCCGGGTCGCCCGAGCGTCCACGGGCGGACGAGGAAACACAGGAAGTGCCTCACGAACACCGCGATCAGGGCCTCCACCGCCAGGCCCACGGGGGGCACGACGGGCAGGAGGGCCAGGTGGTCGGCCCGGCGGGCCAGGCAGTGCGCGACGGCCTTCCCAAGCGTGTCCGGGCGAAGGTGGACATCGGCGTCGGTGAACAGCAGCCATTCGCCGCGGGCGACGGCCAGCCCGGCGTCGAGCGCGTGCACCTTGCCCAGCCAGCCCTCGGGCAATTGGGTGACATGCACGGGCCTGACTCGCCCGTCCTCGCCGGCCAGGCGGTCGATGATCGCCCCCGTCCCGTCCGTCGATCGGTCATCGACGAGAACGATCTCCAGGTCGGCATAGTTCTGCGCCAACAGGGCCCGGGCGGCCGGTTCGATGGTGTCGGCCTCGTTGCACGCGGCGACGATGACGGAGACCTTCGGCCAGGCCGCCGGCGGCTCGACAGGGGGCGCGAGGGGGGGCACGGTCCGGATGCAGGCGCGGGCGGCCCAGAGGGTGTACCCCCAGTACGCCATCGCTATCGCCGCATAGACCGCCAGAAGAACGTGGATGACGAGCATGGGGCTTGCCCTGTTCGGGGCCCGGGGGCCTCAGCGGGGGGTGGAGGCGAATTTCTCTTCGAGTTCCTTGAGGGCGCGGCGGTTGGCGAGCTTGGAGACCGTGCCCATGCGGTCGACGAGCAGCCGTCCGTCCAGGTGCTCGCACTCGTGCTGGAAAATCCTCGCCGTCAGGCCTTGGCCGGTTTCCTCGAAGGCCCGCCCGTCGATGTCGTGGGCCTCGATGACGGCCAGGTCGGCCCGCTTGATCTTGCTGTAGATGCCCGGGAAGCTCAGGCAGCCTTCCTCGCCTTCCTGGCTGCCGTCGAGGCTGGTGATCCGCGGATTGATGTACACGCGGCGGTCGTCGCTCTCGCCGGTGGGGCAGGCCACGAACAGCCGCACCGTCACCCCCACCTGCGGAGCGGCCAGGCCCACGCCGTGCACGTCGAACATGAGCTCGAACATGCGGTCGACCAGCCGCCGCAGGTCGCCGTCGATGCTCGTGATCGGGGCGCACTCCTTCCTCAGCCGCGGGTCCGGGTAACGGAGAATCCGCAGCGCAGGAATGTCGATGTCATGCCACGTCTCGCTCATGCCAGACCATCTTAGGCGAAGCACGCCCCCCCGATCAAGCCCCGGCGGGTCACTGCTTGTAGGCCGGTGGTTTGGGCGGCGCCGCCGGGCCCCCCGCCCCCCCGCCACCGCCGCCGGCCGGCACGTTGCTGGCCGTGGGCTTGACGGCCGGCAGGTACACCCGCTTCTCCGGAGGCGACTCGCTCATCGACTCCAGCAGCACGCTCACGAAGGGGTCGACCTGCTCGTGATATTCCTTGGTGAGGATGCTCCGCACGACCGAGCCGACGATCAGGCGATAGGGCGAATCGTCGCTCTCGTTTCCGCCCGTGCTCTTCCAGGGCGACTCGCCCGGTCGCATCTCGGCGGCGGCGTCCTTCACGAACCGGACCGTGCAGCTCTCGCCCTTGCCCCACTTGGCGATGGCGTCCAGGGCCATGTCGGGGGAGAGGGGCTCTTCCTGCCCGGCGGCCAGGGCGGCCGCGACGGCGATGTTGTACCCCCCGCCGGGCACCTTCAGGCAGTGGACGCGGAAGCCCTGCTCGGCGGCGGCCTTGACGAGCACCCGGATGTTGGGCATGTCGCGGCGGTGCGGCGGGGCGTCGCTCACGACGACGATCACCTTGTGGGCGTTGGGGCTTCGGGGCCAGTTCTGCTTGAGGATGGCCTCGTGCAGGGCGTCGTAGAGGGCCTCGGGGTAGTCCCCGCCCCCCCGGGCCTGGGCGCCCTTGAGGGCCTTGCTCAGGGCCACTATGTCCCCCGTCATCGGCAGGGCGTGGACGAGATACGCATCTCCCCGGTCGCGGTAGAGCGTCACGCCCATCGTCGGCTCGCGTGCGATAATCCGCAGCGCCCGCATCAGCCGGGCCACGTCGCCCTTCATCCACTCGATCGCCGGGCCCATCGACCCGGTGGTGTCCAGCACGATGTTGACTCCCAACTGGTCCAGGTGGAGGGCGGGCACTTCCAGGTACTTCTTCCACTTGGGCGAGGAGGGGTCCACGATCGCCTCGGGCTCGGGGATCAGCGTCGACCGCCCGGCGTACACGGGGGCCGGCTCGGGCTTGAGGTTGGCGAACTCCTCCGAACTGAACCAGGCGGCGTAGGCTTTCTGGTGCTTGGCCCACTCGGCCTTCAGGTCGCCGGTGGCGGCCAACTGGATCTGCTCGAATTCCTTGAGGGGGGGCTTGAGTCCTCGGAGGACGAACTCGGCCCGGTAGCAGGCGTCGCCGTTGCTCATGGCCACGATCAGGTCGCGGGTGAGCCGGCGGTCTTTCCAGACCCCCAGCGTGGTCGCCAGGGCCTCGAGCACGGTGTTGTCGCCGGGGTAGAGAAGGTTGCTTTCGGCGAAGAAACGGCGGAAGACGGCCCGCCCGGGCTCGGTGGGCCCCTGCGACGCGGCCGCCAGTAAGAGCCCCGTGCGGAGTTGCCCGTTGAACACGTCGGCCTTCGCGGCCAGGTTGAGCCCCTCCTCGATCCACTGGGCCCGCTGGGGGGCCGTCAGGGCCCCCGCCCGCGCGTGAAGGGCCTCCCACGCGAACACCCGAACGTACTTGCTCGCGTCGGTCGTCAGCACCTCCAGCAGTTTCGCCGTCACCCGGGGCTCGTCGATGGCCGACAGGCTGATCACCGCCATCGAGCGGTTGACCCAGTCCGGCCCGGCCAGCGCCTGTCCGTACTGCCCGAGGAAGTAGACCACGAGCTTCTCGACCTTGGCCTTCCGGTCGGCCTCGCGGGCCTCGGGGTCGACCAGGCCGGTCACGGGGAGGGTCGTCTGCCCTGCCGCCGGCGCCGCCGACCACGCCCACGCAAGGACGATCGCCGCGGCCATGATGGTCCGTCCTGGTTTCATCTCGCTCTCCAGACTATCATACCGCGCCGCGGGGCGATAGATTGAACCCTTTATACGCCCCCGGCGTAGGAAATGGTGACATGACCCGATACCCGATCGCGATCACGGCATTGGCGGCGTTTCTCACCGCCGGATGCACCGCCCCGTCCGAGGCGCCGTCCCAGTCGTCCTATTCCCTGGCCGCCGACTCCCGCCGCGAGCCCTGGACGGGCAAGGACGTTTCCGGCGATCACGTCGTGACGGCCCATTACAGCATCTACCTCACCACCCGACAGCCCTACCTGCGGGAGCACGTGGCCGGGTTCATGGAGGCCGCCCACCGCAACCACCTGGAACTCTCCGGGCTGGCCGAAAAGCCCCTGCCCAAGCCCATGGACGTCTACCTCATGTCCACGCGGAACGAATGGGCCGATCTGACCCAGGCCCACATGGGCGCCCGGTCGGAGCCCTACATGCACATCCAGGCCGGCGGGTACATGGCCGAGGGCGTCTGCGTCTTCTGGGACATCGGCGCCCTGAGCACCCTCCGCATCGCCTCCCACGAGGGGCTTCACCAACTGTTCTACCATCGCCTCCGCCAGCGCCTCCCCGTCTGGCTCGAAGAGGGCCTCTGCACCCAGGCCGAAGGTTTCCAGATCCGCGACGCCGCCGTTGAGTTCAACCCCGCCGACAACCCCGACCGCTTCAGCTCCGTCCGCGAGGCCCTGACCGCCGGAACGTGGATCCCCGTGCGGGAGCTGCTGACGATGGACGTCGGACAGGCCGTCAACGGGCGGATCGGCTCGGCCGTCCAGTACTACGGGCAGCTCTGGGCCCTCGTGCTGTTCCTTCGCAGCCACCCGAACACCCTCGACGGGGTCCAGCAACTCCTCGCCGACGCCGAGGCCGGGCAACTCCACCTGGCCGCCGGAGTCTCCCAGGCCCTCATGACCGCCCAGCGGACCCGCCAGGTCAACCAGGCCGTCTCCGCGAGGCTCTTCGAGCACTACATCGCCAAAGACCTCGATCGGTTCGATCTCGCCTATGCCGCCTTCGCCCGCCGCCTTGTACGCCTCCCCTAGCGCCGGGCCCTCCCATGCCCCTTCGCCGCTAGCCGCGGGTGAAGATGTTCTTGAAGACACTCTCCTCGCTGGCCCAGTTGGTCCCGACGGGCGTGAACGGCAAGTTCGACATGTCGATCTCGATGAATTTCACGCCGCTGTTCAGGTACAGCACGTTGAACCCGTCGGGGTGCTGCTGTTCCAGGAAATCCAGCTCGTCGAAGGCGTCGGACAGCGTGGGCGTCCACGGCCCGTCCTCTTTCCGATTCATGTTGGGCGAACGCCTGTCATTGCCGTCGGGGATCGTCGAATGCTGAAGGTAGCTGACCTGCATCTTCGTCTGCCCGGCGGGCACGACGTTGCTGGGCCACCAGGGGCCTGTGCTCGAGCCGGAGGTATTGACCTTCTGGTAGCGCAGATCCTCGCGTCGGCTGGCCGGACAGTACAGCACCGAGCCGTCGATGGTCCCCGCGTACGCCAAGGCCCCCGGGCCGGTGTATTTGTCCTGGTCGGCGGTAATCTGGCTGTCCCCGGAATACCAGACGCAGGAACCTGTCTGCCCGCTGCCGGCGGCGGGGCGGTGCAGGGGGAACTCACCGGCGTGCGCGGTAGCCCAGCCCTTGAAGGCCTTGTCGATCTGCCCCATATTGCTCGCGCACGACACCCGCCGCGCCAGGGCGATCGTGCCCGGAATCGCCGAGGCCAGCAGGGCCAGCAGGATCGCGATGATCGCCACGACCACCAGCAACTCCACCAGCGTAAACCCGCAGGCCCTGGCCTCGCCGCCGTCTCGCACTCTTGGTTTCATCGGGTGCCCTTTCTTCTTCCCATGTATTGTACGCTTTCGCCCACCGGGCAACAAGCCCCCAGCACCCAACATTATGCGCCATCACACTTAACCCCTTGCGCCACGAAAAGTTCGCGCCCATACTGTTCTTCGGCTTTGCCAAGCAAGGAGACCAGCGATGGAACGCGAACTGTTTCGAGAGGCCTGCCGGGAGTTGAATCG
>JAPLNA010000115.1 GCA_026693065.1 Planctomycetota bacterium
AACCCTGTGAAGACACGTTTTGCCCCCTCGCCGACGGGCCACCTGCACGTCGGGGGGGCTCGCACGGCCTTGTACAACTACCTGCTGGCCCGGAAGACCGGCGGGACGTTCCTGCTGCGGATCGAAGACACCGACCGCGGGCGGCACGTCGAGGAGGCCGTCCCGATGATCCTCGCCGACCTGAAATGGCTGGGCATCGAGTGGGACGAGGGGATCGAGGCCCCCGGCCAGGCCGGACCCTACCGCCAGAGCCAACGCCTGCCGATCTACACCGGCTACGTCCGCCAACTCATCGAGGCGGGGTTGGCGTACTGCTCGGCCGAGGTCGCCGCCGAGCCCGACGCCGCGGTCCCCGCGGCCGAGGGCGCCAAGGGCCCGATGGGTTTCCGCCGGCCCGCCCAGTTGCCCACGAAAGAACAGACCCTGGCCGCCCTGGACGGAGCGGCCCCCGCGGCCATCCGGTTCCTCTGCCCCGGCAAGGACGTCACCATCCACGATGAAGTCTTCGGGGATGTGTGCATCCCGGCCGACCAACAGGAAGACTTCGTGATCCTGAAGTCTGACGGCTTCCCGACGTACAACCTCGCCAACGTCGTCGACGACGAACTCATGGGCGTGACGATGATCTGCCGCGGGCAGGAATTCCTCGGCCAGAGCTGGCGTCAGGCCCTGCTCCGCGAGGCGTTGGGTTTCCGCACCCCGCTGTACGCCCACCTGCCGCTCATCATGGACATGCAGGGCCGCAAACTTTCCAAACGCGACGGCGACGTCGACGTCCACTCCTTCCGCAAGGCCGGCTACCTGCCCGAGGCCCTGGTCAACTTCATCGCCCTGCTGGGGTGGAACCCGGGGGGCGAGCGCGAGCGGATGTCGATGAAGGAACTCGTCGAACTGTTCAGCCCGGACCGCATCGGCAAGAGCAACGCGAAGTTCGACCGGGAGAAGTTGCTGGCGTTCAACACCGACGCCGGGGCCTGTGCCGACGAAGACCGCCTGCTGGTGTGCTTCCGTGACTACCTCTCGCTGAACGAGACGCCCATCCCCGGCGGCGACGCCGGCCTGCTCCGCCGCCTGCTGCGGATCAACAAGGGCTTCCGCACGTTCGCGGACATTCCCGCGCGCTGCGGCGTGCTGTTCAAGGCCGATACCGACTACGCCTTCGATGAGAAGGCCGTCGTCAAGGTCCTCGTCAAGGGCGAACCCACGGGCTACGCCGTGCTGGCGGAGATCCGCGGGGAGCTGGCGGGCCTGGCCTGGGAGGCCCCGGCCATCGAGAGTTGGGTGGAGAAGTTCTGCGCCGCGCGGTCCCTGGGCATGGGCAAAGTCGCCCAGCCCATCCGCGTGGCCGTCACGGGCAACACGGTCAGCCCGGCGATCGTCGATACGCTGGTGCTGCTCGGGCGGGAAAAGACGCTCGCGCGGATTGATCGGTGTCTGGCGGGGAAGACGGTATAAACCTGTGGTGTCGGGGCGCGATGCGCCCCGCGAAGGTTGGAACGAAAGGAAACAGCATGAAAGTCGTCGCGTTCAACGGCAGCCCGCGCCCCAAAGGCAATACCTCGATCATGATCGAAAGGGTGTTCCGGACCCTGCAGGCCGAGGGGATCGAGACCGAACTCGTCCAGGTGGGCGGCAAGAATATCCGCGGGTGCATCGCGTGCATGAAGTGCGCCGAGAAGCTCAACCGCCGCTGCGCGATCGAGACGGACATCGCCAACGAGTGCATCGGGAAGATGGAGGCCGCCGACGGCATCATCCTGGGCACGCCGACGTATTTCGCCGACGTGACGAGCGAGACCAAGGCCCTGATCGACCGGGCGGGGTTCGTCGCGCGGATGAACGGGGACATGCTCCGCCGGAAGGTGGGCGCCGCCGTGGTCGCCGTCCGCCGCGCGGGCGCCGTCCACGCCTTCGACACCATCAACCACTTCTTCCTCCTGGGCCAGATGGTCATCCCCGGCTCGATCTATTGGAACCTCGCCGTCGGGCGCGAGCAGGGCGACGTGACCGCCGACGAAGAAGGCATGCGGACGATGGGCGTGCTGGGCGAAAACATGGCCTGGTTGCTCAAGCGGGTTCGGGCACTGTGAAGCGGGAATCGTGAGTCGTGAATCGTGAATCGGAAGACCGGACCTCGCCCGTCGGCCGCTCGCCCGTGACCGGGGTGATGCCCTGGCTGGGCGTGCTGGCCTTGCTGACGGCCGGGGGGTTCATGGTCTCCCGCGCCCTGGCCAACGCCCGCGCCGGGTGCGGACAGATCGCCTACGACATCCGCCAGGTCTACCTGCCCTGCGGGCTGGCATGCCTCTGGGGCATCCTGGGGCTGACCCGCCCGGGCGGCCGCCGCGGAGTGGCCCTGGTCCTGATCGCCGTCAGCGTCCTCCTGGCCGTGCTGGTCCTCGTTCTCGACCAGTTCAACCTCCTCGTCGAATACGGCCGCTGGCTCAGCCGAGGCATGCCCGCCCCCTGGCAGTGGGGCGCCGCGGTTCCCTGACGAGAGAGGCTATGGACGAGGTTTCCCCCGCGATACGAATGCCAGGGCGTTTC
>JAPLNA010000116.1 GCA_026693065.1 Planctomycetota bacterium
ACCTCAAGGACACCTGAAGGACACCTCAAGGGCACCTCCGGGACACCTCAAGGACACCTCCCGGGCACTTGTCCCCGTTTTTGGCTCTCCTGCTCCACGCTCACCTTCTCTACCCTCTCGTCCCGGCGCAGTCGGGACGCCGGGCACTTGGCCCTGGGCCGGTAGCCGGTCGCCCGTAGCCGGTAGCCGGTCCCGATATATCGAGGGTCGCCGGTAGTCCGGCCGTGATTCGTGAGTCGTGAATCGTTCCCAAAGTAGTCCCACCTCTGCGTTGCTCCGCGGCCTCTGCGGTAAGTCTCTCCATAATTAACGGCCACGTTTCCGGAGAAAACCCCCACTTACGCCACGTCCGCCTTCGGCAACTCCCTCCGCCGTAACAGGTAAAAAACCCCCGCGCCGACGCAGCCCCAAAACTCCCGTTTTTGCTCAAATTCCGGGCGTTCTTCCTGAAAACGAAAGATTTTTTTCGGCCCGCTCGTATTGCCCCCGGAAGGGGTCTTTCCCTCGCTCTACTTTCAACTCTCTACCCACCCCTCTCTCGCGGCCCTCGGCCGCGTGCCCCCCAACCCCCCGTTTTCGCTTAAATTCCGGCTGTTCTTGCGGAAAACGACAGTTTTTCTTTGGCGCGTTCGTAGTTCCTTCCTAAGGGGTTCTTTATCCTCCAATTCTCCCATCCTGCCACCGACACCTCCACCCGAGGCCTTCATGGGTCGGGGGCCGCTAGAGGTGCCGGGGAGGCCGCCGATCAGGTTTAACTGGGATTCGATGGAAAAGGCTGGGGGTCGCTCTTGCATCGTTCAACTGCATTGCATTCTGAGGTCATCCGACAACCGCCTAGATGTGTTACAAAATGTTGCAGAACGTTCTCAACCGTACTACAATCGCATCGAGCCCAGCCAAACCCCGGACGAAAGGAAACCTCCGCGCGAAGAGGCAAGGATGATCAGTACCGCGAATGGCGCCAGGAAGTTGGTCCGCCTTACGGATGGGAATATCCGCAATGGGCCTATTCCCATCACGCCCCTCCGCGGCTTGTGTCCAGGGGACAATTCTCCCATGTGAGGAGGGACGGGAAATGGCCGCGTCGTTTGTCGCGTATGTGGATGAGGCGGGGGACGAAGGGTTCAAGTTCCGCACTTCACCAGCCATGCAGCGCAGCAGCGACTGGTTCGTTCTTGCTGCCTTCGTGACCCGCAAGCAGACCGACCTTGAAACGGTCAAGTTGATCGATCAGGTTCGCCGCGAATTCGAGTTGCCTCCAAGGAAACACGTCCATTGGAAGGACCTCAAGCATCCCAAGAAGGTGCGCTACGCCCAGTTGATGGCTGGTTTGCAGGCCCGGGCCATCGGCGTTTGCGTACACAAACCCTCCCTCCTGGAGCCGGAGAAATTCCAGGAATCCTATCGGCTGTATTTCTTTGCGGTCCGGTATCTCATGGAGAGGGTTTCCTGGCTGGCCCGAGACCGGCACGACACAGAGAAATGGGGCGGCGACGGCACCGTTGACGTTCTTTTCTCAAACCGCCAGGGAATGCCCTACGACAAAATGCGGGACTACCTCCGGCACCTGCAAGTCCAGCAGGCCTCGGGGCAAGACGTGCGTATTGACTTCGCCAACGTGCCACCCGACCGTATCACAACCCAGACGCCAGGCCGTTCCATGGGGTTACAATTGGCCGACGCGGCCGCGGGCGCCTTCTTCAACGCCATCGAGACGGACGCCTTCGGCAACACCGAGCCGCGATACCTCACGACGATGTCGCCCATACTGTACCGGCACCAGGGCATGGCCCACGGATACGGGCTGAAACTCCTTCCAAGGGAAGCGAGCATCAATCTCAAAGACCACGCGGCCCTTCAATGGCTTGCGGGTCTTAAATGAAAAAGGCAGATCTCGGGCCGTAGGATCCCACGCACTAGGCGCTGCCGCCCTGAGGGCGACCTACGGGTGTTCCCGCACACACCTGCCATACCAAGTATACGGCAGAACAACGAAGTCGGCAACAGAAAAACCAATGGTGTTTGGCACAAAACCGCCGCAACCTCCGCCGCCTACGCAGGGGTTCCGCCCGGACCGGGAGTGGGCCTGCCTCTCGCGGCAGCGAGAATCTCGGCCTTCAATTTGTTCGCCAGTTCCTGGCTCTGGCGAAGGGCCGTGACCACCGACTCGCAATCTTCCCAATAGCGAGCCCAGGCCTCAGGCCCCACGATGGCCTCGAAGTCAATCGGCAGGACTTCCTGCCGTTTCTCATATTCCTCCAGTCTCTGAACGCGTTGGGCCAGGTCGGCGACCCCACGAGTTGCAGGGGATAGGTACGCCTTGCCGAGCATCCAGGCACGCCAATTCTGGTTGCCCTTGGACTGGTTGCACTTTCCGCAGGAAGGAACGAGGTTGGCGATTTCGGAGATGAATCCCGTGGGCCTTCGATTCACGACCAAGGGCCTCAGGTGGTCCCATTCGCTGGCCCTGTCCCCGCAATAGGCGCACCGCAAGTCCTCCGGATCGATGCCCAGGATTCGCAGCGCCGCCAGGACTTCTTCCTGCGACGGCGGAATCACCGGAATGATCGAATTCACAAAGGCGTTCGTTATGCTGGATTTTCGAGAGAGCATCGTCTGAACGGAAGGCATTTGAAATGCCCTGGCCTCTCGACGCCCCGAATTGCCGCTCCCATTACTCATTGTCCTTTGCCCCCTTCTCCATTGCCCCAAGGATTGCCTTGGCAACGGTCGATGGGGACTTTCCACACCCCTTGCAGAACCAAGACAGTTCCACAAGGTCCAATCGGCGTTCCCCGGTTTCCACTTTGGACACCCAACTGGGTGGCACGGAGAGCCGGGTGGCCAGAGCGCGTTGGGAAAGACCCGCTGACAAGCGAATCGCCACCAACTCTCGGCGGAGGACGCCATATTCCGGCGAAAAGGTCGATTTGCGCATGGACAGGATTGTATGCCGGATGTATATTGCTCCCAAAATCGGAGCAAACAAAAGACGTGCCAAGAGAACCCATGGAGAGTTCGCGACAGAAGATGACGCTGGACACTCGCGGCATTTGCCTCAGAGCGATGACAGCCGAGACCGTCATCACTCATCTCCTCGAGGCCGCACGAAAGAAGGGGGCAGACAGCCAGGTCGGGTGCGGATTGCTATGGGCCTGCCTTGAACTGGGGTTCGGACGAGATCTTCGAATTGGGGGCCGCAAGAACACAGAAGGACGGGCGATCTTGGATGACCGCACCTCCACAGGCACATTCAGGGTCGGAAAGGCCCTCTTCAACGTGGTTCTTGCACTTCCAGACGACAAACACATGTTGCAGATTGGCGATGCCCTCGAAGATTCCAAGTTCGAAGTCTGGTTGCTTACCCGCTCGGATCGTGTTGCGACATGGCGGAACGAACTCGACCATTGTGAGGGCGTAGATCCGTCGCGAGTGGTAGTGGCCTCCGTCGAGGCCTTTGTCGGGCAGAACATCGCGGAACTCAGCGGGTTCTCTGCCGAGCGAAAGGCCACTCAACTGCGGGCGCTCTTCGAACTGTACAACTCACGATGGGTTGCCCAAGTGGGTACGCCGGGAATTCGGATCGTCGTTAAGTAGCTCGCTTATGGGCGACACATTTACCAAGGCCGAACGTTCTCGAATTATGGCCGCCGTAAAATCTCAAGACACGACTCCGGAAATGGTCGTCCGTCGGCTAGTTCATGGCCTGGGGTTTCGATACCGACTGCACGATGGCACACTTCCCGGGCGCCCCGACCTGGTTCTTCCTTCCCGCCGCAAGATCATCTTCATCCACGGATGCTTCTGGCATCGCCACCGATGCGAGGCCGGGCGGTCCATGCCGGCTTCACGGGTTGACTATTGGCGGGCAAAATTCGCACGAAATCAAACACGGGATCGCAAAGTGCGTCGGCAGTTGGCGAAGAGCGGCTGGCGCGTTCTGGTGATTTGGGAATGTCAGACCCGAAACCTTGACCGCCTGCGAACGAAGGTTAAGTCGTTCCTTTACCCATGACGGGGCAACCGTCCCTGGAAGACCTTCGCGCCGCTCAGCCGTAATCACGGCGAGGTTGTCTCGAGCTGGCTGACGACGGAGTCGGGGAGGGTGAACGCGGCGGTGACGTAGCCGGATGATGCTTTTCCGGCGGGGCCGCCCGCGCCGGCCAACTCATGGTATTCGACCTGGAGGCGGCCGGTGAAGGTGCGGTCGGCCTGGCGGGTGAGGGTCAGGAAGAAGACGCCGGCGGAGTCGAAACACCAGATGGTGTCGGAACGCCCGTCGTAGAGGAGCCGCTGGACCTTGTCGTAGATCGGACGAATGCCCTTGCCGGGAGTGCGGGCGAGATTGAAACGGTCGATCTGCTCGTTAATGGCGGCGGCCGCGGAGTTTTTCCCGGATGACCCGGAAGACCCGGAAGACCCGGACGATCCCGGGGATCCGGGGGATTTCAGGGATGCCGCGGCCGCCGGGGCGCCGGGGTTGCCCTGGCTTGCCCGCTCGGCGGATGGGCCCTGCCCCCCCGGGAGTGGCCGCGGGCGGAGCGGACTCGGCGGTTGGGGCGGGCTTGCGACCGCAGCCGGCGGCGGGCAAGGCGATGAGAAGAGCCAGCGTGGCCAGCACAGCCGGAGCGGGGGGAGAATGAGGAACGCCCAGGAAGATCGTGAATCGCATAGGGATCCCTTTCACCTGAGGGCCGTCTGAATTGTAGTATCGGCCGGAGGCGGGTTCCACGATGAGGGAGATTGGGGCGCGGGGAAGACTGCGGGAACGGAGATGGGAGCAACGTCCCAGCGCGCAGGGGTGGGACCGCGAGGAACACGCCGGGGAACACGCGGCGTCCGCCTGCGGCGGACCGCTAAACCAGCGCCGCGGAATGCACGCGGGAGTTGAAGAATCGCGGCGCGCACCATCGTCGCGTCAGCGCACTCTCACCTCCCACCTTCGCCCTGCCCCCCCGCCTCCGGGCGCGCACTTCCCCGCGTCATCGGCGGCCGATGGAAGGTTACCGCCCGTTGCGGACGGCGGCGAGTTTGGCGTCCTTCTGGGAGGCCGGCAGCATGTCCCACGCGCCCGGGCAACCGCCGCAACAGAAGGCGACCTTTTCGCCCTTGTAGTCGCGGATGAGGGAGGCCGGGACTTTCGCCGGGTCGATCGGGTTGCCCATGATCGGGCAGCGGGCGTTGGCGAACGTGAGGGGCTTGCCGTCGGGGGTGGCCGCGGGGGCGTCGGAGGAATGGCCGCCCATGTGGGGGCAAGTGCCCATGTCACATCCAGTGGCTCCCAGGACGGCGACCATGGAGGCGCCCACGACCACGGCGGGCACGCTACAACGTTGGAACATGTTCACTCTGGAGTCCTTTCGTGGCGCGCGGCGGATTCCGCGCCCGTATGGTCACTAAACGGGGCGGGAGTCCGTTGGGTTCCATGGATTTCCCCGGTCGCGAAAAGAAAACGCGGCGTAAGCGCCGCCGCCAAACCAGCGCCGCGGAATGCACGCGGGAGTTGAAGAATCGCGGGGCGAACCATCGTCGCGAAACCGCACTCTCACCTCTAATCTCTCACCTCTAACCTTCACCAACCTCCCTCCCCCCTCCCCGGAGGAAAACTCCTCTGCGCCCTCTGCGAGCTCTGCGGTGAGTCCCTCCCCGTCTTCCCCCCCCCCGCCGGCGCGGGAATGCGCTGGCGTGGGCGCGGGCGAGTGCCTAGAATTCGCGCGAGGCGATGTGCGAACAAGTCGGGTTTCGTGGAACCGATCGTGCGGCTCGAACGATACAAGAGGCGGCCGGAAAGCCGCTTGAAGGACGAACGATGAAGGCGAACACGATATGGGCGGTGTGCGCGGCGGCCTGCCTGGCGGCGGGCTGCTCGCTGGAGCCGGCGGCGACGAAGGGGCAGAGGGAGCAGGTGGGCAAGGCCGGGCGGGCGTATGCGGCCGGCGAGAAGCGGACGATCCCCGACCTGCCGGCGCAGCCGGACTGGCGCGACGTGCTGCACCGGGCGTTCCTGGTCAACGGGCAGTTGGAGGCGACGTACTACGAGTGGCGGGCGGCGGTGGACCGTGTGGCCCCGGCGGCGGCGTGGCCCAATTCCAATCTCATGCTCGGCTACGACTACGCGTTCATGAAGGGCGGCATGAAAGGCTGGAACGCCACCACGCTGACGGCGACGGTGGACCCGGCGATGATGTTGAGCCTGCCGGTAAAAGCCGAGACGGCGGGCAAGGTCGCCCTGGCCGAGGCCCAGGCGGCGGGCAAGCGGTTCGAGGCCGCCAAGTTCACCCTGCAGCAGGCCGTCCTCTCCGCGTGGGCGGATTACGCCCTGGCGGCCGAGAAGGTCCGCGTCCAGGGCGAGTCGGTGGCGTTGCTGGCCAGCGTGAGCGAGATCGCCGCGCAGCGCGTGCGAGCGGGCGGGCCCCAGCAGGACCTGCTGAAGGCGCAGACGGCGTTGGAGCTGGCCCGGAACGACCTGGGCAACCTGGAGAGCGACGTGCGCCAGGGCCAGGCGATGTTGAATGGACTGCTGGCGCGGGCGCCGCAGACGCCCCTGCCCCCCCCTGCCCGCCTGCCCGCGCCGCGCGGCCTGCACGCCGACGACGCGACGCTGATCGCGCTGGCCGTCCGAAACAACCCCGAACTGGCGGCGATGGCGCACGACGTGGCCGGGCGGACGGACGCGTTGGAGCTGGCTCGCCTGGCGTACCTGCCGGACTTTTCGCCCCAGGTCAGCGTGACGGGCAACGTGCAGCAGATGGTTGGCCTGATGGTCAACGTGCCGGTGAACGACGTGAAGATTCGCGGGGGGATCAACGCGGCGGACTCGGCCCTGAGGCAGTCGCGGGCGATGACGCGGCAGACCCGGGCCGATCGCGCCGCTCAGTTCGTCGCCACGCTCTACGCCCTGCGGAACCACGAACGCCAGACCGCCCTGCTCCAGGACAAGATCCTGCCGGCGGCGAAGCAGACGTGGGAGGCCTCGGTGAAGGCCTACTCGGCCGCGGGGATTTCCTTCAGCGAGTTGACCGACACGCAGCGGATGCTGCTGCAGGTGCAGGTGATGATCGCCGAGGCGCGGATGGCGAGGGAGAAGCGGTTGGCGGAACTGGAGACGCTGGCGGGGTTGGACGTGGAGACGGTGGGAAACCCCCAAAAGGAGAAATCGCCCCAGGTCACAACGCGCCAGGGAAAAACATCCGGGGGGGACACAAAATGAAAACGAAATTATCTTCTCAATTTCGTTTTCATTTTCCATTCCTTGGATCAGTTGACCCCCTTGGTCACGCGGCGATTTCGCGGCGCGATCACACAACCTCGTGTCCCCCCCGGATGTTTTTCCCGGTCGGACACCGAGCGCCCCGTTGGAAGAGGGCGACGTTCCGTCGCCCGCTAAACGCGCGGGGGGTCGCCCATGGTGACTGGGAGACCGGGGGAATAGGAGGATGGTGAGATGACAGGACGCGTTGGGACATTCTTCAGGATACTGAACGTCAGACTTCGGTTCGTGTTCCTGATGGTGGTGATCGGCGTGGTGGCGGGGAACTGGGAAAGCATCATGAACCACGTGGACCGGTGGTTGCCGCACGCCAAGGCCGCGCCGGCGGGGGTGGAGTACTTCTGCCCGATGCACCTGAACGTCGTGCGGGATTCGCCGGGCAACTGCCCGATCTGCGGCATGCCGCTGGTGGAAAGGCCCAAGTCGCCCGCGAGCGGACCGGCCAGCCGACCCGGGCCCGTCCAGGTACAACTGACGCCCCAGAAGATGGACATGGGGCGGATCGCCACGAGCACGGTCGAGTTCCGGTTGCTGGCCCGGGAGTTTCGGCTGGTCGGGGCCGTGGACTACGACGAGACGCGGCAGGCGACGATCACCGCGAGGGTCAAGGGGCGGCTGGACAAGCTGCTGGTCAACTACACCGGGCAGAAGGTCGTCAAGGGCGATCCGCTGGCATTGATTTACAGCCCGGACTTGCTGGTGGCGCAGCAGGAGTTGCTCACGGCGGTGAAGGCGGCCGGGGAGAATCCCTCGGCCACGGGGACCGTGCTTGTTGACGCCGCCCGGCGAAAGCTGGCCCTGTGGGGGCTGGACGACAAGCAGATCGAGGGCATCGTCCGCGAGGGCAAGGCCCAGACGCACATGACGATCACCTCCCCCATCACCGGGATCGTGATCGACAAAAAGGCCCTCGAGGGCAAGTACGTGATGGAGGGGGATGAGTTGTACAAGGTCGCCGACCTGTCGGCCGTCTGGTTGCAGGCGAAGCTTTTCGAGAACGAGATCGCGGGAGTTTCACCCGGCACGGCGGTGGAGATCACCTCGGGGGCGTACCCCGACGACGTGTTCGCCGGGCGGATCGGGTTCGTGGCGTATACGGTGGACCCGGCGACGCGGACGCTGGCGGCGCGGGTGGAGGTGGCCAATCCGGCCGAGAAACTCAAGCCCGGCATGTACGTGACGGCGACGCTGCGGTTGCCGGCCGGCGAGGTCGCCGAGCTGCCCGCGGGGCTGCCCACGAGCCGCGCGAACGGGGCGACGACGGATGCGTTGGCGAAGGCGTACCTGGCGTTGACGGCCCAGTACGCCGGCGCCCGCCCGGGCGGAGCGGCGATCGACGACCTGGCGAAGAAGGCGGACGCCCTGGCCGGGGACATTCCCGCGGCGGCGGCGCTGGCGGCGAGGGCACGCGAGTTGACGGGCAAGGACCTGGCCGGTCAGCGGAACACCTTCAAGGCCGTCTCCGACGCGGCGATCAAGGTCTTCGAGCAGGCGCCGGCCTCGGGGCCGCTGTACGTGGCGTACTGCCCGATGGTGAAGGCCAACTGGCTGGCCGCTCGCCCGGAGATCCAGAACCCCTACGACGAGAAGATGCACGACTGCGGGAACATCCTGGGGCCGGTGCAGAGCGTGGCGGCGGCCGGCACGGCTCGCTACGCCGTGGGGTACTACTGTCCGCTGCACCCGGGACGGTTGTTGGATGCCCCCGCGACGTGCGCGATCGACAACATGCCGATGCGAGCGGTGCGGGCGGAGAAGCTGCTCTCGGTGCCGGAGTCGGCCGTCATCGACACGGGCGCGCGGACGATCGTGTACCGGCGGTCGGGCGCGGGAGTGTTTGACCTGGTGGAGGTGAAACTGGGCCCCCGGGCCGGGGAGTTCTTCCCCGTCGTCGCGGGGCTCCAGGCCGGCGATGAAGTCGCGACGGCCGGGGCGTTCCTGGTCGACGCGGAGAACCGGCTCAACCCAGCCGCGGCGGCGAAATACTTCGGCGCCGTCGGGTCGGGCGACCGGAAGGCAGGGGCGGAATGATCTCGCGGCTCATCGAGTTCTCGATCCGCTCGCGATTCGTCGTGATTCTGGCGACGGCGGCGGTGGCGGTCTGGGGGGTGTGGTGCGTCGCGCGGACGCCCGTCGACGCCATTCCCGACCTGTCGGAGAACCAGGTGATCGTGTTCACCGACTGGATGGGCCGCAGCCCCAAGGAGATCGACGACCAGATCACCTACAAACTGTCGGTGGACCTGAAGAAACTCGCCGGCGTCAAGAGCGTCCGGGCGTCGAGTGAGTTCAACTTCTCGATGATCAGCGTGATCTTCGACGACGCGACGGACTTCTACTTCGCCCGCACGCGGGTGGAGGAAGTGCTCCGGTCGGCGGAAACGTACCTGCCCGCCGGCGTGAAACCCTACCAGGCCCCCGACGCGACGGCCCTGGGGCAGATCTTCTGGTACACCGTCGAGGGCGAAGGCTACAGCCTGGACCAGTTGCGGGCGATCCAGGACTTCAACGTCCGCTACCAGCTCCAGGTCGAGGGCGTCGCCGACGTGGCCAGCGTGGGCGGGTTCGTCCGCGAGTACCAGGTCGACGTGGACCCGGCGAAGCTGCGGAGTTTCGAGGTCCCCCTCGGGGCCGTCTACGACGCCCTCGCCCGCAGCAACGCCAGTTTCGGCGGCAAGATCGTGCAGGAAGCCAAGGCCGAGATCATCGTCCGCGGGGTGGCGTGGCTGGCGGGCGCGCGGGACATCGAAAACGTCGTCGTCACCCAGCGGGGGGGCGTGCCGATCACGGTGGCGCAACTGGCCCGCGTGCAACTGGGCCCGGAGTTCCGCCGCAGCGTGCTCGAGAAGGACGGGCACGAGGTCCGCGGCGGCGTGGTGATGATGCGCCTGGGGCACAACCCACTCAAAGTCACCCAGGCCGTCAAGGACCGCATCAAGGAACTCCAACTCCCCCCCGGCGTGCGGATCGTGCCGTTCTACGACCGCACCCGGCTGATCGAGGGCGCCATCCACACGCTCGGCCGCGCCCTCACCGAGGAAATCATCATCGCCAGCCTGGCGATCCTGCTGATCCTCACCCACTTCCGCAGCGCGTTCGTCGTCTGCATCACGTTGCCGCTGGCCGTGCTGATCTCGTTCATCCTGATGTACTACCTGGGCGTGCCCAGCAACATCATGAGCCTGTCGGGCATTGCGATCTCGATCGGCATCCTGGTGGACGCCGCCGTCGTGATGGTGGAGAACGCCTCGCACGAACTCAAGCTGCACTACGGCGACAAGCCCGTCACCGGCGACACGACCGAGATCGTCATCCGCGCCTGCCGCCTGGTGGGCAAGCCGATCTTCTTCGCCGTGCTGATCATGCTGATCTCCTTCATTCCCGTCTTCGCCCTGACGGGCACGTCGGGCAAGATGTTCCACCCGCTGGCCTTCACGAAGACCTTCGCGATGGCGGGCGTGGCGGTGCTGGCCGTCACGTTCGTGCCCGCGATCATCCCCCTGCTCATCAAGGGGCGGCTCCGCAGCGAGGAAGAGAACTGGATCGTCCGGAGCTTCATCCACATCTACAAGCCGGTGCTGGCCTGGCTGATGCACATTCCCGCGGCCGGCGTGTGGTTCCTGGCCGCCCTGCTTCTGGTGGGCCTGGGGCTCTTCGGCGTGCTGGGCCCGCACACGCAATGGTACGGGCTGGCGATGCTGGGGGTGCTCCTGCTGGCCGGGGCGGGCGTGTTTCGCCGCACGTGGGCGCGGGGGTTGGCGCTGGTGCTCCTGGCGGGGGTGGCCGCGATGGCGTGGCACCTGCCCAAACAGGGCAGCGAGTTCATGACGGCCCTGGACGAAGGCAGTATTCTGGACATGCCCGTGACGGGGCCGAAGGTCTCCGTCTCCCAGGCCGCCGACGACATCAAGGTGCGGGATGCGGTCATGCGGACGTTCCCAGAGGTAGAGATGGTGGTCGGCAAGGCCGGGCGGGCCGACACGCCGACAGACCCCTCGGGCATGGACATGATCGAGACGATCGTCTCGCTCCGCCCCGCCGACGGCTGGCCGGAGCGGAAGGCGAAGTTCACGGACATTCTCACCGAGGCCGGCCTGCTGGGCGGGCAGATGGTCGATCGCGGGATTCTCAAGGGCGCCGCCCGGGACGACAAGGCCCTGCTGAAGAAGGCGGCGATGGACGCGGCGTTTCAGTTCGACCGGGCGATGCGAGACTTCGCCCTCCGGCGGCAGAGCGCCCCCGACGCCGCGGGCGGCTGGACGCGGGCGATCAACCGGGAGCTGGTCGGCTACGCCGCCGGCGCGCTGGACTCGCTGCTGGTGTACGCCCTTCGCGACCAGGCCGCCAAGAGCGGTCTGCAGGCCCGCCCCCCCACCCCCGACGACCTGATCGCCCTGACCACCGGGCGCCAGAAGGAGTTCGCACGCGGGCTGTTCCTCTGGAGGAAGACCAAGGAAGACCTCATCAAGGAGATGGACAGCGAACTTCAGATGCCCGGCTGGAGCAATATCTGGACGCAGCCGATCATCAACCGCGTGAACATGCTGGCGACGGGGGTGCGGACGGACATCGGGGTGAAGGTGTTCGGCCCGGACCAGGAAGGCATCCAGCAGGTCTCCGACGAGATCGCCAAGGTGCTCAAGGGCATTCCCGGGGCCGCCGACGTCTCGGCCGACCAGATCATCGGGCGGACGTACGTGCAGGTGGACATCGACCGCGTGAAGGCCGCCCGGTACGGCGTGAACGTGGCGGATATCCAGGAGACGGTCGAGATGGCCCAGGGGGGCAAGACGGCGACGCAGACGGTCGAGGGGCGCCAGCGCTTCCCGGTGCGGGTGCGATACGCGCGGGACTTCTGGCAGAGCCAGGAGGCCCTGTCGCACTCGCTGGTGACGGCGCATCGCGGGACCGGGCCGGCCGGGGGCGGCGGCGACGCGATGAACACTCCCGCGCCCGCGGCGGGCATGGGCGGCGGCGAGACGTACCTCATCCCCCTGTCGGAAGTGGCGACGATCCGCAAGGTCGAGGGCCCCAACGTCATCAAGAGCGAGGATGGGTTGCTCCGCTCGTACGTCCAACTGAACGTCCGCGACCGTGACATGGTGGGGTTCGTGGAAGAGGCCCGGCGTGCGGTGGAGGCGGCCGTCCCGGCCAGGCCCGGCTACCGCGTCGAATGGTCCGGCCAGTTCGAGGAGAAGCTCCGCACCGACCGCATGCTCAGCATCATCTTCCCCCTGGTGGTCGTGCTGATTTTCGTGATCCTGTACCTGACCTTCAACGACTGGCGGGACGCCCTGCTGGTGGTCCTGGCCGTGCCGGGCGCGTTGGCGGGCGGATTGATCTTCCAGTCCGTCTTCGGCTTCCGCTTCAGCGTCGCCGTCGGCATCGGGTACGTCGCCTGTTTCGGCATGGCCACCCAGACGGGCATCGTCATGCTCGTCTACCTCCACCAGGCCGTCCGCGCCCGCGGCGGGCTGGAGGGCATCCAGAGCCTCGCCGAACTGACCGACGCCGTCGTCACCGGGGCCGTCCATCGCCTCCGACCCAAGCTCATGACCGAAGGCGTCGCCATCGTCGGCCTCATGCCCATGCTCTGGGCCACCGGCGTCGGGGCCGAGATCATCAAACCCATGGCCGCCCCCGTCCTGGGCGGGCTCCTCATCGCCGACGAAGTCATCGACCTCCTCATCCCCGTCCTCTTCAACTGGTATCAGTCCCGCCGCTGGAGGAAACTCCACGCCGCCGACGCCGGAGTAGAACCTCCCGCGCCCGCGGCGGCCTGAGGAAACCCCGCCCCCCCCCGTCTCACAACTTCTTCAGCGCATTGATAGCTCGCAGCAGACTTGGCGACCGCTCGGCCGCTCGCTGCGGAGACCACTTCTCGGCGACGAATTCGCAGATGATTTCGTTGTACCGAGGGCCCACGTGGGCGGTGCCGCGAGGGAGCATTTCTTTGTGAAAACTCTTCCTGCCTTTTCTGCCAATGACGCTGAAGAGGTGCTGCTTCGGGTCCAGTAGCGAATCCGGCGCCACGACAAAACTGGCCTTGGGAATCTGGATGTACTTGGCCCATTCCTCGCGATCCGCCATGATCCAGGATTCCACTTCACGCACAGCCACCCGGAACACTACTTCCGGCGGCAGAACAATAGGACTCGAGCTTGGAATTCCAAACCAGTCGCGAATCAACCCGCTTGCACAGGGCCTCCTGTCGAGATCAGTGATGCACAGCGTGGCAACGCCAGCCTTTGCCATATTCGCAAACGCGGGGCATTTGTCCTTGATGGCCGAACACCCATGCGTCACTTCCGGAAACCCCTCGGCAAAGAGTATCTTCTCCGCACGCGCGGTGTTTCCCTCCGCCACGAGTTTCTTTACCACTTCCTCGGACGGCCGGTCTTCCACATAGGAATAGCAGTAGATGTCGGCTATGCTATACCCTTTGGATAGCCGCCCCCGTCTTGGGAAGAAGCACGTCGGCGGGCGACAAACCGGCACACATGGCTGCCTTATCCTGTTCCGTTGGCTCGTCGATCGAGGTCGCTTTCCCGTAATCCGAAGGTCTGAGAATGAGGAAGTTGCCGTCGATGCTCTGGCTGGACAACATGATCTCGCTGTGTGTGCTTATCAAGATCTGACCGCCAGGCTTCGTCCGGCACTGGCGAATCTTGTATATCAAGTCCGGGATCTGTTCTACAACCCGCTTGTGCAACGACAACTCCGGTTCTTCGAGCAGAATCATGCTGTTGGAGGAAAACACCGTCCATAGCATCGCAATGAGTCGTAGCGTGCCGTCGGAGAACTGATCTTCGCGTTGCCAACCCGCGTTGGGGCGCCAGTGCTTGTACCGCATCTCCAGGTGCGGCCGCCTCGTGACCTCCTCCTTGACGAATCGCAATTCCTCGAGATTCGGAATGACCTTAAGCAGAATCTCCTCGATCACCTTCATCCTGGACTCTCGCGTATTTCGTTCGGTTTCCTCCATTCCCTCCAGGAGTCTTTGGCCAAAGGGGTCCGAACCCCACTGGGAGATGGAGAACCCGCCCCCGAACTTGAGCAACTGCGGCACAAGGTGAAGATAGAGGACCTGCTCAAAGAACGAGGCGATCTCACGGAACTTCCGATTCATGTTGATCTGCTCGAGGTGCGTTTGTGTCAATCGTTCCGGATCGGCCTTGTCCTGCTCATCCGGGCGAGCAAACAGCATCCGCTTGCCTTTGTGCGCCTCTTCTCGTAGTACGATGGGTCGATGTTTGCCCTTACCCTCCTGACCGATCCATAGGACGTATCGCCAATCCGGTGGTGTGTCGCGGGAGGCCAACGAGGCCCGCAGTTCGAACTCAAGTTGAATCTGGGGTTGCTGACGCGCTGCCAGGCTACGAACGTTGTTTACGCCCCCCCGAGATGCTATCGCCGGCTGCAACCCGCCGCCATTGGGGTTCACGATATCGCGCATGAAACGGAAGATGTCGAGGAAGTTGGACTTCCCCGAAGCGTTGGGACCGATGAGGTACACGGTCTCCTGAAAACTGACGTCCGCCTTCGTGAAGTTCCGCCAGTTCCGGATGATTACTCGCGACACGTACATGGCCACGTCTCCCTGAGATTACGCCTTCTTCTCCGATGTCTTCTACCGCATGCAAACTCGGCACGCAACCCATTTCCAGGGCGGCACCGCTTACCCTAGACTCTGCCGGTTCGAGGGGAGACCCGCCCCGGCCACAATCTTGCCCAGAACGACGTGGTGACGCGCGCCGGTGGCGGAGGGGACGTTGCCGCTCTGGCCAAGGAGGGTGCGGACGGCGAGAAGGGCGAAGCTGACGGATTCCTTGGCTTCGGCGGGGATGCCGAGGGTGTCCATGAGGACCACCCGGGCCGGGGAAAGTTCGCGGCCCAGGTGGGAGACAAGAGTCGGGTTGCGGGCGCCGCCCCCGCAGAGAATGACCTCGGCCGGCCAGGACGGAAGAAAGCGGTAGGCGCGGGCGATGCTCGCGGCGGTGAAGGCAGTGGCGGTGGCCAAGGTGTCCAGGGGGGAAATGCCCATGGCCTTCGAGCGGGCCAGGAGGGCGTCGGTGAAGGGCAGGCCGAAGGTCTCGCGGCCGGTCGATTTGGGCGGGCGCTGGCGGAGGAACGGGTGACGGAGCAAATGGGCCAGGAGCTTGGGGCAGACGCGGCCCTGGGCGGCGAGGAGGCCGTCGCGGTCGTAGGCGAGGCGGCCACGGGTGATGAGGGAGGCGAGGCGGTCGAGGATCATGTTGCCCGGGCCCGTGTCGAAGGCGAGGACGTCGGCGAGGCCCGCGCGGGCGGGCAGCCAGGTGAGGTTGGCGATCCCGCCGATGTTCTGCACGACGCGGTGGCGGGCGCGGTGGGCGAAGAGGAGCCAGTCGGCCAGCGGTACGAGCGGCGCCCCCTGCCCGCCGGCGGCGACGTCGGCGGGGCGGAAGTCGGCGACGGTGGTGACGCCCGTGCGTTCGGCGATGACGGCGGGCTCGCCGATCTGTAGCGTCGAGCCGGCCCGGCCGCGGGCGGGCGGGCAGTGGTAGATCGTCTGCCCGTGCGAGCCGATCACGTCGAGGGAGGCCAGGGGGACGCGGCAGTGTTTGGCGGCGGCGTTGAGGGCGCCGGCGAAGATCTCGCCCAGTTGGAAGTTCATGCGGCAGATGGCGTCGACGCGGGAGGTGGCCGGGTCGAAGAGCTCGAAGACCCGTCGGCGGAACGCGGGGGTGTAGGGCACGTCGAGGTGGCCCAGGAGGCGGACGCGGCGGCCGCGCACGTCGACGAAAGCGACGGAGACGCCGTCGGCGGACGTGCCGGACATGAGTCCGGCCGCCCGGAGGGGGCGCGGGGGCTTGTTAGGCGTCGTCCGTTTGGGCATGCGGGAAACCTCGTAGCCGGCTCTACCGGCGGGCCAGGGGCGAAGGGAAAAACTCCCGCGCCCGGAATTCCTGTCTTGTTTTTCTCGGAAAACCGAGGGGATTCTCGTGCGAAAAAAATTCTGCAAAATCCCACTTGACACTTCTGGGGCGTACAGGCTACAGTGACCATGCCCACACACGCTTGATGGCGCCTTCGGGCAGCCGTCGAGCGACGGCAGCTCTCCCCCGGCTGCCGGAAAATGCGGCAGGTTGGCCTCCCCCTCCAACCTGCCGCGCTTTATTTAAGCGTGCTCATCTCCCACCACGCACACACACAAAGAAGAAGAAGAAATCGCGGGGCGAGCCCCGCCGCTAAACCCGGGAGATTTCAGACTTCCAACGGTTCAGCGGTAGGACTTGTGTTTTGTCGTGAGGGACTCCTTCCCCGATCCCTGCAGCGCCTGCGGCGATTCCTCCCTGGACCAACGACCTTCCATTCCCCCCGTTTAAACGGGGGAAGGGACGTTGGTTGGGTGGATCTTAATGGAATCTTAACGTGACCGTCGGTGGGGAATCCGTATCATTCCGGCATGGAATCGTTCACGGAGTTCGAACGAGGGAGTCTCGGTAACCGCATGGATCGCAGAAACACCTGGCAGGCAGTACCGGCATGGATCGTCGCGGCGGCGCTGACGGCGGCGATCTCGTGCGGGGTGTGCGGCTGTCGCAAGAGCCGCGAGGGCGCGGTCAGCACCATCGGGTCAACGTCGATCCAGCCCTTCGCGGAGATGCTGGCCCAGGAATTCAACGCCCGGCAGTCGGAAGTGCGGGTGGAAGTCCAGGGGGGCGGCTCGACGGTGGGGTTGCGGGCCATCGCCGAGGGCATCGCCGACATCGGCATGAGCAGCCGCGACCTGAAGCCCAACGAGAAGTTCACCAAGATCGTGATCGCGCGGGACGGCATCGCGGTGGTGGTGCACCCGTCCAACCCGGTGCGGACCCTCAGCCGGGCGGAATTGCGGGCGACCTTCGCGGGCGAAAGGACCAACTGGAACCAGGTGCCCGGCGGGGACGACCGCCCGATCCGGCTGATCACCCGCGAGGAAGGCTCGGGCACGCGTGAGGCGTTCTCGGGCATGGTGATGGCGACGGTGGATCCCAAGACCGGTCACAAGGGCGAGCCGCTACGGATCTCGGAGCACGCCCTCACGCAGGAGTCCAACGGGGCCGTCCGGGAACTGCTCCGGGGCGACCGCTGTGCCATCGGGTACATGTCGCTGGGGTTGGTGGGCACGGAGCTCAAGAAGGTGGACGTCGACGGGGTGGCCCCGACGCACGAGAGCACCGAGAACGGCACGTATGCCCTCTCCCGCCCGTTCCTGTTCGTTTTCCGCGGGCAGCCGTCGGTGAACGCGATGAAGTTCGTCGACTTCATGCTGTCCGATCACGCCCAGGGCATCCTGCAGAAGGCCGGGCTGATCCGCGCCCCCCGCCAGCCGTTGTCGGCGACGCGACCGGCCGGAACTCCGGCCAGCGCCCCGGCGACGAAGCCCGCCCCGGGCGCGGGGGCCTCCGCGGGCGGGACGTGGTCGCCTCTGACGGTGGGCGTCGCGGCCGTGCTGGCGCTGGGGGCCTTCGTGCTGGTCTTCCGCCGCCTCACGCCGGTCTACAAAGAGAAGGCCATCGGCACGATCCTGATGTTGGCGGCCCTGTCGGCGATCTCCGGGCTGGCCCTGATCACCATCTTCATCTTCCGCGAGGGCCTGCCCCTGATGGCCCGCG
>JAPLNA010000117.1 GCA_026693065.1 Planctomycetota bacterium
TGAACGGTTCCCGAAGACAGAGCACCTTGGTCGTGACCGCCTTGAGAAGGCATGTCTCCTGGTCCTCCGGTTTGGCCTTGAGCAGGTTCTTGGTGAACGTCTCCCCGTCAGCAATCTCGCGAACCTGGGCGTTCCACAACTCGTCGTCCTGAAACTCGCGGAGAACAAACTTCCCGTCGGCCCGAACCGGCGCCGACCCTTGCCAGAGAGGCAGGCGGAAGTCGTAGGGGATCTGCCGCCACCAAAGGGGTACACCCCCCGCCGAAAACGAGGACGTCATGGTGCAGGGGGGATCCTTGAAAGCGGCCACGAAGAGCCGCTGCCCAACCAGCACGATTTTGAACTGTCCCCCACAGTAGTTAGGGGTGATCCCTATGGAAAGCTCCTTCAGACCGGCTGGCCCTTTCCATGTCTCGATCACCTTGTACTTGGCCACGTTGCCGCCAGCCACGGTGCATTCGACAATGCCGACGAAGTCTGCCCCGAGGATCAACTCCTCCCACACGAACGGGTCGATCGTTGTGCCATGGGCCGGCGCCGAGCAGACGACAGGGGCGAGCATCACCAGCAGGGCCGTCCGCAGAAGGCCCGATGGAGCAGGAACCCGGAGCGCCCGGCGCGACGCGGAGGCTGGACTCATGTCGGTCTCCTTTTCCCGCCCTCGAAGACGGAGGGCCTCTGACCGGATTATACGCTATGCAGATAAGGCAAAGACAGGAGCGGGGGGCAGGCAAGAAAGAACGGGAACCCGATGGCCGGGTTCCCGTTGGAGATATCAAATCTCAAATCTCAAATTTCAGATCTCAGATTTCAGCATTCACGTCGTATTCGGCACGAACGTCCCGCCGCGGCAGCCCTTCAGGTAATTCAGGGCGTGCACCTGCCCGGTCATCTCCAGCGCATCCCGGTAGACGGGGTCGTGGTAGCCTTCGATGTCGATGCTGCCGACGAACCCGGCCATCCGCAGGATGCTGATGATGTCCGCCCAGTTGCAGTCGCCGAAGCCCGGCGTGCGGTGCCAGGCGAACTGGTGCGGGCCGTGTACGCCGTGCTCGCGGACGATGTCCCAACGGACCGTCGCGTCCTTGCCGTGGACGTGGAAGACCTTCTTGGCCCACTTGGCCAGTTGGGGCATCGGGTCGATGAGGCTGACCATCTGGTGGCAGGGCTCCCACTGGAGCCCGACGTGCTCGCTGGGGAACTGGGCGAACATCATCTCCCAGGCCGTCGGGTTCTGCGCGATGTTCCAACTGCCCCGGTTCCAGTCCCCGCCCATGTCGCAGTTCTCGAAGGCGATGCGGACGCCCGCGTCGGCGGCGTGCTTGGCGACGGGGGCCCAGACCTTCTTGAACCTCGGCATGCAGTCGCCGATGGACACGTCGGGCAGCCGCCCGGCGAAGCCGGTGACCAGGTCGCAGCCGAACAGCCCGGCCGCGTCGATGCACTTGTGGAAGCCGTCGACCACTTCCTTGCCGTCCTTGTCGTCCGTCAGCGGGTTACCGAACATGCCGAGCGAGCTGATGACGGCCTTGCTGCCGGCCAGGGCCTCGTGGCACAGCTTGGCGACCTCGGGCAGCTTCGCGCCGCCCAGGGTGGCCCAGAACATGACGGAGTAGCTCTCGAAGCCGTGCGGGAGCGTTTGGCGGATGAAATTCGCCGCCCCGCCGCCGTTGGCGATCGTGCCGATGCGGATCTTCTCGGGGCTGGCCGGGGCGGGGGAGGCCTTGGTCTTCTTTGCCATGATAGCGTCCTTCCTATGCTGTGGATTACCGGGTTAGGAAACGGGGGAGCCTGGATGTATACCGCCAATGGCGAGCCAAGACAAGAAGAGATTGCCCCGCCCGCCAACACACCCCCGCGCCCGGCCCGGGGGCCTGATCACGCCAGAACGGTCGAGACCGGGCTCTTGAGCAGCAGGCTTTCCATGGCGGCCGAAGCGAAGCGGTTGCCGAGGAGATCGCCCCCGTGGGACTCCACGGCGTCGCCGCCGGTGGGGTCGAAACGGCCGGTCTGCACCGAGGCGGCCAATCGCACGTCGGAGCAGAACGCCGGGGCGATCAGCCACACCGATGGCCCGGCGATTTCGCGGATGCCGTTTTCGGCCCGGGCGGGAGTCTCGACGGCGCCGCCGGTCAGGCCGATGGGGCCGGGCTGGCTGACAACGGCGTCCTGGGGCGCCGCGGGCGCCGACTCGCCGCCGTCGCCATCGGCGGGGCCGCTGTCTTGTTCGTCAAGCGGAGGCGTTTGGGCCTGCTCCGCGGCGTTGGCAACCATGGTCAAGCCAGTGACCGACCCGTCTAAGGCCACGGCGTAGTCGCCGCTCAGGGCGGAGAGCACGCACAGGTAAGCGTCGGCGGTGCTGGTAAAGGTGGCCGTGGGGTACAAGCAGGATGGGTCGTCAATGAAAATGAACGGATTTCCGCTGTTGCCATCGATGAGCACGAGTCGGAAGATGGGATGGAACTTAGGGACCAGGCCGATGGTCGGATCGCAGGTGGGGATGTCTGAAGAGCCGTCGTCGATTACGGGGTAGGTGACGGGAAGGATTTCGTCGCCGCCCGCGGGGATGGTGGCGGGAGAGTCGCCCTCGGGTACAGGGGTGCTACCGGCGGAATCGTCGTTCGCGTCGGGGGCCCAGGCCTCGCCGTCGCTGACAGTGATCTCGCCGGTCGTGACCGGGAGCTCGATGTCGCCGCTGGCGTCGGCGACCCGCGAGACCGGGCCGCCCGAGGTGATGGTGCAGTTGCTGATCGACCCGCCGCCGACCTCGACGTCGCCGTCGGAGCGGTCGGTTACGGCCTGGGCGGAGATCGTGCCGATGCTGCCCGTGGTGACGAAATCGGTGTCGGTGATATCGCCCCCGGAGACGGAAACCTTTCCGATCGAGGCGGCCTCGAACCAGGCCGAGCAGATGTTCCCGCCGACACGCCAGGCCTCGCCGTCCTCACGGACGACGTCGGAGGTCACCGAGACCCGGTCGATGGTTCCGCCCGCGACGATCTGGCCGTAGAAGTCGCCCCCGGTCACGCGAATGTCGCCGATGGCGCCGTCGCACGTGACGTCGAGGGAGGCGTCGCCGCCGCTGACGGCGATTTCGTCGATAGACCCGCTGCACGTGATGGTGGCCTGGAACTCGCCCCGCACGGAGATCTGCCCGATGCTGTCGGCGATGATCTCCGCTCCGGTGCAGTCGCCGCGGACGTCGAGGCTGGCCAGGCGATGAACGTCGATGGTCAGATAAGAGAGAGAATCGACCGTGGCCGACAGAATGCCCGTGCAGGTCAGGGCCGAAAGGCCCGTCAGGTCGCCGGCCACCAGGTTCAGTTGATCGGAAGGGTCGCACATCACGACAATGGCCGGGCAGGTGTTGACGCAGTCATCCTCGGTCGGATCGCTCAGCCGCAAGGTGCCGATGGCGCCGTGAAAGAAGATTCCGTCGGAACCGGCCCAATCCACGCGGCTCAGATCGAGCAGGCCCAGACCGGCCTGGCCCTCGCCGGTAAAGTCCCCGTCGCAGTTGAACCAGCCGTCGCCGTAGTCGACGTCCTGTTTCACGCCGATCTCAAAGTGACTGCGCCGATTGGTGTCGTGAAAGCGGATGGTGTACAGCGACGACGATCCGGGGTCCCCGTCGAAGATCAACTCGACCCAGCCCGGGCCGGTCAGTCGAGGGGTGATAATGTCGCCGTCGCCGTCGGCGAAGCCCCAGCCGTCGCGCTGGGCGCCCTGGTGGCTGCCGATGATGACGCTGGTATACGACGAATCGACCTGGCTCAGGTCGGCCCAAGAACTCCCGCTGAGCAGTTGACGAGGTTCCAGCGGCTCGAAAGTCGGCAGATGACGTTCGGGGGCACTATTCATCGGGCAACTCCCTCGGAAGACGGTTGTTTTCGACGCCGTACCACGAAATCCACCGCAAACTGAACTTCGACAGGTTTTCCCAGATACCCTGCGCCCACGCTACCGTGGACCATACAGATGATTATACCCCTGTTCCGGATTCCGTCAAGCCCCAGGGCCGCCTGACTCATCCCCGGTTTCGTCGAGGGCGCATTGGCATAGGAAGGTACGGGAGAAAGGGATTTCAGGATTATGGGATTGAAAAGAACGCTTCGGAGAAGAACGAGGCAGCCCGGTGTCGTCCGGTAGCTTCGGGCCACAAACATCGCATCCGATCCTTCTTCCGTGGGTTTTGTCTTCGCATTTCAATCCCATAATCCCATAATCTTGAAATCCCTTTCTCCCCGTACCTGCGGTCGCCGCGCGAACCTCGACGTGTTTGCCCTGCGTGAAAAGAGGCCCGCCTGCAGCGTCCAGAATGCAAACTGGGTATGAGTCAGCCCGGCCCGGGGGCCCCGGGTTCTGAGGGGCGCAAAAAAGTGGCGGCAGTCTGGCGTGGGGAGACCATTCTGCCGCCTGGTTCGACGGGCGGGGGAGACCCGTCTCTGTGTGGGCATTTAACTCTAGGCGCGCTGCCGGGTATTTCAACGCCGGCAAAAAGAATTTTTCGCGAGCCCTACGAGGCGGAAACCTTCGCCAACGCCTTCAGCACGTCGGCGTAATCGGGCTCGTGGGTAACTTCGCCCACACGCTGGACGTAGGCGATCTTGCCGGCCTTGTCGACGATGAAGATCGTCCGCGTCAGCAGGCGGAGTTCCTTGATCAGCACGCCGTAGGCCAGGCCGAAGGAGGCCTCGCGGTGGTCGCTGGCGGTCTTGACGGCCGTGATGCCGTGAGCGCCGCACCAACGCTTCTGGGCGAAGGGCAGGTCCATGCTGACGGTCAGGACGGCGACGTTGGGGCCCAGCTTGGCGGCTTCTTCGTTGAAGCGGCGGGTTTCGATGTCGCAGACGGGGGTGTCCAGCGACGGCACGGCGGAGATCAGGAGCGTCTTGCCCTTGAAGTCGGCGAGGGTGACGGGGGCCAGGTCGTTGCCCAGGACGGTGAAGGCCGGGGCCTGTTGCCCGACGGCGACCTGGTCGCCCAGGAGGGTCAGGGGATTGCCTTTGAAGGTGATGAGTCCTTTGTGCTCGGTCATGGAATAGCTCCCCTGGCCGCAGCCGGCGAGGACGGCGGTCAGCGCGAAGAAGAATGTCGACGTTGCGGTTCTCATTTCATCGGCCCCCCGGTGGGGCCTGCCACAGTTGCGACATTATACCCCCGGCGCGGGCGAATCCCCACTTTCCGCGGCCCGATGGGGGCCGGCGAGGCGGGTCAACTGTTGGCCAGTTGGAGTTGGGCCAGGGCGGTGGAGATGTCGTGGGTGAACTCGAAGATCTTGTCCAGCCCGGTGACCTGGAAAGTGCCCGCGACCTGGTTGTTGACGTGGCAGGCGACGAGGCTCTGGTCGACGCCGATCAGCGTCTTCCGCAGGCGGAGGAGCTTGGCGATGTTGGAACTGTTGATGAAGCCCACGGACTCGAAGTTGAGCACGACGTGCTCGGCGTCGGTCTCGAGGCGCTCCAGCAGGGAGTCCACGTCGTCGGTGAACTGCGGGTCGTCGCTCAGCTCGACTACCAGAATATCGTCCGACCAATTCTGAATCGCCATAGCGTGTCCTTTCGCGGGCTGCTGTCGCCGTACATAGATACTGCTTCCTATTAAGTCGGTCAAGAGAGCCCGCGAGTTTATCTGCACCGCAAGAGAACGCCCGGGTCGATGCCCAGCCGCTGGGCCGCCGGGGTGATCTCGCGGTGGAACCGCAGGCCATCCACATAATAGCCCGCCGTGGGCGCCAGCCCGGGCACGTGGCTGGCCCAGAAGCGGTTGAAGCCGGCCATCAGCAGTTCGCGGAGGTACTTGCTCATCATCGACGCCAGGGCGACCAGCAGGTTGTCGTCTTCCCCGCCGACGGTGAAATGGATCTCCACCACCTTGCCCTCCGAGGCCAGGCGGTAGCTGCTGCGGGTTTCGGTTTCCTCCGTGACGGCCACGTCGAACGCCTCGAACGTCCGCTGGAGGGTGGGGCGGTAGTGCTGCCTCCCGCCCTGCCGGTCCACGTAGATCCGCATGGTCTGGCCCGCCCCCGGGTGTTTGCCCCACAGGTACGCCAGCAGGCGGCAGGTGGTGTCCAGGAGGGTGGTGGACTTGTTCCGCGTGGCCTGGACGAGGCGGTTGTAGGCCGGGACGAAGAGGCACTGGGCCCGCATGGCGGCCAGTTGAACTCCCTCGCCGGCCAGGCCCGCCGCCAGGACGTTGCTCGCCAGGGCCAGGTCGGTCGGGGAGATGCAGGCGGGCACGGGCGCGGTGCAGTCGGCGTGCCAGGGCTCCTGCTTCGCCTGGGCGGGGGCCTCGGGGGCCAGGCAGGCCAGCAGCTCGCCCAGGTTGGACGGCCGGCGGTCGCGGGTGGCGAGCATGCCCAGCACGCCCCGTTCGAGGTGCTGGAGCCCGTCGGCCTTCTTGCGGTCGTAGACCGTCTTGCTGTCGGCGACGACGACGGACCCGCCGCGACGGCGCCCCGGCGTGCGGGCGACGCACGTGCGGAGGAGTTTCCACAAGCACTCACCGGCGTGGTCGTCGGGGACGTCGAAGCAGGCGGTGGAAACGACGAGGGGCCCGAGGACCGGGCCGAAACCTGCTTCGTCGATGCCTGCGATTCGTGTCACGGGGGAAACCTCGATGGACGGGGGGGATTATACGCGAAGGGGAGGGAAATGGGAGGGGGTGGGATTGACCTTCTCGCAGAGGACGGTGAAGTCGTTGTGGAGGTAGTCGTCGATGACGCGGGCGCGGACGCCCAGGGGCGAGAGGAGATCGAGCACGTCCTGGGGGTCGTGGTAGACGCACTGGTCGTACTTGGAGACGGTGCGGACGTGAAGGAGGTTGAAGACCAGCACGCGTTGGGTGAGGGCCAGCAGGCGGGGCAGGGCCCGGGCGAGAAAGCCCATGCTGTTGCCCAGGTCCAGGTTGAACGTGCCGGAGCAAAAGACCACGTCGGGGGTTTTGCTCAGGGACAGCGGCGTGGGGCCGAACACGTCGGCGCAGAGGAATTGCCCATCCGGGTGCATCCGCCGGGCGGCGGCGACCATCTCGGGCACGATGTCCACGCCGGTGTAGTCGGCGGCGAGGCCGCGGCGCTGGAGGTAGCCCAGCAGATCGCCCAGCCCGCAGCCGACGTCCAGGAGCGTCCGCCCGGCGAGGGGAACGTTGTCGGCCAGGACGGCGAAGCGGGCGAGCTGGCTTTCTTCGTCGGCCCAGTCGAGCACGTCGAAGTGCGGGCGCCCGGATTGGATGCGGGGGCGGTAGTGGTCGCGGATGGCCTGGTCGTGCCCGGCGGGTTCGTCGTAGACCTCGGCCTCCTGGAGGACGCGGCGATAGAAGGCCTCGCCGCCCAGGGCCAGGCACCAGGGCCAGATCGCCCCGCGGGAGTCCCAGTAGTCCAGTTGCGACACCTGGGCGTCGAGGGCGATTTGCTCCACGAGTTTGCCCAGCAGCGAGGCCTGGAGGGCTTTGACCTGTTTCCAGAGGTCGCGGATCTCCGGGGCCTTGGGGTTCTCGGCGGCGAGTTGGCGACGGCGGACGTCGAGGGCGTCCAGGCGGGCGGAGTCGGCGGGGTGTTGGTCGCGTTGCCAGTCGAGACGCCCGGCGGGGGTGCGGAAGGATTCGAGGCGGGCGAAGGCGGTGAGGGAGAGGGAGGACCACGCCTCTGCGAAACCGCAAGCGGGTAACGGGGAGGGACCTAAGAGGGAGTGAAGATGGGACGGGAGGGAGATGGGGGTGCGGAGTTGGGACATCTGATCGAGCAGGTGGAAACGGACCCGGCGGATGGGGGCGAGGGGGGCGGGCAGGAGGGACGCCTCCGCGAGGAGGTCCGCCAGGCGATGGGCCGCGGGGGTGTAGAGCGAGCCGCGGTAGGGCATCGCCAGCGGGGCCCCGTCGGGCGCCAGGCGGGCCTGGATGACCAGGAGGATCGCCTTGCCCGCCAGGCAGCGGACGCCCGCGCGGGCGAGGGCGTCGAGGGGGAGCTTGCCCCCCGTGACCGCGAAGCGTTGGGCGCCGATGCGGAGGGCGTCGGCTTCGAGGAACACGCCGGTGCGGCAGAGCCGGCCGTGGTGGGTGAGGGTGGCGAAAAAGGGCAACTCGCCCGCGTCGGTGTCCAGCGGGTGCAGGGGCTGGTGACTCTCGGCGATGGCGCGGTTGTAGAGGCCGGAGGCCCGGGGATAGTCGGCGAGAAAGACCTCCAGCAGTTTGGTGCGAAGGGGGGAGGCGGTGAGGGCGAACAGGTCGCTGGTGAGGGCCAGGTCGCTCTGATGGCCCAGGTGCTCGCCCATCCAGTCGCGGTAGAGCCCCGTCAGCATGCCGCCGGCGTGCCGGGCGAGCAGGCGTTCGAGCCGCGTTTGCTGGCCGGCGAGCCACGCCGTCACGCGATCGCGGGAGTCGGGGGCGGGGAAACGCTCGAGCATGTCGCCCCGGGCTTTTTCCAGGAGTTCGCGGAGGAAGGGGGCGCACTCGGCGACGGACAGGTCGCCGATCACCCGGTGGTGCTCGCGGTCGCCGACGTAGCTGGGGCCGATCAACTGCCAGTTGTCTCCGGGCGAGTAGGCGTCGTAGAGGGCCTCGCAGGTTTGGCCCAGTTCGCGGGCCAGGACGTTCACGGTCCGGCCGGTGAGGGTTTCCCAGTCGCGCAGGTCGACGGGGAGTCGGCCGAGGAAGTCGCAGTAGAACAGGGCGGCGCCCCAGTCGGCCCCGCCGCGGTAGTAGAAGCGTTCGCGGGCGAGGCGGAGGGTGCCGCCGGCCAGGCCGGCGCCGATGGCGGTGAAGGCGGTGTCGATGTCCTCGATGAAGTGCGTGCATCGCCCGCCGCGCAGGGCGAGGGCCTGGAGCTTGGGCAGGACGTCCCAGAGCGGATGGCAGTTCTGGTCAATGCTGAACATGCAAGGCCTCGGCGGCCAGGTCGTCGGCGAGGACGGCCCGATAGGCCACGCGGACGACGGTCTCCAGGCACGGGTCGACGATGGACCCGTCCGGATCGCAGGTGAAGTAGATCCGCAGGGTGTCTCCGCTGTGGGCGAGGACCTCCACGGGGCGTCGCCCGCAGGTGAGGTTCTGCCATCGGTAGCGGAGGGTGGCGAGCATGGCCGCCGCGGCAGAGCCGGTTCCGCAGGCCATCGTCTCGCCCTCGACGCCGTACTCGTAGGTCCGCAGGGCGATCTTGCCCGGTTCGAGCACCTGGACGAAGTTGGCGTTGACGCCCTGGGGGGCGAAGCGTTTGTGGTGCCGCAGGAGGGGCCCGATGCGGGCGACGTCCGCCCGCTCGACGTCGTCGACGTAGATCACCGCATGGGGCACGCCCACCAGGGCGAAATCGCACAGGCACAGGTATCCGTCCAGCACGATCTCCAGATCCCGCTGCATGTTCATCGGCACGGGCAGGCAGACCCGCACGTACGGCGGGGCGACCCGGCTGGCCAGAACCACCCCGGCGTCGGTCAGGATGCCGATCTCTTTGTCGGGGACGAACCCCTCGGCGATGGCCCAGTGGGCGAAGCAGGCCGTGCCGTTGCCGCACAGTTCCGCCTCGCTTCCGTCGGCCTCGAAGAAGCGGGCGGCGATGTCGGCGACGCCGGCGATTTCGGGGGTTCCGGCGAAGATGACGCCGTCGGCCCCGACGCCCAGCCCGCGGCGGCAGATCGTGCGGGCGAAGTGAGCCACGCGGGCCTTGTCCTTGAGCATCGCCTCGTGCCGCCCGTCGCGGTTGTCGAGGCAGACAAAGTCGTTCCCGCTGCCGGATGATTTCGTGAACTCGATCGCCTGGGCCATGGTGGTACACTATATCCGCACGCGAGGGGATTTTCAAAAATCGCCTCCTACGTTCTTGACAGCAGGGCGAATATGGATAGACTTACCGGTCCGCGAACCCACCCGCGGCCGTGGCGGAATTGGCAGACGCG
>JAPLNA010000118.1 GCA_026693065.1 Planctomycetota bacterium
CGATCCCCTGGGGTCATTGGGTAACCACGTCCCATACGTCGTTAAGATCGCGTGGTAGGCGATAATCATGTGATTCTCCCTGTCGACAGAACCATATCTGACGTCGGGAGAAACTGCAAGAAGGTGACGTTCCGTCACCTGCTAAACAAAGGAGGGGAAAACAGAAAGAAAACGGACGCCCGGTGTCTCCACCGCGCGTCCGTCCTCATGTTTAGCGGCGGTCGGAACGACCGTCTCTTTCTGTTTCTTCTTCTGTCTCTTCTTCTGTTTCTTCTCTGATCCTACTGGTCCAACTCGCCCGTCTTCAACCCGGTCGGAAGGGGCGCCGGTTGCGCGCACGTGCTTTCCAGGTTAATGTGACGCCCCGTATCCGAGGAGTCATGGAAGGCGTGCATGATGTCGAGAATATGATACGCCAGTTCGCCGCTGCTGCGGTGCTTTCGCCCGGTGCGGAGGGCGTAGGCCATGTCGGCGGCGCCGATGCCGCGGCTGTTGTCGGCGTAGGCGTGGGTGAGGGGCACTTCGGCGGGCGCGCCGCCGGCCTGGAGGGTCACCGGGCCGCCGAACCCGTTGGGGTCAGGCACCCAGATCGTGCCCTTCTCGCCGTAGATCTCGATGCAGGGCAGGCGATGGCCCCACACGTCGAAGCTCGTGATGATCGTGCCGATGGCGCCGTTGGCGAAGTTCATCACGCCCGTCACGTGCGTGGGGACCTCGACCTTGACCTTCTTGCCGTTCTTCTTGGCGCTGGTAATGGTGCGTTCGGGGAAGCTGATGGCCGTCGCGCCGGCGACCCGCTTGACCGGGCCCAGCAGCGCCACCAGGGCCGTCAGGTAGTACGGGCCCATGTCGAACATCGGCCCGCCGCCCTTTTCGTAGTAGAACTCGGGATCGGGGTGCCAGCTCTCGTGCCCGTGGCAGAGCATGAAGGCGGTGGCCCCGATGGGACGCCCGATCGCGCCGTCGTTGATGAGCTTCAGGCAGGTCTGGATGCCGGCGCCCATGAACGTGTCGGGCGCGCCGCCGACGAGCACCTTCTTGGCCTTCGCCGCCGCCAGCACCTTCTTGCCGTCCTCGCGGGTAATCGCGAAGGGCTTCTCGGTGTGGGCGCTCTTGCCCGCGGCGATCGCCGCCAGGTTCACCGGCGCGTGCCCCTGCGGCGTCGTCAGGTTGATGATGATCTCGATGTCCTTGTCCGCCAGCATCTCCTCGACGCTGCAGACCCTCGCCACGTCGTATTCCTTCGCCCGGGCCTTCGCCCGTTCGACGTCCAGGTCCGCCGCGGCCACGATGTCCAGGATCGGGAACGTCCTCTTGGCCTGGAAGTAGATACCGCTGATGTTTCCACAGCCGACAATGCCGGCCTTCACGGGTTTGAGTGCCATCACATACTCCTTCGCGCCCCATCGGCGCCGTTACAGGCCCCATCGGGGGCCAAAATCGGTTCCGAGAGTCTACGCGGAGGCCCCGCCCCATGCAAGAGCAACAAATCCCTCCCCTTCGCCCCCGGCACCCGCATCCGGAGAACCCACGCAACCAGGACGACCCTCAGCTCGACGTGCCCACGAACCGTACGGCCAGGGCGATGTGCCCGCCCGTCAGCAACGCCCCGCGGTCCACCCGGACGACGGTGGCGTGAATCACCTGCCCGCTCAGTTCGGCCACGGGCGGCCTGAGCCCCCCGGCGACGCGGAGGCGAACGCTCTGCCCCGGGGCCACCGGGGTCGCCGCCGGTACGTACATCAGCATCCCCCCGTGGGAAATGTCCCTGCACAGGGCCGGAAAATCCCGTCGCGTCGGGCCATGAAAAAACTCCACGCTCTCGGCGAGCGGGTAGCGCGGGTGAACGCGACGTTCGATTCCTGACGTTTGACTCATGCCGTGGCCTCCGGCGCGTCGATTCTTTCTCGACGCGGCCGCACTATTTGTTATCGGCAGAACGGACGAGTGTATTACCTTATACTCATCCCCGGGCCTGATGGAAGGGCCGGGCCTCTTGGTCAAGGACGAGAACGCCATGGTCGCAGGACTCAAACGCATCGGGATTCTGACGGGCGGGGGCGACTGCCCCGGTCTCAACGCCGTGATCCGCGGCGTGGCCAAGGCCGCCATGTCCGGCGGGCTCGAGGTCGTCGGAATCGAGGACGGGTATCTCGGGCTTATCGAGAACCGCATGCGGGACCTGACCCGGCTGGACGTCAGCGGGATTCTCACGCGCGGCGGGACGATCCTGGGCTCGTGCAACAAGGCCAACCCCGCCAAATACTCCCTGCCCGACGGGGCCGGCGGGTGGACCGTCCGGGACGTCCGCGACCAGGTCGTCCGCAACTACGCCCTGGCCGGGCTGGACGCGGTCGTCGTCATCGGCGGAGACGGCACGATGAGCGGGGCGGCGGAGCTCGCGGCCCGGGGGCTCAACATCGTCGGCGTGCCCAAGACGATCGACAACGACCTGTGCAGCACGGAGATCACGTTCGGGCACGACACGGCGGTGGCCACCGCCGCCGACGCCCTCGACAAGGTCCACACGACCGCCAGCAGCCATCACCGCGTCATGGTCGTCGAGCTCATGGGTCGCTACGCCGGCTGGCTGGCCCTGCACGCCGGCGTGGCCACCGGCGCCGACGTCATCCTCATCCCCGAAATCCCCTTCCACGTGGACAAGGTCGCCGACTACTGCGTCAAGCGCAGCCGCGGCGGTCGGGGGTTCACCATCATCTCCGTCGGCGAGGGTGCCGCCCCCGCCGGGCACGACCGCTTCGTCGACCGCGTGATCGACAACTCCCCCGACCCCATCCGCCTGGGCGGGGTGGGCAAGTTCGTCGCCGAAAACGTCGAGAAACTCACCGGACTCGACAGCCGCGTCAGCGTCCTGGGGCATATCCAACGCGGCGGCACCCCCACCGCCCACGACCGCCTCCTGGCCACCCGGTTCGCCTATCACGCCTACGAGTTGCTGACGGCCGGACGGTTCGGCCGCCTTGTGGTACAACGCGATGGCAAGATCGATTCGGTCCCCCTCGACCAGGTCGCCAACAAAGTGCGCACCGTGCCGCTGGACTACCCGCTGATCGCCGCCGCCCGGGCCTTCGGAACCTGCTTTGGAGAGTAGACAGGACTCATGAATCACGTACGCTTGCCCCTTGTCGTGTTGGCTTCGCTGCTGTCTATCACCCCCCCGGCCCCGGCGGGCGGTCCCGGCGCGAGCATCAACGCCCTGGTGGCCGACCACGCCGCCAAGAATCCCAAGGCCGTCGTCGGGCTCAGCGTCGTGGACCTCCGGGATGGGACCAAGCTGGCCTCCCTCAACGAGACAAGGCTCTGCACGCCGGCCAGCAATCTGAAGGTCTTCACCAGCATCTTCGCCCTGACGACCCTGGGCGGCGAGGCGAAATTCACCACGACGGCCTGGCTGGAAGGCGACGCCCTGTACGTCACGGGGCAGTTCGACCCGACCCTGGGCGACCCGAACCTGGCCGACGCCGCCCAAATCAGCGTCTACGCCGAGCTGGACCGCTGGGCGCAGGCCCTCAAGACCGCCACCGACGGCAAGGGCGTCCGCCGCCTGCTGCTGGCCTGCGGCACGCCCGGGACGGGCTACCGCCACGAGGACTGGTCCCCCGCCCAGTACGACTCGTGGTATGAAGCCCCGGTGGCCGCCCTGAACTTCCAGAACAACTGCATCGACGTCTCCTTCCAGGTCGTCAGCGGCGTCCGCCAGACCGTCGTCTCGCCGACGGGTCAGTTCTTCCACGTCAACGACCAGACCCGCGCGGGCGGCAAGACCGCCTGGCAACTGAAGCTCTCCGACAACGACGCGACCTGGACCCTCACCGGCACGGTCTCCCGCTCCAGCACCGAGCCCCGCCACGTGCCCGTCAACGACCCGGCCCTGTTCCTGGGGCGCGTGCTCGCCGACCGCATCGTCCGCGCCGGCATGCCCGCGCCGGCGAGCCTGGCCGTCGTGTCCCCCACCGACAAGCCCGCCTCCGCCAAGGCCATCGCCTCCACCGTAACTCCCCTGGCGACCGTCATGGCGCGAGCGAACAAACGCAGCCTCAACATGGCCGCCGAGTGCATGCTCCTCCGCACCGGCGACGGAACCTGGGCCGGTAGCGTCCGCACGATGGAATCCGTCCTGACCTCCACCTACCACCTGCCCGCCGGCAGCATGGACCTCCGCGACGGGTCGGGCCTGTCCAAGCACAACCGCGTAACCCCGGCGGCGATGACGACCCTCCTGGCCGGCGTGCTCGAACGCAAGGACGCCAAGATCTTCGTCGAGTCGCTCCCCCGTGCCGGCGTCGACGGAACGCTGCAGTCCCGCTTCAAAGGCAAGGACAAGGCCGTCCTCGGCCGCATCGTCGCCAAGACCGGATTCATCAACAATGTCCACGGCCTGAGCGGCTACGTCGCCGATAAGGACGGGCGGCTCTGCGTGGCCTTCTCCATCCTCTCCAACGGCCCGGACAGCGGCGCCCGCGATCTTCTGGAGGGGGTCACCACCGCGTTGGTCAAGTGGCTCGACGCGAAGTGACGGCAAACCCGAAATCCGAAACTCGAATTTGCCGTCCTACGCGACGGCCCGGGGGGCGACCATGACGTTGTCGTGCCCGCAGACGATCAGGTCGGCCACCTCGAGCATGTCCTGCAGACTGGCCATCGCCGCCTCGGGGTCGACGCCGCCTTCCCAGACCTGACCCCGCTCGACGTGGTCGATCGTCAGGGCGGCGTCGCCGGCGATCAGAATCGTCCGCGTCGGGGGCGTCAGCAGCAGCCCGGCCGATCCGACCGACGGGCCTTCCAGCGGATACAGGCCCACCAGTTCGTCGAACTTCTCCGGGGCCCCCAGGAATCGCCCGATCAACTTTCGCTCGGCCTCCAGGGCCGTCGCGTCGTCGCCGGCCAGCCGCCCCGCCGATTCGGCCAGCCCTTCCAGGTGCTGGGCGTAGCTCTCCAGTTCCCTCTCGCTGCACCACCACTTGGCGTGGGGCATGGCCTCCAGCCCGCGGCGATGGGCCGGGCGAAGCGTCGTGCAGAACACGTCCGTCACATCCGCCAGCGACCCGCCCGTCCGCTCGTTGTACCGGGCGCCCAGGATCTGCCCCGGCAGGCCCGGGTCCACCAGGATCCGCCTCTTGCCCGCCATCACCAGCGTCGTCGTCGCGTGCGCCGTCCGCACCGCCGCCCCCTCCCCCCACAACCGGTTCCGCGACAACGTCCCGAGGCTGATCACTCTGAAGTCGACGCTCATCTGGTTTCCTTTCGCAACAAGGCCCCCATCTGTTCGAGTATTCTCCCGGCCGTCTCGGCGGCCGGGTCGTCGGCGCCCAGATCGAACCACGTCGTCCCCTCGAACCGCCGGTGCCAGGTTCGCTGCTTCTTGGCCAGTTGACGGGTGTTGATCTTGATCCGCTCGAAGGCCTCCTCCAGCGAGCAGAGCCCCTGGAGGTGGTCGATCATCTCGGCGTAGCCGACGGCCTGGGCGGCCTGGAGCGACAGCCCCGCCGGCTCGGCCAGCAGGGCCGAAACCTCATCGCGAAGCCCCAGGTCCATCATTCGCTTCGCCCGCAGGTTGATCCGCCTTGCCTGGTCGGCCCGGTCCCGCCGCAGGCCGATCATCACGCACTCGTACCGCCTCGCCCCCGAGTCCCACTGCCGCTGCAACTGGCTGATCGGCGTGCCGGTGGCCTGGAAGACCTCGAGGGCGCGGACGATCCGCCGCTCGTCGTTGGGGTGGATTCGCTCGGCCGCCGCCGGGTCGGCCTCCGCCAGTTCCGCGTGCAGCGCCGCCGGGCCCTCACGCCTGGCCCGTTCCGTCAGCCGCTCGCGGACGCCCGCGTCGGCCGAGGGGCCCTCGAAAAGCCCTTCCGTCAGGGCCTTGATATACAGGCTCGTCCCCCCCGCCGCCACCGGCACGCCGCCCGCAGCGGAGATCCCCTCGATCGCCCGGTCGGCCTCGGCCACGAACTGCGCCACCGAAAAGCTCTCGCTGGGCTCGACCAGGTCCACACAGTGATGCGGCAGGCTCGATCGGTCGGCCGGGGAGGGCTTGGCCGTCCCGATGTCCATCCGACGGTAGATCTTCATCGAGTCGACGCTGACGATCTGCCCCCCGATCCGCCGCGCGAATTCCCGCGCCACCGCGCCCTTGCCGCAGCCGGTGCAACCCAGGATGAATACCACCTTCCTCATTCGCGTTCCCGAACGCCGGCGTGTTGGCGTGTTGACTGGAATCCCCGCCCTCAGCGTTCGTCGATGGCGTCCTGGCGGCTTCGCCCGCGGCAGAGCACGTTGTGGAGTTCCTTGAACCGCCAGTTCACCGCGTGCAGGATCACGCCCAGGAACACGCACCCGCCGGCCAGGATCATCAGTCCGGTGGCCAGGATCGCCAGCGGCACGTGGGTAACGACGCCGCCGGGGTTGGCGAAGTAGTCGTGGACGGCCGGCGCTCCGGCCAGCATGCTCAGGGCGGCCAGCACGATCGCCACCAGCCCGAAGAACGTCAGGGGCTTGAACGCCCGGGCCAGGTTGAAGAGCTTCCACAGCACGCGGGCGCCATCCCGGAACGTGCGGAGCTTGCTGGCGCTGCCGGCGGGGCGGGCGCCGTAGGGTACGGGGATTTCCACGATCAGCAACTGATAGTACAACGCCTGGATCGTCATCTCCGTCTCGACCTCGAACCCCGCCGACACCACCGGCACGCGGGCGATCACCTTCCGATTGAACGCCCGGTAGCCCGACATGATGTCCGTCAACTTGCACCCGAAGATCACGTTCACCAGCCCCCGCACCAGCCGGTTGCCCAGCACGTGCAGCGGGCGGTAGGCCTTGCCCTCATCGGCGGCCACCCGCAGCCCAACGGTCATGTCGGCCTGCCCGGCCAGCACCGGCGCGACCAGCTCGTGGACCTTGTCAGCCGGGTAGGTGTCGTCGCCGTCGACCATCACGTAGCAGTCGGCGTCGATCCGTTCGAACATGCCCTCGATCACGAACCCCTTGCCCTGCCTGGGCTCGAAAAGCACGGTGGCGCCATGCTCGCGGGCGATCACGGCCGTGCGGTCGGTGCAGCGGTTGTCGAAGACGTAGATCACCGCCTCGGGCAACTGCCGGCGGAAGTCGTCCACCACCTTCCCAACGGCGGCCTCCTCGTTGTAGCACGGGATCAGCACGGCGATTCGCGGAGTCGTGTTAGCCATGCGGATATCCTACCGGGGGGCACGGGGACCGGGCAACCGGGAACTGGGAACGTGGAACGAGGAACGAGGAACCGGGGGATTCCGGCGGGGGTATTCTTCTTGCCCCGACCGCCCGATATGTATATTATTAGTATGCGTATAGAACCCGCTCCTTAGGAACCGAGAATCGACATGAGTCCCGAACCCTACGGCAAGAAGGCCCTTCTGGCCGCCCTCCGCCTTACCGGCAAGAAGCTGGACTGGCCCGGGCCGGTGGAAATCGTCATCGCCGGCGGCGCCGCCGGCATGTTCCTGGGAATCTGGGCGGCGGACCGCGTCACGGAAGATTGCGACATCGTGAACATCAACCCGCCCACTCAGCCCCGCCGCGCCCTGCTGCAGGCGGGACGGGAGGCCGCCGAGGAACTCGACCTCGACCCCGACTGGCTCAACGATGACTTCATGACCTTCGGCACGCTGGATACGCTGCCCGACGGGTGGCAAACCCGGTGCGTGAACGTCGGCACATTCGGCAAGCTCAAGGTAACGTCGTTGGGCCGGCAGGATCTTCTGGCCATGAAGCTCCACGCCGGCCGGGAGCAGGATATCCTGGATATCCGTGCCCAACTCGAGTCGTTAACCCGAGATGATATCGCGTTCATGCGGGCCTACCTGGATTCGCTCAAGGGCCCATGGCGCAAACACATCAAGCCCGCCCAGCTCGCCCGAGCGTTTGCGCTGCTGGCGGAGATCGAGAAGGAGGTCTCGCCATGAGCGAACCCCACGCCCGGTCCGCCTTGGCGGCCCAGTGGAAGTACTGGGGCGCCGGTTTCAACGTCCCGCCCTGGCCAGGCCCGGTCGATCTGGAGCAACTCCTGATCGACACGGCTAAGGGCCTGGCCGACAATCCGCGATTGCTCGTGATGGCCGTCACCTGGTTGGCCGAGTACCAGGCACTTGTCGACGTGGAGCATTTGACCCGCCTGGCCACGAATCTCCACGGCCGCGACTCCGCTCGGCTGGGATTGCTCCTGGAAACGGCACATCAGTTCATCGGTGCTGACCGGTTTGCCCCGGCCATCGGACATTGCCGGCCGTGGAATCCGCCCGAACCGCTCTTCGACGCGTACCGAACGTCACCTGGCATGGCCCGCCTGGCCAAACAAGGAGCTGGCCCGATCTCCCGCCGGTGGGGCCTCTGGGCCCAGCCGATTGACAAACTCAAGCACGGTGCCATGCGACCGCCCGCGTGGATCGCCCGACACAACCCCTCGTTCACCCTACGCTCCCTACTCAAGGGCGACATGCGGTCCAAGGTCCTGATCGCGCTGGCCGAACGAGGCCTGGCCGACGCCACCGAGACCGACCTGACCCGCCTGGCCGGCTGCACCCGACGGGCGATGCACCTGGCCCTGGCGAACCTCGAATCCGCCGGCCTGATCACCCGCCGCCGCCTCGGCCGCCGCTACGCCATCCGGGCCGTCGGGGCAATGGGGCAGCCGCGAACTACGCGAACGGGGGAAAGAGGGTAAACGCTATCCCAGCCGAGTTCGCGTTGTTCGCGACAACACCAGGCCAGGATCCTCAAAGGGGTTATGTCCCAACGACCTTGCCGTCGAGGACGGCCGAGGCATACTCCAACGCCTGCCGGATGTCCTCGTCTTCCAGTTCCGGGAACTCCCTGTGAAGTTCCGCGCGATCGGGATACGTCGCCACAACCTCCAGCACTCGCCGGACGGTCAAGCGAAGATTACGAATGCACGGTTGCCCGTTCATACTCGCCGGGTCACAAGTAATCCTGTTGAACGCCATGGTCTTTCCTCTTCGAACTCTCTCCATTCTATCGGCATCCAGCCCGGGGGAGAAGTCCCAGATTGGTCGCCCCTACGTCATCCGGGCGGCCGCGACGATGTCTTGGACTGAACGGCGGAACGCCGTCGACCCCGGCCTGGATTCAAGCCCCCGCAGGGCGGCGGCTGCACGTAGCCCCATGCGAGGAACGAGCGTGGGGATCCGCGGCGGCCCGCCCCTCCCCTCCCTCCCCCCTCTTCTTGAGCCCCCGCCGGGGGGCGACTGACGGCGAAGGCGACCCGGCTTTCAATCGCCCCTGACGGGGCTCCAGAAGAAGAAGAAGAAGAAGAAGAACGATTGTCGGCGATCCTCGATCCCCACGCTCCTTCGTCGCATGGGGCTACGCGCAGTCGCCCTGCGGGCTGGCACTAACTTGGGCCGATCTTGCCCTGAAGGAAGGGGCGGGGGATAATGAACCGGCATCTTCAACCTTGCATTGCGGGAGCAAAGGACCAACATGGGCCAAAGCCTGACGCGAGAAGAACTCATCGAACGTATCCGGACAGCCGCCCAGGAACTGGGGGTATCGCGACTGAAATTCGCGGAATTTCAGAAGATCACCGGAATCACAAAACGCCGGATCCTTGGTTCTTTCGACTGTTGGTCTGACGCATGTGCGGCTGCCGGAGTCGATTCTGGCCCCACGGGGAGGGAGAATCTCGTTCCCAACCGGGCCATCAGTAAAGAGGTCCTAATTGCCGAACTCAAACGTGTGGCCAGTCTCGTCGGAAGAGAATTCATCTCGCAGACAGATTTCCGGGAACATTCAACTCTTAACCCCATAACCCCGAGCAGAACATTCGGAGGATGGGCCAAGGCCCTTGCTGCCGCTGGACTAAAGGCGCATCCCTTCTTTCATAAGGAAAAGCCTTTTGAGGAAATGGCAACCAAGTTTCTGGATATCCTGACGGAACTGAGAGCAATCCCGACGCTGAATCAGGTGGCAAGGCGAACCGGGCACAGTCAACACCTCTTCTCTCGCAAGTATGGCGGCTATCTGGCGTTCAAGCGGAGGGCTGTTGAATTCCTGACGGGCAAGCCCACGAGTATCCCGGGTGAACTCCTTGCGATTCTCCAAGCAGAGAAGGAGAGATTGGGGCAAGATGGGTCGGAGGGAAATGGGCCGATTCGCGAGCACCAACATGGCGCCGTTCTGGGATTTCGGGCCTTCGCTTACAAGCCCACGTACGAGATGGAAGTGGTGTCGATGTTCTCTGTCGTTGCCGAGGAACTGGGGTTCGAGATAGTCTGCCAGCGTGGGGAGTTTCCCGATTGCGAGGCTCAGAGGCGAATTCCAGGAAGAAGAAAGCGATACAAGAAGTGCCTGATCGAGTTCGAGTTGGACTCGTCCGATTTCCGCCCTCATGGGCATTCACCGAAGGGCTGCGACCTGATCGTGTGCTGGAAACATGATTGGGAGCAATGCCCGGTGGAAGTGCTCGAGTTGCGCGAGACAATCAAGTCATTGCCGGGGTGGAAGAAGTAGACGGGGGATCGATTGAAAGCGGGGCCACACCCAAAGTGGATCCCGCATCATCGAATTCCTTCCGTCGCGCACTTGGTTGCCGCTCGCGGGGGACCCGGCGGCGGTTCCCCCGGACCCCCTTCCCCGGCCCACACCGGCCAGAACAACGGCGTGCCCGATCCCCGCGCGACTTGTCTATCCGGTTTCTTCTTGGGGGGCGGTGTGGGCCGGAAAGAGGGGTTTGGGGAGAGCGTCCGCACGCTCTCCCCATGTTTGTGATTTGTCGGGTCGCGGCTAGACGAGGGATTCTCGCTTGTCCGGAGCGAAGAAGGTGTGCCGCCATCCCAAGGATTGCCATCGGCCAGCGACGCCAGAGAGGATGCCCGCGATGAAGAAGACGCTGGAGAAGATCCCGGATCGGACGGTGGCGCTGTCGTTTGATGACGGGTGCCTGTCGGACTTGACGGTGGCGGCCCCGATGCTGAGGGAGATGGGGTTTGGGGGGACGTTTTATGTGAGCGATGCGTTTTACCGCTTCTCCGGCGGGCAGGCGGCTAATTACGTCTCGTGGGACCAGGCAAGGGAACTCGAGGAGATGGGGTTTGAGATCGGCAACCACGGCGGCGGGCATCGGGACTGCTCGAAACTGACGAGGGAGGAGTTGATCGAGGAGGTCGAGTACGTCGAGGCGAAGTGCCGCGAGCATGGGATCTCGCAGCCGGTGACGTTTGCGTATCCGGGATACGCCCACGGGCCGGAGATTGTGGCGGTGCTGAAGGAGAAGGGATACCGTTTCGCTCGTCGCGGCCCCTGGCCGGAGTGTTCGGGCGAGGACCGGCGCGGGCCTGCGTATGACCCGCGGGTGCATGAGCCGCTGCTGGTGCCGACGACGGGCGGGCCTGGGCCCGGGTGGGAGATGAAGGACATCCTCTGGCTGGTCGAGCAGGCGCGGGATGGGAAGATCGCGGTGCTGAACTACCACGGCGCCCCGGACGTGGAGCACCCGTGGGTAAACACGGACCCGGAGGCGTTCCGGGACCAGATGCGGTATCTCAAGCAGGCCGGGTGCATGGTGATCTCGATGCGAGACCTGGGGCGATTCGTGGACGCGGGGAAGTGGCCGGACGCGTAGACAGGGAAGAGACAGTCCACGGATTACACGGATTACATGGATTGAGAAGAAACGGAAGAAGCGACACAGCGTCACTGGCGTGTTTGGGTCGTCGGCTCCCTCCCGCTTCTTCTGAATCCATGTAATCCGTGTGATCCGTGGACTGTCTCCCCCCTGTCTCCTCAGAGCACCAGCCAGGCCACGCCAGCCAGGGCCAGGAGGGCCCCTGCCCAGGCGCGGAGGCTGACGCGTTCGCGGTCGAGGGCGATGGCGACGGGGAGGATGAGGACGGGGTTGGTGGCAATGATGGTATTGACGACGCCGACGGCGGCGAGGCTGAGGGCCTGGAGATTGAGCCAGACGCCCAGGAACGGGCCCGTGGCGGCGCCCAGGGCGACCTGGAGCATGGGGCGGCGGAGGCGGAGGGCGGCGGCGACGTCGCCCCAGCGGCGCAGGACGGTGATGAGGACCAGGAACGCCCCCAGGCCGGCGAGCATGCGGATGTGGGAGGCCCCCAGCGGGTCGTAGCCGCACCGCATGCCGATCTTGCTCAGGACGGTTCCGCCGGCCTGGGCGAAGGCGGCCAGGGTCGCGAGGATCACGCCGGTGACGCGGTGGCGATGCGGGAGGGCGTCGCCGGGTTGGCGGCGTTCGAGGATCACCCAGGCCACCCCCGCGAGTGTAACGCCCATCGCCAGCCATTGGCGGAGGGAGAGCGACTCGCCCAGGGTCGGGACGGCCAGGACGGCCGAGATCGCCGGCACGAGGGCGAGGATCAGCAGGCTCAGCCGCGGGCCGATCAGGACGTAGGCCTCGAAGAGGCACAGGTCGCCCAGGAAGAAGCCCAGCAGGCCGGAGGCCGTCAGATAGCCCCAGGCGGCGGGCGGGGCGTCGAGGGGGAGCGGGCGGCCCAAGGCGGCCCCGAGGAGGCCGTAGAGCACGCCAGCCATCGCCATGCGGATGACGTTGACCGTGAGGGAGCCGATGGTCTTTCCGGCGCGGGAGAAGGCGACGGCGGAGGCGACCCACATGAAGGCGGTCGCGCCGGCGGCGAGTTCGCCCAGGTGTGAGACAGTGGCGATCATCGAGGGGAGAGTAGCGTGGGAAGGCGCTACTCCTCCAACGGATCCGGGTCCGAGGACGACGACGAACCAGAGACCGGTTTGGCCGGCGCGGTCGCGGACTTGGGCGGGGGCGTGTAGGCCACCTGCGTCGTGACCTTCCCTTCGCCCAGGATGTAGGATCCGACGAACTTGCCGCCCTGCGGGTCGGTGAGAAGCAGTTTGGGAGCGGCCTTGGTGTCGAGGCTCCAGTCGCCGGCCTTGGGGACTTTGGCCAGAGCGCCCGAGAGCAGGGCCTCGGGCAGCCACAGGGCCACCTGTTTGACGGGGTCGAGCTTGAGTTTCCCGTCCTTGGCGGCGGCGAAGAACTCCGCGGAGGTTTCGAACTTGAGTTTCAGCACGGCCGCCCGGGCCAGGAAGCTCGTCATCGTGTGCACGAGGGCTCTGGTCTGGGGCTCGGTCGGCGGGTTGGCGCCTTGGGCCTTCCACCAGGCCGAGTACACGTTCCGGAACTTGTCGGTGTCTCGCCCGAACCGGTCGATCCAGGCCTTTTCCCACGGCTGGCCTTTGGCGACGGCGCCGAGGAAGGCGGCGTAGGCGTTCTGGTACTTGCCCCCGTCGCCGTGGGCGAGGAAATGCACCATCGACCAGGCCTGGTCGTAGTTTCGGCCGGACAGGCCGAAGTTCCAATCCTCGTGGGTGAGTTTCATCATGTCGAGCGGGGTCATCATGCGGTCCTGCTCGATGAGCTTGACGACGCGGCGTAACCGGCGTTCGGGCACGACGCCCAGGACGAACGTGTCGCCCGTCCAGATCCCCTCCCCGAAATACTCGGCCAGCCCCTCGTTGGACCATATGGGGATATCGCCCGACATGGTCATGTGGACGAACTGGTGGAACCCCTCGTGCTGGACAACGTGCCAGTCCTCAGGCGAAGACAGAATCGCCATCATCCGCCCGTTCCGCTTGCCGCCCGAGGTCCAGTGCATGAACACGCCCGCGCTGTCCGGGGGCGTACCGGCCTCGATGTAGTCGGCGTAGTTCTTGAAGATGAAGAAGTCCATCCGATCGCGGATCACCCCGCCGAAGCTCTTCGTGCGAGCCCAATACTCCTCAGCCATCAGCGTCAACCGCCTCTTGGCCTCGGTCACCGTGTCCGCCGGGAGGTCGGTGTGCAACTGGTAGTAGCGGGTCTGGTAGTCCTTCATCGCCGCCGGCCGCCTCACGTCGGGGGGGGCGTTCCTGTCTTTGGCGTTCGCGGCCAAAACGCCCACGCCGGCCAAGGCGGTCGCGACGGTCGTCGCGTATACGGCCACTCGAATTGTTCGCCCCCGCAGGGACACGTTAATGTGTTCGTTTCCCATGGTTCCACCTTATCCGCCCCGGGGCTCGCCCGCAATAGCGTTTTCCGCTGGCCCCCTCCGGGCCCGGCGGCGGAGGGTCGCCAGGGCGCCGCCCGCCAGCAGCAGGGCCGTCGCCGGCTCGGGCACGTCGTGGGACACCCACAGGGTCTTGCCCCCCGTTACGCCCCAGTGCCAGTTCTGCCCGGGCAGACTGATGGCCGAGAACGTGCCCGAGATCCCGCCCTTGGCGAACAGCACACTGAACGTTCCGAAGGGCGCCGCGTCATCCAGGACCGTCCAGGCGCCGTTGAGGGCGGCTTGGCCGTTGACCGTGATGGGCGCCAGCCCGGTGGCGGTGACCTCGCTGACGAGGGTGCCCGTGGCGGCTTGGGCGTACGAGCCCGTGCTGATCGTCGGGCCGGGCCCCGTGACGCCGAAGGTTCCCGTCCCGCCATTACCGACGATCAGGCCACCCGTCACCGTCAGGGTGCCGCCGGAGAGGCGGTACTCGCCGTGGGCGCCGGCCTGGTTGCCCAACGTCAGGGAACCCGTGGAGTTGCTCCCGCCGCTTTGCGTGAACATTCCGGTGCCGGTGTACCCCACGTTCAACGAGCCGGGCTGGAACTGCCCGCCCTGCAGGTCGTAGCTGCCGAAGACCGGCCCCCCGTTGCCCGTGTAGTATCCCATGAACGTCTGGGGCGTCGTATGCGTCCCGCCCCTCTGCACGAACCGTCCGGCACCCATGAAGCCCAGGTACTCATTGCCCTGAACCGTCAGCGTCCCGCCATCCATCCGGTAATCGCCCTGGGCGGAATACCAGAAACCTATCCCCAGCTTGTCGGAGACCGTAACGGCTCCGCCGGTTTGCTGGAACGCGCCCGTCCCCTCCAGGCCCACGAACAGGTTGGAGGCGTGCAGAAGGCCCGTCCCGCTCAACTCATATCTCCCCTGCTCGCCCGTGACGTCGCCAAGAGTCATCCCTTGGTAGTAATCCGAGTCCGCGGCGGAGACCACCCCGCCGGTCTGGCGGAAGACGCCCCACGTGCCGTTGATCCCTGAGGCGATCATGTTCCTCGCCATCATCGTGCCGCCGGAGACATCGACGGTGGCGTCGTGGACGACCCCCCGGACCGTCACGTAGTTGGTGGTGGCAGTGCCGCCGCTCTGGACCCAGTGCCCGTCGCCCTTCTGCGGTTTGCCGTAGAAGTCGGGGCACCCGCCGATATAGACCCCGTACGATGAACTGCTGCCGTTGACGAGTTGGTAGGTCCCCGAACCGGCGGCGTCTCCGATCAGTATCGCGCCCCCCTCCACGGTCAGATAACCGTTATTCTGGGTGAAATACCCGTCCCCCTCGCCGCCAAGCACGAGCTGGGATGCGTCGAGCGTCCCGGTTCCGTTCATGACGTATGCGCCGGCGCCGACCTGGACATTCCACGTCGCCTGCACCGATCCGATCGTCTGGGTGAGTTTCGCCGTCGGGTTGGGCCCGACGTGAATGTAGGCGGCCTTCAACTGCCCGCTGGTCGTGGAGGTGGAGCCCGTCACCGTCAACGTCCCGTTCTCCAGGTTCACCACCCCGCTCGTGCGCAACTTCAATCCGTTCGTCAGATTCAGGGCCTTGCCCGGCTCACTCGAGAGCTTCCCTCGGCAGTCCACCAGATCGTCCAGGGAGCCGCTGAACGTCAGGTTGTATCCGTCGGGGACGCTCATCGTAGTCCCGGCGACGTGGACGATGCCTCCGGTTTGGAAAGAATGGAAGGCCACCTGCGGATCGAAGCCCACCGGAGCCAGCATGTAGCTGTTGGTCCCCAGCGACATCGAGGCGTTGGCGCAGTTCAGGATCGACCCGCCGCGGAAGTCCACGAAGCCATTGTCGGCCACCACCACCCGGCCGGCGGCGGACAGGAAGTCCATCTGCCCGGCATTGGCCCAACTGCCCGTGACCGTCAGCGTATCGGCGCCCAGTTCGTATCGGCCCAGGGCGGTCACCTCGAGCACGCCGACCGTATGCGACCCGGCCGCCTGCTGGAACGTGGCTTTGTTGACCAACGTGTGCCCGGTGGCGAGGGTTCCGCCGGCCATTTCGTACCGCCCGCCGTACCACTCGCCCAGATTCAGGTTGCCGTCGATCTGGCAGGCGCCGCCTTCCTGGCGGAACACCGGGGTTCGGTGTCCCCCGTCACGTGCACCCCGCTCGTCCCGCTCATCAGGTACGAGCCGCCGCGGTAGAGCGTCAGGGCGGAGCTCGTGATCGATCCGCCGGTCTGGACGAAACGGCTGCTGGTGGCCGTGCCTTGGGGCTCGCCCACCGAAAGATACCCGGCGTTCATCGTCCCGCCGGACATTTCGTACCGCCCGTTGCCGCTGCCGTACCCGACGCCCAGATGCGAGTTCACCGTCACAGCTCCGCCGGTCTGCTGGAACAGCCCGAACCCCCTGTAGTCGCCGATGGTGGCGTTGTACAGGTTCAACGATCCGGACCCGCCCAGTTCGTAGAGCGCCGTCACCCCGGCCGGGGCGGCTACCACAAGAGAGTAGTCGCTGTACGACGAGGAATTCGCCGTCCCCGTCAACGTCCCGCCGGTCTGGACCACGTGTCCGTTGCCGGCCTTGCCAACGAAGATCGCAGTGGCGGTCATCGCCCCGCCGCTCAGGTCCAGCCGGCCGTCGGAGCCGGCCTTCTCGCCCAGGACGATACCGTACTGCATCGTCGTGGTTCCGTCCGACTGGGTGAAACGGCCCGTGCCGGCGGACCCGATCGTCAGCCCCGAGCCCGCCAAGCTGCCCCCGCTGACGCCCCCGGTGGTCGTTTCCACGACCGCCGAGCCGGCCCCCATGTCCATGGCCCCGCCGGCGGGAACTTCCACGCCCTTGGTGACCGACAGGCTGTCGGTGCTCTTGCCCACCTTCAGCGAACCGAGGCATTTCACGTACCCGTCGATGTTGCCCATCGCCGTCAGGGCCTGGCTGGCGGGGATCTCCAGCGTCGTCCCGGCCAGGTGCGTCACCCCCGCCGAGGCGTACCCGGCCAGGCTGGCCAGGTTGAACCCGGCCGGAAGGAGCACCAGCGTGTTGGCCTGGGCGTTGATGCGCCCATTGCCCGGATGGAGAATGGAGGCCTTGCTCAGGTCCAACGACGAGCCGGCCGCCAGGTCCAGCGTGCCCCCGGGGGCCGTGAAGTCGAACGTCCCCGTGCAGACCAGCCCGCGCGTGGTGGCGATCTGCCCGTTGGCGAACTCGATGCGGCTGCCCTGTGACATGGAGAACGCCCCCACCTGCAGCGAGCCGCCGCTCTGGCGGTAGACGCCCACGCTGGTGGGATAGTGCTGGTCGCCCAACAACACCGTTCCTGCCGAAAGCGAGCCGCCCTGCAGGTCCGCGATGGAGTTGTTGGCAGAACGGCTGACTTGCAGGAGGCCGATGTTGCTCTGGCCTCCCGTCTGAAGATATCGCCCGGGCCCATAGAGGCCGACCTGGACCTCGCTGGCCTGGAGATTCGCCGTCCCGCCCACTTGGAACAGCGACTCGACAGTGGCCTGCTGGTTGGCGCCGACTTCGACCCTGCCCTGGATGTTCTGCGTGCCCCCGGTCACTCGGAACGTCGCCCCCACCGCCCCCGTGCCATAGCCCAAGTCAACATAGGATCCGGTGTACGAGCCCCCGGTCTGCTCGAAGAGCCCGTTGGCCTCGATATCCAGGTCCACGGCCCCGCTGGCGATGTTCAGCGTGCCCGACTGCAGCAGGTAGTGCCCGCTGCCCGTGGCGTAGCCGCCCAGACGAACGCCCATCGTGGCCGTTGACGACCCCGTCTGCACGAAGAGGCCCGTGCCCTGCTGGCCCACCAGAACGGTACCGGACAGAGTCCCGCCGTTTAGTTGGTAGGAGCCCGTGCCGCCGACGCTGTTGCCGATGTATAGGTTGAATCCGCTGAAGACGCCGCTGCTCTGGATGACCGATCCGGCCCCGGTGCTACCCACGTACGCCTGCCCGCCGTAGGCCAGTTGCCCGCATCGCCCCAGGCCCCGGCCGTCGCCGGGTCGTGTTTCCACGTGGTGTCGACCGCCAATCCCCGGGAGCAAACCACAGCCGCCATGATTGCCGCGATGGCAATCGCCCTTGCCTCGATCCGCCCTGACCCGTTCATGTTCAGCCCTTTCCTTCTTTCGCCCCGGACCCTTGCCGGGGCCGCTGTCGTTAACAGCTAGCCACGCCGGCTGAGAAAGAAGGTGAGCTTCCCTGTCTCTCAGCACTCACAAACAACCGTGAGCACATTGAGCGCAAACATCGTTGGGGATTCTCTTGGTGCAACGATCCCCGGTACAGAAAACGGACCATTGGGAACCACATAGGCCAGGCTCACAACCCCTTTGTCCCGAACGCCCGCCACCTTTTCGGCGGACACGTTTACTGATGATGATGGGCGATTATACCCGGGTTCGTGCGATTGTCAAGCGGGCAGGGAGGTCTTTTTCGGACGGGCGGGAGAGGGGAACGGGAGGGAAAGGGGGAAAAAGAAACCCGGCCACGCCGTGGCCGGGCTTTGGGGGCAGTCGAGGGTAGGAGGGAGGGTTACTTGGGCTCGTCCATCTGGTTGGACTGAGGCAGGAAGTCGTTCTCCGTCAGGAGCATGTTGAACTTGATGTCCTTGTACCCGTACGAGCAGGAGAACTTGTCGTTCCAGTCCCAGCCTTTGACGCAGACGGGCACGAGGTACTCCACGTCGATGTAGGTCTCGGTCTTCTTGGCCGGGTAGTTCTGGGCGGGGTTGGCGTTGAGATAGCGGTCCAGACGTACGCACTTGCGCCCGCCCAGGTCGAAGTAACCGCCGAACTCCTCACGGCAGTCGCCGGCTTTGTGGGCGGCCTCGTAGACGTCGATGAGGCTCTGCGTCATCTTGGCCATGCCGAACTCGGTGATGGGCTTGAGCGAGTGAGCCTTGGCCTCTTCGCCCCAGGGGTCCCGCTTCTGCGTACCCACCAGGCTGCCCAGCATGCCCACGGGCCGGCAGAGGACCTTCTTGTCGTACTTGTAGTCCACGTAAATCACGCGATCCGCCGGCGAGGGGCGGTTGGCCGTCCAGGTCATCACGACGCTGAAGGGCTTCTCCATGAACTTCACCGTGGTGGTCTGCTCTTTGCCCAGCCGCCCGCGGATCGTCTCCTGCTTGATGAACTTGCAGGTGTAGTCGGTGTAATGGCTCCGATAGTTGTTCAGGCAATACTTCAGCAGTTCTACGTGGCTCTTCTTGGCCAGGGTGTCGACCGTCGCGGCGACGTCAGAACTGGCCGGTGCGAGTTCCTTCCCCTTGCTGATGACCGCCGTCCCGTTGCCCACCTTGTTGGCCTGCATGTCCTGCGTGCATTGGATGCAGAACAGCACGCCCAGAAACAACCCTACCAACAGCCGCTTGGTTCGGTTCGTCGGATGGAGCCAGCCTTTGATATTCATCAGCATACCTCTATGGCCGCCTCGGGGGCGCCTCCGGCACGTCCAAGGCACGTCTCGCCGCCAGGGGGGACTGCGCCGTATCTACTTCATCGGCCCGACCCGCGGCAAGTTGTGAGGGCATCTTGGGCAGCCAGCGGCTGCGTTACAACGCCCGAGGTCATCGTCGACCTCCCCGCCAAGCCCCGGGCCCGGCAGGTATGAGGGGGGAGTATAGACCGCCCGGGGGGCTGCAAGCAAGAAATATCTTTTTTTTCGTCCCCTCCCCGCTCTTGGGGCTCTGTACCGCCCCAGAGGCTATGTTCACCGCTAACTTACTGCACACAATACGGTTATCGCCGAATCAGCGGGAGCATTACAACTGGCGCCCCGAACCCGTCGGTCAGGGCCTGGGCCCCGGGGCTGAGACCTGAGATTTGAAATCTGATATCTGAGATCTGAGATTTGGGGTTTGGGATTTGGAGTCTGCGCCTCAGATCACCGCCATCGCATATCCCCCGTCCACCCGCAGCCACTTGCCGGCTTCCTCTTCCGGGTCGGGCAGCCGGGCGCGGATGTTCTCGGCGAAGTACTCGTACACCGACAACGGCACGGCGAACGATGACTCCCCCTCCCCCTTCAGCAGCACGAAGGCGATCTCCTTCTCCCCCTCCTCCGACTCCCCGCAGGCCGAGAACATCAGCTCCCCGTCGGCCTCCTGGGCGTCCTGCTCCAACTGCCGCCGAAGGGCGATCTTGAAAATCTCGATCACCCGGTCGTCCAGCCCTTCCTCGAAGATCAGCACCTTTTCCACCAGTTCGTTCCGGCTGGCGACGGTCCGGAGAGTAAAGGACAGCATGAAATCCTCGACGGGGTCGGCCTCGGGGGCCTGGCCCTCGCTCAGGGACTCGTCGAACCGGATATGCACCATCACTTCCCGTTCCATGTCGTGGTACAGCAGCGGCCAGACCACCTCGGCGCTCTTCTGGCAGCTTTGGCAGGTAAAGGTCATCAGCTCCCCCGACATGAGCTGCTCCCGCAGTTGGGGGTCCAGCGTCGCGTTGATCGACTGCCAGAGCGTGAATTCCTGCTCGTGCCCGCAGTACCGGCAGGCGATCGTTTCCTTCGACGAGACACTCATGTCGGCGCTACCTCCGCACAAAACACATCCGCTCGACCCGGACAGTCCGGGTTTCATACCCGCCGGGTGCGGGAATGTCCACAACAACTCCGCTCACTGGGGCGGGGGGTCCAGCGAGGTCCAGAGCGGGTCGCCGGGGGGCAGACGGTACCAGATGTCGCCGCCGGCCCGGCCCCTGCCGTCGGGCTCGTAGGTGACCTGGTTGACGCGACCATCCTTGAAGACGTAGGTGACGCGATAGGGATGACGGCCTTCGTAGCGAGAGGCCTCGGCGCGAAGCTCCGGGAACTGACGCACCTGGACGCCCAGCAGGTTGGGGTTGCGAGGGTAGCGATTGACCCAGTGCCCGACGCTCTCATCCCGCAGGGGCGGACGCCGGTACGTGCCATCGCACCCGCCCACACCCACACCCGCCCAGCAGATCGACATTATCAGGAACAGCCGCCTCATGGTCGCAGCTCCGACCCGGCCCGGAAGGGCGCGGGACTATGGCGCCGGGATATCCGGCGGGCCATGGTGTAACAGAACTCCCCGCCCCGGGCAAGAGGCTGCCTGCACGTGGCGCCGGCGGCCGGGCGGGGGGAATTGTTTGCCGGTAAAGACCCTTGCCCCAACCGCCGAAGATGATATACTGACGACGCTCAGATGAGGCATTGTCAAAGACATAGGCCCCCGGGGCGCTCGACTATGATGAAACGAACATCGAACGTCTGTACCGTGCTGGCGGCTCTGGCCTGGGCGACCACGCCCGTGGCCGCCGAGGGCCTCGACGCGGTCACCCGCCCCTCCCAGGACGTGACGCTTTCCTTCACCGTGCCCGGGACGATCGCCGAGAACTGCGTTCCCGACGGCAAGCCCGCCGTCAAGGGCAAGGAACTCGTCAAGCTCGACTGCAGCGTGGAGAAGGCCACGCTGGATGTGCTGCTGGCGACGCGGGAGTCCAACAAGGCCCGCATCGAGGCGCGGGTGGCGCAGCGTGACGAGGCCGTCGTCAAACTCGACAGGACCAAGGTCGCCTTCAAGGGCGGCGGCGCCACCGAACTCCAGGTCAAGGAGGCCGAGCTCGAAGTCAAGATCGCCGACATCCAGCTCAAGCTCGAGAACCTCGACCAGGTAAAGAACGACAAGGAACTCGCCAAGGCCGAGCAGGAACTCAAGCGGATGATCCTCCTGAGCCCCATCGACGGGCGGGTGGAAGAGTCGTTCGTGAAGGCCGGCGAGTCGGTCGACCGCCTGACGAAGGTCATCCGCGTGGTCAACACCGAGAAGTTCCATGTGGAGGTCCTCGTGCCGCTGACCATGGCGCGAGGGCTGGCCGCCGACGAGGGCCAACGCAAGTCGGCGGCGGTGGTTTTTCCCGACGGCCAGCGGGTCGAGGCCGCCATTGAACACGTTCGACTCGAGACCAACGCCGGCACCGACAAGATCGGCGTCCGCCTGGTGGTGCCCAATCCCGCCGGACGAAAAGCCGGCGAGCACGTGAAAGTGGAATTCCCGACATCGGAGGGCCAGGCCCCGGCACCCGCCCCGGCCGCCCCTCCGGAGAAAACTACGGGCCCGGACGCAGGGCCCGGCAAAGGAGAACACTGATGGTTGACAAGCCCCAGAAGCCCGCCGACGCCGCCGCGGCCCCCGAAGGCCAGAAGCAGGTTCGCATCCACATGGACGAGCGGGAAATGAAGACGTCCTACGCCAACGCCTTCCGCACCAACAGCACCCCCGACGAAGTCCTCCTGGACTTCGGCTTCAACCTCCCCCTCCCGCCCTCCGGGGCCGAGCAGCAGGCCGAGATCCTCTTCAAACTCGACAGCCGCATCGTCATGAACTACTACTCGGCCAAGAGGCTCGCCCTGACCCTCACCCAGATGATCCGCCGCCACGAAGAGCAGTTCGGCGAGCTCGAGCTGGACCCGTCCAAGAGGCAAAAGGGCGGCAAGTAACGGTCCCGAAGAACTGAGGCAGGCATGGCCCCTGAGAGTACCGATAGCGCGCAGATACCGACCTCGCAAGGGACGTTATCGGCGGCCGACCTGATCGACCGGCTGGCTCGTTTCGACGGGCCTCCCGAGGGGTTTCTGTCGGCCCTGCTGGCGGTTCAGTGCCGCGTCGTGGCGGCCTCTCAGGGCGCCATCCTGCGAACCGACGAAGGCGGGCGGACGGGCGTATTGTCCGCCTGGCCCGCTCTGGAGCCCGGGTCCGCGGCGCCGGTCTGGCTGGCCTCCGCGGCGGAAATCGCACCCGAGGTCGCCAACTCCGGAAAGACCGCCGTCAGGCCCCTCCACTCCCAGGAGCAGCTCTACGGCGAGGCCGCCCGGAAGCACATCGTCCTGATCAGCCTCCGCGGGGGCATGGGCGGGCGCGGCGTGGGGGCGTACGTGATCGACTCGGCCCACCCTCGCGTCCTCCGCGAGGTCGCCGACCGCCTCGAACTGACCGCCGGGCTGATCGGGCTCTACGAGATGCGAGTCACCCTCCAGCGGCGGGACGTGGACTTCCGCCGCCTCCGGGCGGCCATGGAGATCCTCACCGCCGTCAACGAGGCCAACCGGTTCACCGGGGCGGCGATGGCCCTGTGCAACGAGATGGCCGCCCGATGGGAATGCGAACGCGTCTCCCTCGGGCTGCTCAAGGGGCGGTACGTCCATCTCAAGGCCATGAGCCACACCGAGAAGTTCAGCCGCAAAATGGACCTCGTCCAGGACATTGAGGCCGCCGCCGAGGAGTGCTTCGACCAGGACGTGGAGTTGATTCACCCGGCCCCGTCGGAATCGATGAACGTCACGCGAGCGACGGCGATCCTGGCCTCTCGCCGGGGGCCTCACACCGTATTGTCGCTGCCGCTTCGCCGCGAGGGCGAGCCGGTGGGCGTGCTCGTCGTCGAACGCGTCGCCAACCGCCCCTTCCGCCTCGAAGAGGCCGAAGCCATCCGCCTGACGACCGACCTGGCCACCGCGCGCATCTGCTCGCTTCACGAGACGGACCGCTGGTTCGGCGCCCGCCTGGCCTCCTCGGTGAAGAAAGGCCTGGCCGCCGTCGTCGGGCCCAAGCACACGTGGGCGAAACTCGCGGTGGCGGCGGCCTTGGCGGGCATTCTCGTCGTCACGTTCGTGCAGGGCGACTTCCGCGCCGACGCCACCTTTGTCGTCCAGGCCACCGACCGCCGCGTCATCTGCCCCCCCTTCGACGGCGACCTGGCCAAAGTCTACGTCAAGCCCGACGACGAAGTCACCGGGCGGACGGTCAACGGGAAGTGGGAAGGCGCCCCCCTGGCCGCCATGGACACCGCCCCGCTGGTCTACCGGCGGGCCAAGGCCCTCGCGGAAAGAGAAAAATTCATCTCCGAGGCCAACGTCGCCGGCTCGGGCGCCAACCCCGACGCGGGCAAACGCGACCAGGCCCTCGCCTCCGCCCAGGGCGCCCAGGCCGAAATCGACCTGCTGGACTACCAGATCGCCAAGGCCGTCATCCGCAACCCGTTCGAGGGCAACCGCCCCATCCGCGTGCTCTCGGGCGAAGCCCAGAAGCGCGAAGGCACCCCCGTCACCCGCAAGGACATGCTCTTCGAGATCGCCCCGCTGGACAAGATCCACGCCGAACTCCTCGTGCCCGAGGATGAAATGGGCAACGTCGAACGCGGCCAGCACGGCGAGATCGCCAACCCCGCCGACCCCAAGCAACGCATTCGCTTCACGATCGTCCGCATCAGTCCGGCCGCCGAAATGGTCGAGCAGAAGAACATCTTCCGCGTCTACGTTGACCTGGACGAAGTGCCCACCTGGGCCCGCCCGGGCCGCGAGGGCGTAGCCAAGATCGAACTGGGACGAAAACCCCTCGGCTACATCTGGACGAGGCAGATGGTCAACTGGGTGCGAATGAAACTGTGGATCTGATATCTCAGATCTGAAATGAGTTGCGTCCGCGGTTGCGGGCCACCCCCCAGGTCCACCGCCAGCATTACCGCGGGCAGATGTGGTACGTCATCCAGGACGCCTCGAGCAACCAGTTCTTCCGGATCAACGGGGCGGCGTATCAGTTCGTGGGCATGCTCGACGGGGACCGGACGGTCAGCGAAGTCTGGGCCGCCTGCAACGAGCAACTGGGCGACAGCGCCCCCACCCAGCCCGAGGCCATCCAACTGCTGGGCCAGCTCTACACCGCCAACCTCCTGGCCAGCGAAATGCCCGGCGACGCCCAGAGCCTGCTGAACCGCTACCGCAAACGCCGCATGCGGGAGGTGCAGGGCTACCTCATGAACCTCCTGTTCATGCGGATCCCCCTGATCGACCCCGACGCCTTCCTGAGCCGCTGGGTCGGGCTCTTCGGGGCGGTGTTCTCGAAGGTCGGGCTGGTCCTGTGGGCGCTCCTGCTGGGCCTGGGGCTGCACGCCCTCGCCGGGTACTGGGACAAACTCTCCGACCGCGCCAACGGCATCCTCGACGTGGGCAACCTGCCCTTCCTCTACGGGGCGTTCATCTTCACCAAGGTTTTCCACGAATTCGGGCACGCCTTCGCCTGCAAGAAGTTCGGCCTGCGCGCCGGCGGGGGCGAGGTGCACGCCATGGGCGTGATGATGCTCGTCTTCACCCCCATGCCCTACGTCGACGCCTCCAGCGCCTGGGCGTTCCGCCGCAAGTGGCACCGCATTATCGTCGGGGCCGCCGGCATGATGGTCGAACTCGCCATCGCCGCCGTCGCCGCCTTCGTCTGGGTCGCCACCTTCACCGGCAAGAGCCCCACCGCCCTCAATGCCCTGGCCTTCAACGTCATGTTCATCTGCAGCGTCTCGACGCTGATCTTCAACGGCAACCCTCTGCTCCGCTTCGACGGCTACTACATCCTCTCCGACCTGCTGGAGATCCCCAACCTCTCCCAGCGGGCCAACCAGTACCTCTGTTACCTCGTCAAGCGTTACCTCTGGCGCGTCAAGCCGCTGCGAAATCCCGCCAACACCACCGGCGAGAAGGTCTGGTTCGTCCTTTTCGGCGTCGCCAGTAACATCTACCGCGTGCTCGTCTCCGTCCGCATCCTCCTGTTCGTCGCCGACAAGATCTTCCTCGTCGGGGCGATCATGGCCATTTCCGCCATCGTCGCCTGGGTGTTCCGCCCTATCGGCAAGTTCCTGCGTTACCTGGCCAGTAACAACGAACTGGCTCGCGTCCGCACCTGGGCGGTGGCCTCCAGCGCGATCTTCTTCCTGGGCCTCATCGCCGCCGTCGGCGTGATCCCCTGGCCCGACCGCTACCGCGTCGAGGGCATCGTCAAGCCGTTCCTCGAATCCGACGTCGTCCCGCGCACCGAGGGGCATCTCGTCCGGATCGTCGCCCCCGACGGCGCCCGCGTGCACGCGGGCGACGTCCTGTTCGTCCTGGAGAACCGCGAGCTCCTCGCCCAAGCCGAGCAACTCAAGAGCCGTCTCAAGGTCCTGAGCGTCCAACTCGCCTCCGCCGGGGCCAAGGTCGGACGATCCGGGACGGAGAGAGAAAACTCCGCGATGATCGCCGCCATCAAGGTCGACATCGACGCGGCCGCCAAGGAACTCGCCGAAACCGAGCGACAGATCGCCGACCTGAGCGTGCGGGCGAAGATCGACGGCGTGTGGATCGCCCCGCACCTGTCCAATCGCCTGGGCGAGTTCATCGCCCGGGACACGCAACTGGGGCGCGTGGCGGACCTGGGGCACCTGATCCTGGTCGCCGCGGCCAAGCAGGAAGTCCCCGTCCAGAACGCCCTCGAGGCCGTCGAGGCCCGCCTGTGGAACCGCCCCGACCTCAACGGCGGGGCCCGGACCGCCCTGACCTCAACGGGGGCCTACCCATCCGCGGGCGGATCTTCTCCCGGAAGGTCGGCGGCGAACGCGCCCTGCCCTCGGCCGCCCTGAGCATCCCCGCCGGCGGACAGATGCCCACCAGCCCCGAAGACCGACGCGGCACCCAGGCCACCGAAACCTTCTCCGAAGTCCGCATCGAGCCCGAACTGCCCTCCCACCCCACCTGGTTCCGCGATGGGCAACGCGTCGTCATCCGCTTCGACATGCCCCCGACCCCCCTGGCCGCCCAGTGGTATCTCGAACTCCGCAAGCTCGTGCAACGAAGGTTCCACCTGTGACGTCCCTGCCCAGCACAACCTGGCGGATGCTCGCCCAGCGGACCGCCAGCAAGGAATTGCCCCACGGGCTCGACGCCGTCTGGGACGCCGCCGTGGGCATCGGCTCGCGATTCGTCCCCCGCCGCGGCAAGTTCCTCCGCGAGGCCCAGCTCGTCCTCGACATGGACAAGGCGTTCGCCTGCAAAAGCGACAACGTCCTCCGCTCCCAGGCCGAGGACTTCCGCGCCCTCTTCCGCTGCGGAAAACCCAAGCGACCCCAGGTCCTCGAAGCCTTCGCCCTCGTCCGCGAGGTGGCCTTCCGCCAACTGGGGCAAAAGCCCTTCCTCGTCCAGGTCGCCGGCGCGCTGGCCATCGAGAGCGGCTGCATCGCCGAAATGGCCACCGGCGAGGGCAAGACCCTCACGGCCACCATGCCCGCGGCGATCTTCGGCTGGCGGGGGCGGGGCTGCCACGTCATCACCGTCAATGACTACCTCGCCAAACGCGACGCCCAGTGGATGGACAAGGTCTATCGCTTCTGCGGCATGCGGGTGGCCTACATCGACCAGGAGATGGACCCCCACGGGCGGCGGAACGCCTACCTGGCCGACATCACGTACTGCACGAACAAAGAAGTCGCCGCGGACTTTCTTCGCGACCGGCTCTCCCTGGGGCGCCTCCGCGGGCTGGACGAGGCCCTCCTGGCCAAGATCGTCGAGGGCAGCGGCGCCGGCACCGACCGCCTCGTCCAACGCGGGCTCCAGTACGCCATCATCGACGAGGCCGACTCCGTCCTCATCGACGAGGCCGTCACCCCCCTCATCATCGCCGGCGCCGCCCCCAACCCCGAACAGGCCGACGCCTTCCGCCAGGCCGTCGACCTGGGCAAGCAGCTTACCGAGAAAACCCACTACCGCGTGAGCGAGAAGTATCGCGAGGTCGAGCTGACCAACGACGGCAAGGAGAAGCTCCGCGAGATGGGGGCCGCCCTGGGGGGCTTGTGGGCGGGTACCAGGCGGAGGGAGGAACTCGTCATCCAGGCCCTCACCGCCCAGGAACACTACCGCCTCGACAAGCAGTACGTCATCCAGGAAGGCAAGATCGTCATCGTGGACGAGTTCACCGGGCGCCTCATGCCCGACCGCGAGTGGCGCGACGGGCTCCACCAGGCCGTCCAGGCCAAGGAAAACGTCGAGGTTCTCTCTCCCAAGGAGACCTACGCTCGGGTGAGTTTTCAGCGGTTTTTCCGGCTATACCGGCAGTTGTCGGGCATGACGGGCACGGCCGCCGAGGCGGTCCCGGAGTTCTGGCAGATCTACCACCTGCCCGTCGTGGTCATCCCCACCAACCGCCCATGCATCCGGAAGATGCACCCGGATCGCGTTTTCGCCACCGCCAAGGCCAAGTGGCGGGCGATCCTGGGCGAGATCCGCGCCTGCCACGAGGCCGGCCGCCCCGTGCTCGTCGGCACGCGAAGCGTTCAGTCCAGCGAGGCCCTCAGCGGCATGCTCACCGCCGAAGGCCTCGAGCACCAGGTTCTCAACGCCGTCCGCCACGCCGAGGAAGCCCAGGTCGTCGCCGGCGCGGGTGGGCCCGGGCGGATCACCGTGGCGACCAACATGGCCGGGCGAGGCACCGACATCCGCCTCGGGTCCGGCGTCGCCGATCGCGGCGGGCTGCACGTCATCGCCACCGAACGCCACGAGGCCGGGCGCGTCGACCGCCAGCTCTTCGGACGCTGCGCCCGCCAAGGCGACCCGGGCTCGTCCGTCGCCTTCGTCTGCCTGGACGACGAACTGGTCCGCCGCCACGCCCAGCACTCCGCCACCGCCCTCCGCGCCCGTTTCGGCGAGGCCGCCGACGAGATCTCCAGCCCCCTCACCCGCCACCTCTTCAACACCGCCCAGCGACGCGCCCAGAACCAGGCCCTCCGCCAGCGCAAGGGCGTTCTCCGCACCGACGACTGGTTGGACGAGTACCTCGGTTTTGCGGGCGCGGAACGATAGGGCCTCCGTCCTCGTTCGCAACGGGTCACTGAAGTGACCCGTTCCCCGTCTTCTTCCCAACCCCCGCGTGTGGTACAATACTCTGCACGACTTATGAGGACGATCCGTATGCCCCTTTTCGAATACGAATGCACCGACTGCGGACACGTGACGACGTTCCTGGAATCCGCCAACAAGAAGACCGCGCACCCCTGCGAGTCGTGCGGGTCCAAGAACACCGCCAAGCTCTTCAGCACGTTCGCCGCCCACGCCGCCGGCGCCGCCCCCGAGCGCCCGGAGAAGTGTCGTTCCTGCACCAGCGGCTCCTGCCCGATGTCAGGCGGCTGATCGCCTTACAACGCCCGCTCGCGCGACCGCCGCAGGTTCGCCGCCATCGCCTCGCCCACCAGCAGCAGGATGACCGCCGCGGCCACCCGGTCCCACCAGGGCACGGGCTCCGAATCGGCCTCCACCGCCCGGTGCACCTGGTCCACGCTCGCCCCCGCGTAAACGCGGGCGAACCCCTTCGCCCGCATCATCGCGACAAACTCCCCCGCGTCGAACTTCGCTAATCGGCTCTCCGCCCCGGGCGCGTTCACAACGAATTCCCCGCTTGGCGTTTCGCGGTCCGAGCCCTTACCCTCCGCTCTCCACGCATACACCCCCGCTTTCGTCGTATTCCGGAACGTCGCCACCGCCCCGCGCTCCGTCATCCGTACCGTCGCGTTCTCCACCGCCGCCGTCGCCCCGGTCCTCTCCGCCGGCAGCGTCACCGACACCCGCTCGGCCCCCGCCCCCGCGCCCGGGCGGATCTCCACCGTCTCGCCCGGCGGGTACGACTCCGGCGACCGCATCGTTCGCGGGGCCGACAGCGTCATCCGTATCCACATCGGCGGCCCCAGCCTCACCGCCAGGTCCGACCACTTCGGGCTCGCCGTCGTCGTGCAGCAGACCACTCGCCCATCCCCCAACGGGTGCACGGTGAGAATCGCCCGCCCGCCCGGCAGGGCCAGCAGCGTCCGCACGTTCGCCCCCGCCGCCCGCAGCGGAACGTGTCGCCACACCAGCACGCGCGGGAACTCACTGGCCGAGGCGTAAAACCCCGCCAGATACGGGTGCTCGACGTCGATCGCCGTCACGGCCATCGCGTCGGCGTCGGCCCCGACCTGCCCGACGGCCTCGCCCAACTCGCCCGGCAAGAGCCCCGCCGGCGCCAGCAGCCGGTTGTACGCGGCCACATTCACGTCCGGTCCCATCGCCACCACCAGCGTCCCGCCGCCCTTGACGAACCGCTCTATCGTCCGTGTCTGCGTTTCAGTCAGTGCCGGCACGTTCGACAGGAACACGATATCCGCCCAGGCGACGTCATTGTCGGCCATCCCCGCCGCCGCCACCGTCCGCCGCTCGATCGGCCAGGCCTTCTCCCCCGCCGCCCACGGCGAGAGCGAGGCCTCCAGGCACCACGTGGGCGAGAGTTTGGGCGAGTCGTTCGGGTCGCCCGGCCCGCCCACCACCAACGCCCGCGCCGCCGGGGCCACCGTGATGTGGAACCGCCGCGCGTTGTCCTCGTTCAAGTCGTCATCGTCGAGGATCGCCACGTCTCCGGTCACCTCCCCGGCCCGGGCGAACGTCCGGCTGAGCCAAACCGTCCCCGAATCCCCCGCCGAACCCGCCGCGGCCAGGTCCTTCGTCACCGGTTCGCTCTGGCCCCCCTGCCCCCGCAGCACCACCCGAACCTGCCGCGCCCGCGGCGAGGCGTTCGTCACCGTCGCCTTGAACCCCACCGGCTGATTCGCCAGCCGCTCGGGTGAAATCTCCACGTCCGTCACGGCCGCATTCGCCGCCCCCTGCTGGCCCACGTCCACCACCAGCAGGTACACCCCCTCGGCCCGCGCCAACTCCCGGGCCGTCGCGAGTTCCTCGTAGCTGATCTTCTGCACGTCCCCCAGCAGGTAGATGGTCTTCTTGGGGCAGTCGGCCTTCGCCAACACGCCGGCGGCCTGTTCCACCAGGCCCGGCAGGGCCGCCCGCCCCGCCGAGGGCGCCACCGCCCGCACGGCCTTCCGCAGCGCCTCCAGGTCGGCCGACAATTGCACCTGCCCCGTCCGCCCGTTCGTCGCCGCCACCGCCGCCAGCGCAGGCGCGTCATCCGCTCCCAGTATGTTGTCTGCTTGCCGTTTCGCGATGTCCAAACACGTCCCCTCTTCCCGCTTCACGCTCATCGACAGGCTGTTGTCCAGCACGATCACGGCCGCGTGCCGCTGCCCCGCCTGCCAGCCGCCCACGGCGTTCTGGAACGGCTCGGCCGCCGCCATCGCCAGCAGCGCCAGCGCCGCCGCCCGCAGGAGCAGGAGCAGCCAGTGCTGGATCCGCCGTCGCCGGGCGGTTTTCTCCATGCTCATCCGCAGGAACCGCAGGGTGGGGAATCGCACTTCCTTCGCGCGAACGGAGGCCAGCAGGTGGATCACGAACGGGATCGCCGCCGCCGCCAGCCCCGCCAGCAGCCACGGCGTCACGAATCCCAGGCCCAGCATCATCGCCGCGCCGCCTTTCGCCAGGCCAGGAACTGCAGCAGCATCCGTTCGTACGGCGTGTCCGTGGGCGTCAGCAGGTACTCGATGTTCCGGTCGCCGCACTCCCGGCGGTAGCCCTCGATAAACGAGCGGACTTCCTCCTGATAGGCCGACCGGACCGTCCGCGGGTCCACCTGCAACCGTTGCCCCGTCTCCTGGTCCACGAACTGCGTGATCTGGGTAAACGGGAACTCCAACTCCGCCGGGTCCATCAGGTGCAGCAGGATCACCTGGTGCTTGCGATACACGAAATGCTGCAGCGCCTTGAGAATGCCCTCGGGCTCGTCGTACAGGTCCGACAGGATAATCACCAGCCCGCGCTTGGCGATCGTCTCAGCTAGCGTATGGAACGTTTCGGCCACCGCCGTCGCACCGCCGGGCTGGATCTTCTCCAGCGAGGTAAACACCCGGTCCAGATGCGCCGGCGTCGAGCCCGGCGCCAGCCGCAACCGCACCGAACGATCGAACGCCACCAGGGCCACCATGTCCTGCTGTCTCGCCAGCAGGTACGCCAGGCACGCGGCCAGGAAGCAGCCGTACTGGAACTTCGTCTGCCCGGCCGCGTGGCGGTAATCCATCGACGCGCTGACGTCCAGCAGGATGTGCGCCCGCAGGTTGGTCTGCTGTTCGAACTGCTTGACGTAGTACCGGTCGGAGCGAGCCCAGGCGACCCAGTCCATCGTCCGCACGTCGTCGCCGGGGACGTACTCGCGGTGCTCGGCGAACTCGACGGAGAAGCCCTTGTGCGGGCTGCGGTGCAGCCCGGTGATGAACCCCTCGACCGCCCGGCGCGCCATCAGCCCCAGGCGGACGAGCCGTCCGGCCTTGTCGGGCTCGAAGTACAGGTAGGGCGTTTTCGCCGCGCTCACGGGGCCTCCGCCGCAAAGAACCGAACCGTCATGATCCCGTACGTCTTCATCAGCGCCACGCCGAGGGGCCCCAGCCGCTCGGGCACCTCCGTCCGCCGGTCCGTCCGCAGCACCACCAGCCCCTCGGGCGCCAGATGTCCCGCCAGCGGCACGAACACGCTGGACTCCATCAGCCGCCACTGCCACTCCCTCGCCTGCTCGAACGGCGGATCGACAAACGCCACGTCCAGCGCCCGGGGCAGCGCCTCCAGCCATCCCGCCAGCCGCCCGGGAACGTCACCCGCCCACACCGTGGCCCGGTCGCCCACGCCCAGGGCCGCAATATTCTGTTTCAGCCGATCGACCGTGTCCCGCTCCCGCTCGGCGAACCAGCAGTGCTGGGCCCCGCGGCTAATGGCCTCCAGCCCGAGCGTGCCGGTCCCGCAATACAGGTCCGCCACCGCCCCCCCCGCCAGCCACGCTTGCAGCGTGCCGAACACGCTCTTCCTCGCCAGCCCGGTAATCGGGCGCGCGACCGCCTCCTTCGCCGGTCCCAGCAGCGCACGTCCTCTGAATTCTCCCGCCTCAATCCTCATTCCGCACCGACGCTCCTTCCCAACCGACGCGATGTCACGCTCCCGTCGGACTG
>JAPLNA010000119.1 GCA_026693065.1 Planctomycetota bacterium
GCCCACGGGGAAGCCCTGCTCGACGGCTTCCCACGGGCTGGCGGTCTTCTGCTTGAGGCCCAGGGCGATCTTTTCCTTCTCGCGGTCGATCTTCAGGATCACGACCTCGATTTCCTGGTCGATCTGCACCATCTCGGTCGGGTGCCCGATACGGCCCCAGCTCATGTCGGTGATGTGCAGCAGCCCGTCCAGCCCGCCCAGGTCCACGAACGCCCCGAAGTCGGCGATGTTCTTGACGACGCCCTTGCGGCTCTGCCCGACCTCGAGGCCGGACATGAGTTTGTCCTTGGCCTCGGCGCGGCGTTCTTCGATGAGCTTGCGGCGGGAGACGACGATGTTCCGCCGCTCCTCGTCGATCTTCAGAATCTTGCACGAGACTTCCTGCCCGATCAGCTCGCCGATGTCGCTCGGACGGCGGATGTCGACCTGGCTGGCCGGCAGGAACGCCGGCACGCCGATGTCCACCAGCAACCCGCCCTTGATCTTCCGCGTGACCGGGCCGACGACCAGGTCGCCTTCCTTCTTGTTGTGGAGGATCCACTCCCAGCCGCGGATGCGGTCGGCCTTGCGCTTCGAGAGCACCACGAGCCCGCTGTCGGACTCGACCTCTTCCAGGAGGACTTCCACTTCCATGCCGGGGACGATCTTTTCCGGCTCGCTGAACTCGCTGATGTCGATCGTGCCTTCGCTCTTGAGCCCGACCTCGACGACGACGTCGTTGCCCATCACGTTGACGACGCGCCCCTTGAGGATCGCGCCGGGCTGATGCTCGGTCGTCTCGCGGGCGTCGACGCCCAGGGCGTCCTGGCTGAAGTCCTGGCCCATCGCCTGGGCCAGTTCGGCGTCCACGTCGGTGTCGTTGATCCCCAGCGAGTGAATGAGATTGTGATCTACCATGAGAATTCCTGTCCGTACCCTGCCAAAAGCCTCGGACGGCTTCAGTCCCCGGCCACGCTGACCCGGGAGCCGCCCTCGCCGCGTGCACACCCCGGCGAGCGGGCGGGCCGGAACGTCCGGCCCTGTCTCCAACGCGACCGGCCAGGCCGGGGCGTCAGAGCCTCGTAATGATACAGGGCCTCGGCCTGCACGACAACTCCTTTTCCGCTCAAAGTTGGGGGCCTGTCCCACGGCCGGCGTCGCGGGGACGACCGGATTTCGTCAGGCGGCGGGGAACTTACGGCGGCCCCGAGCGTCCAAATGTGTGGTGCCGGGCGGTCCCGGCGCGATTCGAGACGGCGTGTGTCTTGGCGGGTAAGGAGCAGGGCGATGAACATGAGATGGACAAGCGTGGCGTGCGTGATCGTGCTGGCGGCGGGGGCGTGGGCGGCGGCGGACGAGGCCGCCAAGGCTCCCACGACCGCCCCGGCGGTGAAGAACCCCAAACCCCTCAGCGAGAACGTCGACAAGGCTCTGGCCTGGCTGGCGCAGCACCAGTTGGAAGGCGGCGCGTGGGGGCAGGGGGAGGAATCGGCCAACATGGGCGGCGGGGGCCAGTTCAAGGACACCCCCAGCGTGGGCGACACGAGCATGGCGTTGATGGCCCTGATGCGGGCGGGTAACACCCCCGAGAAGGGGCCCTACGCCAAGAACGTCGCCGCCGGCGTCAAGTTCGTCTGCGGGCAGATCGAGGAATCCGACGCCGACTCCCTCTTTGTGACCAAACTCCGCGGCACGAGGATCCAGGGCAAACTGGGCCAGTTCGTCGACACCTTCATGGCCAGCACCATGCTCGCCGACGTGCAGGAGAAGACCTCCGACAAGGCCCTGCTCGAACGCGTGACCAAGGCGATGGAGAAGGTGCTCAAGAAGATCCAGAAGAACCAACGGGCCGACGGCAAGTGGGGGGATGACGGCTGGGCCGGCACGTTACAGCAGGGCATGGCCGCCAAGGCACTCGATCGCGCCAACGCCGCCGGGAATGCCGTGGACGCCGGCGTGGTGGAGAAGGCGCGGACGGAGGCCGCCGGGCGGTTCGACGCCAAGAGCGGCAAGTTCGCCGGCGCAGGCTCGGCCGGGGTAGACCTGTACGCCAGCTCGTCCTCGCTGGCGGGGCAACAGGCGGCGGCCAACGCCAACGCTCCGGTGAAAGACGCCCTGGAGAAGGAGTTGAAGGCGGCGCCCGCGGCGCCCCGAGCGGCGGAGATCAACGCCAAGCTCGCCTCGATTCGCGAGTCCGACAGGCAGCTCGACGAGACGCGCAAGGCCGTCGTGGCGAAGATGGAAGACCAGCGGTTCATCTCCGGCTTCGGTTCCAACGGCGGGGAGGAATTCCTCAGCCACATGAACATCGGCGAGAGTCTCGTCGTCGCCGGCGGGGCGCCCTGGAAGACCTGGGACGACTCCATGACGGCCAACATGAACAAGATCCAGAACGCCGACGGCAGTTGGAGCGGGCACCACTGCATTACCGGGCGGACGTTCTGCACGTCGGCGGCCCTGCTGGTCCTGATGGTGGACCGCATGCCGGTTCCGCTGTCGGCGAAGCTGCGGCAGGGGAAGTGAGAGAGAAACAGAAGGAACGGAGAGAGAGAAGCTCACCGCGGAGAACGCGGAGAGAAACGGAGCGAAGATGAAAGAACAGTATCTAGTCTTCTCTTCTCGGCGGCCTCCGCGGTCTCTGTGGTGAGTGACGGTTCGGGCGGGAGTGAGACGGATGAAGCGACTGGCGGGTATTGCGTGTCTGGCGTGCGTGGCGCTGGCCGGGTGCCGGGACGATAACGCCGCTCTGGTCGCCCGGATCGACCGGTCGCTGGCGGCGGCGGGGCGGTTCCTCATCGATCGGCAGTCGCCCGACGGGGCCTGGCGGAGCCAGACCTACGGCGCCCTGCGTCTCGGGCCGGCCCTGACCCCCTATGTCATCAGCGCCCTGTACTTCATGCCCCAGGCCGGGCCCGACACGCGCCTGGCCTATCGAAAGGGCGTGGACTACCTCGTGTCCTTCGTCGGCCCGGACGGGCGGATCCGAAACCGCCCCGGCGAGTTGCTCTTCCCCGTCTACACCGCCGCGATGGCCAGCCGCATGGTCCGCCTGGAAGACCCCAGCGGGCCCAACCTCGCCGCCCACCGCGCCTGGCTGGAGTTTCTGCGGGCGCGGCAGTTCGACGAGGCCCTGGGCTGGTCCCCCGCCGACCCCGACTACGGCGGGTGGGGGTTCTCGATCCTTCCGCCCCGCCGCCCGGCCGAGGGCGACCTGCGCCCGCCGATGTGCGAGTCCAACCTGACGGCGACCGTCTTCGCCACGGCGGCGCTGATCTCGGGCAAACTCCCGCGATCGGACCGCGCGTTCGAGCGGACGCTGGTTTTCGCCCAGCGGTGCCAGAACTTTCCCCCGGCCCCGGACCAGGCCGACGAGCGATTCGACGACGGCGGATTCTTCTTCCGACCCGGCGACTCCGCCCAGAACAAGGCCGGGCCCGCCGGCGACGGCCGGGCCGGCCGCCCCCGATTCCACTCCTACGGCACGATGGCCGCCGACGGCGTGCGGGTGCTGATTCGCTGCGGCCTGCCGCCGGACCATCCGCGTGTGGTCGCGGCCCGGGAATGGCTGACACGGAACTTCGACCCCTCGCACAACCCGGGGCACTTCGAGAGCGACCGCGAAGTGCTGCGGGACGCGACGTACTACTACTGGACATGGTCGGCCGCCCACGCGTTCGCCGCCCTTCGCCTGGAGCACTGGGAGGGCCCCAAGGGACGCGTGGAATGGGCCAGGCTGCTGGCGGAGGAGTTGATCGCCCGTCAGAGCCGCGAGGGCTCCTGGAGCAGCCGTTTCACCGACGCCAAGGAAGACGACCCGCTCGTGGCGACGCCCTGGGCGGCGGCGGCCCTGGCTATCTGCCGCCAGTCGCTGACGAGCGGCCTGCGGAACCACCCCTCCGACCGCGATACCATCCGCGCCCTCCCCTTGCCGGCGGGCGCTACGCCCGGCAAGTGATGCCGCGACCTCGGGCCCTCACGCCTTCCGTTTGCGCCGTGGCTTGGGCGATGGCGGGGGGAGTGGCTCGGGGGCCTTCTCAGGCTCCGGCTCGGCGGGGAGCCCGTTGAAGGCCTCCTGGAGTCCCTCGGCCATCGCTTCGCCGATGCCCTTCATCGCATCGCCCATGGAGACGGCCATCTGTTCCATCGCCTGCTGCAGCCCGCCCATCATGCGGTCCATCGTGCCGGACAGGTCGAACTTCCACTGCCCCTCTTCCTGAACGACGAGGCAGGCCATCTCCATGACCGGGGCGGCGTCGGCGGGGGAGTCGGACGGGAAGGCTTTCATGGTAATCACGGCCATCGGGCCCTCCATCTGGCCATCGCCCACCTCGAACCGCAGGCCCTCGGGCGCGCTGTCGGGGTTGAACTGCCCCGACTCGAGGGTGTGGCGGGTGAGGCAGGCCTTCATGCCCGCCTCGTTGCGCGCGAGGCCGGCATCCACGAAGGCTTGCAGTACCGCCCGGGCGGCGGCGGGGACTTCGACGGGTTGTTCGGACATCAGCGGTTCCTTTCACCGGATTGACACGCCCATCGTAGTCGCCCCGTGCGGCGCCGGACAGACAATTTTGCTCCGGCCCGGAAGTTGGCAGCGGGGCGAATCCATGATCCCCAGAACCGAATCCGTCCGAGCAGATTGAGTCGCGCAGGGCAGGATGTCAGGGCTTCGGGGACCGGTGAGGCATATCGACCTGGTACACTGGCTGGGCGCATCTAGTGCGGATCGCGGCCAGGCCCTGCCGCCGTCCGGGCCGAATGGGTTTTCGCGTGCGGAAGGGGGGGCGGATGTGGTATAAGATAAGATTCTTGGAACTTCAGGCTCACGCGGCCGTCTAGAGAATGGATGGCTTGCCAGGAGAATCGACGTGACAGGCGGTACAAGCACGAAAACCGGTCGGGGTTGGTACGTGTTGACGGCCGTGACGGCCTTTTGCGTGGTGCTGGGGGCGGCGATGTGGCCGCCTCGGGCGCATGGGCAGGAAGAGGCCCCGGCGACGCAGGCGGCGGTAGCGTCGACGGAGGCGCCGGCGGGCGAGTTGTCCGTCGGGGTGGCCGCGGCGGTCAAGGGCCGGTTTCAGGAAGCCCTGACCAACGTGGAGAAGGCCGCCGGAAAGGGCTCCGCCCAGGCCAAGAAGGCCCAGGCCCTCCTCCAGGACCACCTCGCGCACAGCCGCCAGGACGAAGCCAGCCGCAAGGCCCAATTCGCGCGGCAGGCGCGCCGGGTGGAGTGGTGCCTGACGGCCGATCGGTCGCGCGAGGCCGTGACCAAGGATAAGGACGCCTACGAGAAGTTCCGCACGGCGGCGGAGGCCGTCAGCGACGTCTATGAGACGATGACGCCCGCGACGAAGTTGGAGAACGGCGACCTGAAAGAGGTCGAGACGATGCGAAAGGAGGCTCTGGGGGCCCTGACGAAGATCGAGGCCGCTCTCCAGGAAGCCGCCACACTGGGCAAGGCCTGGAAGGGCGAGTATGCCGATGCCTTCGCCGCGACGGTGAAGGTCGCCACGGACGAAGTGGCCCGGTCTCGCGCCCTCTGGACGACGGTGAAGGCCGACACCGAAGCCGCCCGCCGCGAGGCCGTCGAGGCCGTCCGGGACTGCGAAGTGGACCTGGCCGAGGCCGTCAGTGACGTCGACGCCATGGTCGGCGAGGCCCCCTGGAAGGAGGCCCTGACGCGGACGCGGATCGCGGAGATGTACGCCCGCCCCTCCGACGCGATGACCAAGCAGGACTGGTATTGCCGCGTGGTGGCCGAGGGCGACCGCCGCGGCAAGGAAGCCGTCGCCGCCGCCAAGTGGTACGACGCGTTGTCGGCGTATGCCTCGCTGGAGGCGTTGGAAGAAAACAACGAGGCCTACAAGAAGGCCGCCAAGGCCGTCCGCCAGCACGTGCGGGTGTTGGGGCTCTACGGCAACGGGAACGGGGACAACCTCTTCAAGACCGCCCGGCCGCACGGCAGCGGGAGCGCGGAGACCAAGAAGAAGAAACCCGCCGTGCCCACCGACGACCCCGACGCCGTCGAGACGCAGATGAACTGGAAGGACATGGTTGCCAACATTGACGCGGACATGGTCAAGACCGCCATCGGGCGGCTGAAGGACCACTACGTCATCGCGGTGGACTTCGAGAAAGTCACTCGCGGGGCGTTGGAGGCCTTGCGGATTTTGGCTGAAACGCCCCAGGCGTCCAAGAGTTTTCCCAAGCTCCGCATCAAGCAGGTCGCCTCGCGCCGCGGGGCCGACGACGCCGATCTGGAACTGTCCCTGGCCCTCAACGCGATGATCCAGACCTCCGAGCAGACGGTCGAGATCCCCACGGAAGTGATCGTGATGGAGTTCACCGACGGGGCGCTGGGCGAACTGGACAAGTTCTCCGCGATGATCTGGCCCTATGACGTGCAGGACTTCGTCAAGGGCACGATGGGCCACTTCTGCGGCGTCGGCGTGCAGATCAGCAAGGAGCAGGGCGAGCCCCTCAAGGTCGTCACCCCGCTGGCCGACACCCCCGGGTTCACCGCCGGCCTCAAGCCCGGCGACCTGATCCTCGCTGTCGACGGCGACGGCAAGGGCTTCCAGAACACCCAGAAACTCTCTATCGACAAGTGCGTCCGCATGATCACCGGGCCCGAGAACACCCCCGTCGTGCTTCGCATCAGCCGCCCCGGTGTCTCCAGGCCCTTCGACGTGAAGGTCATGCGGAAGGAAATCCAGATCCGCACGGTCAAGGGCTGGCGGTGCCTGCCTGACGGCGGGTGGGACTACCTGATCGACCCGGCCGCGAAGATCGGCTACGTGCGGCTGTCGCAGTTCACCAAAACCACCGGCGACGACCTGCACAAGGTGTTGGAGGATCTGCATGCCGCGGGGGTCAGCTCCCTCGTGCTGGACCTGCGGGGCAACCCGGGCGGGCTGTTGAACATCGCCACCGACGTGGTGGACGAGTTCATCTCCCGCGGCACGATCGTCTCCACCCGCGGACGCCAGGTCGCCAAGAGCGCCGTCCGCGCCAAGGGCGACGGCACGTTCCTCGACGGCGACCTGATCGTCCTGGTGAACCAGTACAGCGCCTCGGCCGCCGAGATCGTCTCAGGGGCCCTGCAGGACAACCACCGCTGCATCGTCCTGGGCAAGAGGAGCTACGGCAAGGGCAGCGTCCAGAACGTCATTCCCATCCAGGGCCACGACGCCTTCCTGAAGCTTACGACCGCCCACTACTACGTCGGCCCCAGCGAGATCCTCCTCCACCGCACCGAGACCTCCAAGACCTGGGGCGTCGAGCCCGACGTCGAGGTCGACCTGACCCCCGACCAGGCCCGGCGATGGGTCGAGATGCGGCACAGGAGCGACATTCTCCAGGACGTCGAGCAGGCCGTCATGAAACGCGAGCTGGACAAGCAGTTCGACACGGACGTGCAGTTGAACACGGCCGTCCTGCTCCTGCAGCTCAACAAACTCGCCGGCGGGAAACTCGCCGGCTGACCGCGGGCCCTTTTTGCCCGAAACGGTCCGGCACGGCGCCCGGCGACACTCCCGCGCGGGGGTCTGGCACGCATGAGGCGGTTGGCACAGAGTCTGCGTTTTGTGGTACTGGCGTCCCTGGCGGCCGCGCCGGGCGGCTGCCCCGACAGAGCCGGACGCCGTACTTCTGGTCACCGGCGCCGACCACGGGCGGCTGGAGGTCTGCAACTGCAATGGCCCGATGACCGGCGGGCTGGCCCGGAGAAGCGGGCTCTTCCGCGCTTACCGGGCCGCCTTCGGGCACACCCTCGCCCTCGACGCCGGCGATGTCATCTGGATCGAGCCCGACGCCATCCAGAACCGCTACGTGCTCGAGGGCTACCGCCGCGTCGGCTACGACGCCATCGTCCCGGGCGACCACGAGTGGTCCTGTCCGCCGGCGGCCCTGTCGGCCTTGTTGGCCGGGGCGCCCCAGACCTACCTGGCCACGAACGTTCAGCCCCCGGCCGGGGAGAGTCTCCCCGTCACCGACGTGCTCAAGCGGCAGTGGGGGCCCGTCAAGGTCGCCGTCGTGTCCGCCCTGGCCGAGGGCACGCTTTCGTTCACCCCCGCCGATCGGCGTGAGGCCCTGAAGGTGGCCCCTCCGGCCGCCCTGGCCCCGCGAGTACGGGCGCTGAAGGCCGACGGATTCGTCGTCGTCCTCGTCGCCCACGGCGACGGTGACTTCGCCGACGCCTGCGCCGCCGCCCTCGATGCCGACCTGATTATCCGCGGCGACACCACCCAGCCCGTGGGCCGCCTGCTGCACGTCGGCGGCAAACCCATGGTGAAGGTCGGCGGCAGCGAGGTCGTCGGCGTCGCCGCCCTGCGGATCCGGGATGGGAAGCTTGCCGGCGTCGAGTACCGCATGGAGGCCGTCGACACCCGCTGGCCCATCGACGGACCGCTCCTGCAGCTCTTCCAGGCCTACTCGCGCCTGGCCCTGCGAGCCGGTCAGGACGGCGAGAATCCCCGCCCGCTGGAAGTTCAGTCCTCCGCCTCGTGCGGGGCATGCCACGCGGCGGTCTACAAGCCGGCCGCGGTGGCGACGCCGACTGCCTGCCCTGCCACACCAGCTCCTTCGCCCGGCCCGGCGGCTTTACCACCGTGGAGAAGACTCCCGCGCTGGCCGGCGTACACTGCCAGGACTGCCACCGCCGCACCGCCGCCGACTGCCAGACAAAAGGCTTCCACTCCGACCCCGTCAGCCAGGACCTCTGCGCCACCTGTCACACCCCGCTGGCCGACCGCGACTTCAACGCTACCTTCGCCAAGAAACTCTCCGCCATCCGCTGCCTCCACGCGCCGGGGAAACAGCCGCCGCGCGGGGGCTGACGCAGCGAAGGCCCCTGGGCCCCGGGGAAGACTCCGCTTGTCTGGGCTCAGGCGGGCGAGTACAAGAGGGAATACTTCACTGGAGAAGACGATGACTGCCAAGAAGGCGTTGACGAGGGCGGCTGTGCTGGTAGGGGCTCTGTGTCTGGCGGGCGCCCCCGCGCAGGCCGCCTGTCCGCTCAAACTCCTGCCCACCCCCAAGTCCATCAAGGTCTCCGGCGGCGAGATGCCCCTGACCGCCCAGAGCCGCATCGTCGTGAAAGACGCCCGGCTCAAGCCCATCGGCGAGATCTTCTCGCGGGAACTGCTGGCGATGACGGCCATCAAACTCGAGGTCGCCGATGGCGGCGAGGCCCGGGCGGGCGACATCGTGTTGAACATCAATTCGGCGATTCGCGCCGACCAGGACATCACCGCCCTGCAGAACCGCAAGGTGGTCAAGACGCGCGACATGGCGCACACGATCTCGGTGACGGACAGGGTCGTGGTCGAGGGCTTCGACTACCGGGCCGTCTGCGAGGGCACGAGCACTCTCCTGCAGGCTCTGATCTGCAAGGACGGCAAGGCCGCCCTGCCGAAGATGGAGATCAAGGACTGGCCCTTCGCCGACTACGTGGGGTACATGTTCGACGTCGCTCGGCAGGACGTGCCCATCCACGCGATCAAGGACTTTGTCATCGCGATGCGGTTCTGGCGGGTGCGGCACCTGCACCTGCACCTGTCCGACGAAAGCGCCATGATGTTCCCCTTCCGCAAGTATCCCGAGGCGAGCAAGTTCAACGGGGCCATCAACAACGGCGATCCGGGCAAGGTCTGGGACCGCGAGGAACTGATCAAGCTGGTGGCCTTCGCCGACGCCCGCGGGGTGACGCTCGTGCCCGAGCTCGAGACGCCCGGTCATTGCGGCGGCTACCAGGCGGCCCTGGGCGACAAGCTGGGCGACTGCAACTATCGCATGATGGACATCGCCAAGGACAGCATCTACCCGCACCTGGAAGAGATGATCAACGACATGTGCGAGGTCTTCAAGAGTTCGCCCTACTTCCACATCGGCGGGGACGAGCTCGAGCTGGACCGCCTGAAGAACGCCCCGCACGTGAAGGAGTATCTCAAGGCCCACAACATGCGAGAGGCCGACAAGGGCGGCATGGACGACCTTCTCAAGCAGCACGTGCTGCGGCTGAACGAGTTCGTCAAGAAGAACGGCAAGAAGACGATCTACTGGGGGGGCTACCAGGGCCCGCCGCAGGACCCGGCGATGACCGACTGCATCGTGTACTCCTGGTATCAGGGCGCCCGCCAGGCCCAGGATGCGGGCTTCACCACCATCACCGTGCCGTGGGACATCGTCGTGCCGTGGGAGAATTGGAACATCTTCAGCAGCAACCACGACGCCCTGAAACGCACCGACAGCGTGCTGGGCGGCTGCCGCGTCGCCTGGGAGCAGGGGGCGGAGGGCCTCGTCAATACCAGCATGTACGAGGGCTTCCTCCAGGAGGGCAAGTGGGCCGTCGACTCCACCGCCACCAACGTCCGGGCCGAAGTCGACGCCCGCGATGCCGCCTGCGCCCTTCAATTACGCAAGCTTGCCGCCCCCGTGCAGATCAAGGCCGAGGGCCAGATCGGCAAGGCTCCGGCGGGCTTCGACGGCTTCGAGTACGAGGGCGAGTTGACCGTCTCGATGATCGCCAACCTGCCGGCCGGCTGCTCCATCCACTATACCTCCGACGGCACGGAGCCCACGCCGCGGTCGGCGAGGTACGAGAAGCCGGTGAAATTCACGGGCCAGTTGCGGCTGCGGGCGGCGATGTTCGACAAGGACGGCGAACTGGTCGGCGGGATCACGTTCGCGCCCAAGTACTGCTGGAAGGGGTTCGAGAAGAACCTCACGACGGGTAAGCCGGTGACGACGTCCGGCTCGGTGAACAAGGACGAGGCCCCCTCTAACGCCAACGACGGCTGGGTGGACATCGGCAAGTACTGGGGGACGATCCCCGCCCCGCAGTGGTGGCAGGTGGATTTGGGCAAGGAATACGAGCTGGGCAGCGTCTGCGTGTTCCCGTACTGGGACGGCATCCGCTACTACCAGTACACCATCTCGGTCGGGCCCGACCCCGAGCACCTGACGCAGGTAGTCGACGCCACCAAGAACACCAGCCCCGAGACCGACCAGGGCCACATGCACCAGTTCCCCCCGACCAAGGCCCGCTATATCCGCATCAACATGCTCAAGAACAGCGAGAACACCGCCGTCCATCTCGTGGAGGTCCGCGCCTACGAAGCGGCCAAGAGCGTGCCGCTGGTGGTTCCGCCGGCGAAGTGATCTGATAGGGATTGGGTTCGGCCGGAGGGACGCTTTGACGGTTCTTATTTACCGAGCGCTTCGAGCAGTTGCAGCCGGCGGACGCGGAAGCGGGCGACGTCGGTGTCGTACCGGTTGAAATCGAGAATGGTCTCGGCCGCGAGCTTCTGGGCGAGGGCGGGTTGGCTCTCCGCCAGCATCGAGAGCAGTTCGTGATCGGCGATGCCGTCGCGCATCGCCTCGAGCCGGATGGAACTGAGCAACTTGCCGTCCTTGGGGTAGACAATCCACTGGTCGCCGGCCGGCCAGGTGAAGGTGGTCTCTTCAAAGGGCGATGTGCCGATGTTCCAGTAGTTGAAGCCCCAGTGCAGATACCCGGTCACGCCGTAGCGGAAGTTGATCCAGTGCAGCAGTCGCGGCTTGATGAGTTGTTGTTCGATGAACCGGTTCGCATAGGGATCACCCGGGCCACAACAGGTGTAGGTCCAAACCTCGTCGCCGGCCTTCTGGCGTTCTCGCATGAAATCGTAATCACGGTGCAGATGATCGAGGATGGGTACCCAGGTGTTGACCGCGCCGACCAGTTCCCGGGTCTGCGTCGCCTCGATGACGCGCACCTTTGGCGCAAACTCGTGAAGCAAGTCCGCGATCTGCCGGTAGCTGGCGGCGTTCTCGGCGACCGGTTCGTCGGCGAGGTGTTGCCAGTACATCTTGTCCCAGCCGCGGGCCGCCAGATGCCGGGCCAGCGCGGGGAAGAACTGTCCGTAGAACGCCCGCGCCGCCTCGTGGGTGGCCGGCCGGTGGGTGAAACCGCCCGCCGCCTGCGGAACCCGGATGGCAAACGGCGATTTCCAGTCGCCGCTGGCGCGTTCGCCGATATGGCCGCCCTCGATGCGCCCGACGACACCGCCCGCGATGAACGTCTCGATGGTCTTGTCGAATCGCGAGAAGTCGAAATCCCACCGGTTGTCCTTCTGCCTCATCTGGGTCAGGTCCAGCGGCGAGACCAGCACGACGTTCTGGTGGTACGCCGCCATGAAATCGGCGAACTGGCGGATCTGTTTCCAGTACTCGATCGAGAAGGGCTCGACCTTGTGTCCGGCCAACAGGGCCAGGCGGTCGGGATCGCTGAACCACCAGTTGGTGACCCAGAGCCGGGGTTTCTTCATCCGCACGTCGTGAACGCGCACCGTGAAGGGCTGCTGCAATGTGCCGCCATTCCACTGGAGGGTGAGTTGGCCCTTCAGTAGTCCGGGCGCCTTGGCCGGCACGGTGACCCAGACCGGCTGGTTCTGGTTGGCCGCGACGGCGATAGCCTTGTCTTCGAGGAGCGGATCGGGGAACCGCCCGTCGGCGGTCCACAGTTCGTTACAGCGGCGCTGGCCGACTTTGACGTAGCCGACGAACCGCGCCGTCGCGCCCGGGACCTCCCCGGCAACGCCGGCGGACAAGTTTATGACCGCCGCCGGAGAACGGAAGACGAACTGGAGGGTCGCGTATTCGCCGACAGCCACGTGCGATTCCGCGACGGCCGGCGGGAGATTCGTGTCGCCGCGGAATACCTTCACGAGCGGATCTACGCAACTCAGGGCAGGAGGCGTTTGCGCGGACGAATCGGCTGCCCAAGCTGCCAGGGCCAGCAGGAAGAGTATGGCGATGCTCGGATTCACGGATTCACTCCTGATTACGCGGCGAGAACAGGGACCGGGCGAAGCGGATGTCGGCGGCGATGAGGGTGTCTACGCGGGCGTGATCGGTGTATTCGGCGGAGAAACAGATGTCGCCGCTGAAATGGCGCTGGATCAACTCACCAGCCGTGCATCGCCAGTTGGCGCGCCCGCGGGGTCCTGTGGTCCAGAACACGTCCCACTGGGCTTCCGGGGCCTCGGGGGGCGAGGTGAGCTTCCAGAAGGCGTTCTTGAAGTTGACGATCCGCAGGTGCGACCAGATCGTGTCGAGGGCGAGGTCGAGCTGTTCGCCCTCGAGGGCGTTGTGGGCCGGATCCCAGATAGCGCAGATGTGTCGGGGGTCGTACTTCCCGATCGCGTGGCGGAGTTGCATGGCATTGGCCAGGTAGCGGCCGTTGTGGTTCTGCACGCCGACGGCGACGCCGTGTTTCCGGGCCAGGGGCACGAGGAGATCCCACTGGCGCTGGTAGTCTTCAATCGCCGCGAGGTAGGTTACGCCCGGGGGGATGGGGGCCATGATTCGGATGACGGGGATTCGGGCCTCGGCGCAGGCGGCGAAGGTCACTTCATCCGTGGGCCCGGCGATCGAGCCGATCGTGAGTCCGGCGTCGGCGAAGATTCGGGCGGCCTGGGGGAGTCCTTTCGTGACGGCCTCGGGGGGGACCTGGAACCCCGGGCGGACGGGCAACTCGACGCCGTCGAATCCGAGATTCTTCACGAAGCCGGCCAGCTCGCCCAGGCTCTTGCCGGGCCAGGGCTTCGTGAAGAGCGTGAACGGCATTGCGGTGGGGGGCATGCGGATTCCTTCGGTTAGTGGTACTCGAAGATCACGCCGAGCATCGAGTCGGGCTCGTCCAGCAGGCGATCGATTCCCGCGTCCAGATCGGAGAACGGAATCCGGTGCGTCGTCAGCGAGTCCACGTTCAGCCGGCCTTCCTCGATCAGCCGCATGCACAGCTCGAGGTTCGTCCGCGTGGTCCATCGCATGAACACGGGCGGATAGGCCGGCCCGGCTTCCCAGGCCTCGTCGTGGTAGCCCGGCCCGGTGCGGGAACAACGGCGGATGTCGAGGTTGTTCATGCCGCCGATCAGATTGGCGAACCGGAAGGTGGGCCAGCCAACGATCATGATTCGCCCCATGGGATGGCCGTCGGGGGAAACCTTCATCGACCGCACGAGATTGTCGACGGTCTGGTCGCACTCGCCCGCGTTGGCCATTACGGCCGCGTCAAGGCCCAGACCCCGGGTGAAGCTCCGCGTGGCGGCCACCTCGTCCTCGGTTCCAGCGTGCACGGCCCGGTCGATGCCCCACGTCTTGGCGATCTGGAGGCGCCGCTCGACCTGGTCCCACCCGATCACGAAGTTCCCCGCGAGTTGGTAGAGTTGACCGGTGAGCTGGCCCACCAGGCCCAGCCCGAGGACACAGACGGATTCGCCGAGTGCCGGTTCACCCCGCCGCACCGTGTGCATCGCGGTGGCCGCGAGCATGGCGTAGGCGCCCTGGGCGAACGTCACCTTGTCGGGCAGCGCGACGGCCAGGTGGTGCGGCACCACGGCCAGATCCGTGTGCATCGCGTAGCCGGCCCCCACGCAGGCGACGCGGTCGCCGGGCTTGAATTCCGTCACGCCTTCGCCGATCTGGCGGACGATGCCGGCGTTGGAATACCCGAATGGCCGGGGCGCGGCGCCGGAGTCGGGGTTCTGGCGGTTCCGGGCCAGGCCGCGCCAGCCGTTCAGTTCTGTGCCCGGGCTCACGAGCGAGGCGTGCACGTCCACGAGAATGGTTCCGTGTTGCAGTTCGGGCACGTCCTTTTCGATGGCGCGCAGGTGGCCGTCGCCGCACACGGCCGCCACCTTGCGTTTGGTTGCTATTGCCACAAGAAGCTCCTACGGCGTCGACCGGCCCGCCGGGTAGGTTCCCTGCAACGCCCGCTGCCGGTCGCGGCGGGCGCGGGCGAAGTAGTCGCGCATGGTCTCGAGCCCGAATTCCCGGATCAGTTCGTCGCTCGAAACTCCCGGCATCCGCGAACCGAACACGAGGAGGCATTCCTCGGGGATCCATTCGGCGTACGCCGCGGTCGCCCCGTGCGTCGTGAACAGCCGCTTCATCGGTTCCAGGTTGAAGTCGTGGTGGAGCAGCCGGCGGTCCAGGTCCAGCGTCGCCGTCACCAGCGGGGCCGAGCCCGTGACGTCGCTGGTGCACCGGGCGACGCTCGCCAGTTCGCGCCCGATCAGGTCGACGAAGGTGGATCGGCCGGAATACGCCGCCCCGATGTAGAAGCCGAACTCGATGGCCCACCGGGTGAGCATCCGTCCGCCCGGCCACATGGACGACCAGATGACCAACTCGGCCTTGTTCGCGCACAGCCCGGCCCCGACTTCCCAGTAGTCCAGGTCGAAGCAGATGCACAGTCCGACGCGGCCGAAGTCCGTCTCGAACACCGGCGTGTCCGTTCCCGGGATGATGCCGCAGTCCAGTTCGGGGTGGGTCGGCAAGTTCTTGTGGTAGACCCCGGCGATCCGCCCCTTTCGGTCAATCAGCACCGAACTGTTGCGTTTCTTGCCGGCGTCCATCGTCCCCATCGGACAGACGATCCAGATCTCGCGTTCCTTCGCCTTCCTCGACATGGCCGCGAGGGTCGGGCCTTCGAGCGGCTCGCACGCCCAGGGATCGGCGGTTCCGGCCCGGGTGCAGACCTCGGGAAAGGCCACCAGGTCGCTCTGGAGGGCGGCCGCCTGATCCACGTGGACGCCCATCCGGACGAGGGTCTTCGCCAGGCGATCCGGTTCGTCGGACGGGAGGCAGGGGAAGTTTACCAGGGAGATCGTCGCGTTGCGGCTCATGGCGTCACCACACCCCTCCGTTGACGTCGAGGACGGCGCCCGTGGTGAACCCGTCCATCTCGGAAGCCAGGAACACGACGCACCGGGCGACATCTTCGGGCGTGCCGGCGCGACGGAGAGGGATGCTCTCGATGACCTGCTCCTGAACCTGTTTGGGCGTGTGGGTGGCGTGGAAACTCGTGCCCAGGATGAAGCCGGGGGCCACGGCGTTCACGCGGATCCCGTCGCCGGCCAACTCCCGCGCCATGGCCTTGGTCCAGGTCAGGAGGGCGCCCTTGGAGGCGGCGTAGATCCCCGCGCCCGCCCCGGCCCCGATCCGGGCGGCGAGGGAAGAGACGTTGACCACGCCGGCCCCGCCGGCCTTGCCGGCAGCCTTGAGAGAGGGAAGCGCCGCCTGCGTCACGAACACCGCGCTGTCGAAATTCACGGCCAGCACGCTTCGTTCGAATCCCGGGTCCAGTTCCTGGAGTTTCTTTCGAGCCAGGATGTCGCCGGCATTGTTGACCAGGACATCGATTCCTCCGGCCCAGCGGACGAACTCATCGACCGTTCGGCGTGCCTGATCGGGGTCGGACAGATCCGCGCCGAAGATCTCGGCCCGGCCCGGCGCCCGACCCACTTGGGCCTTGAGTGCCCGGGCCTCCGGTTCAGACCGGTAATAATGAATGCCAATGACCGCCGAGTGCCTGGCCAATTCGCGGACGATCGCCCCGCCGATGCCGGAGGCGCCGCCGGTTACGAGAACCTTCTTGCCTTGAAGTGTCGCCATGGTTTCCGTCGCCTCGCGGCGCCCGATGGCGACAGAGTACCGTCGGGCGCACGATGCGCCAAATGGAAAAGTCCTGGCCGGGCGGCCCGGCGTCACGGCGCGACTTCGGCTCAAGCCAAGTGAGCCGAGGGGAGATCGGATTCACCCGTGACGGGGCGTTTCCGCAGGGGGGCGGTCCACAGCCACGCGCAGGCGCCCAAGAAGGCGGCCAGGGACGCGAGGGAAATCCATTTGCCCGCCGCGAAGCCGGCGGGGGCGTATTCGACGCGGAAGCGATGCTTTCCGGCCGAGAGAGGCACGGCCCGAAAGGCGTAGTCGGCGGGCATGACGTGGTAGCTGGATTGGGTGCTGCCGGGCAGGGGCACGGCCCGCCAGCCTTTGGCGTAGGCGTCGGTGATGACAAGCAGGGCGGGGGCGGGCAGGTCGGCCTCGATGGTCAGGCTGTTGACCGTGGAATCGACGAGTGTGACGGCGCCCGGGCGGGATGAATCGGCGACGGGCATGGGGTCGGGGGGGCTTTCCAGGATGGCCGTCGTCGCGGGGTTGAAATTCGGCTGGCCCATCGCCCCGAGGACCGCCTCCCTTCCGCCGGTGACCACGCGGACGTCCTGCACCAGTAGCAGGTGCGGCAGCGGAGGGGTTTCCAGGGGATCGAGTTTGAGGCCCTCGGCGGTGGGGATGAAGACGAAGCGGCATCGCATGAGCGCGAACAGCGGGTGCGGGCGGGTGATGTGCGGGAAGTCGTCCACCTGGTTGAGGTCCATGCCCTGGGTGAAGGCGACGAAATCGGCGTACCGCTCACGGGCAGCGCCGGGCTCATAGCCGCCCGCGTCGTACGCGCCCTCGCCGATGGCCGCGTTGGGGCGGGACAGGTGCATGATGCGATAATCGCCCGGCTGCCGGGAGAGAAGCCTCTGGATTTCGTCCGAGCGGATGGCCGAGAGCGGGAAGGTATCGCGGCTGACGGCCGCGAAGGCGAAGACCTCCGCGATGGCCAGGGCGGCGACTACGAAAACCACCTTGGTGCAGCGGCGGGCCAGCCAGAGCAACAATGCCAGGAGGGCCATCGTGCCGGCGGCAAGGAGCAGGCTTTGGGCGGCGAATTCGCCCGCGCGGGCCACGAAGCCCGCGTCGCGGTAGGACTCGGCTGGGGCGTAGACTTCCCTCGTGCCCGCGACGGCCTGCATGAACCTCGCCCACAGGCCCACCGGCGACTGGCAGGACGAGTTCACGCCCATCGCCGCCAGGGCCAGCCCCGCGGCCCCCGCGGCCAGGGGCCCCAATGTCCCCAGCCCGGCCTTGCCCTTCTTGAGCAGCACGTCCAACCCCATGCCCGAGAGCATGGCGATGAAGATCGTGGCCAGGAGGGCGAACTTGGACGTGCCGCGGAACTTGTCGTACCCCGGCACGGCGGCGTACAGCAGCCGGAACAGCGGCAGGTGCGAGCCGGTCGCCAGGACCAGCAGGATCGCCGCGGTCAGGGCGAAGAACCGCCGCGTGGCCTTATCGGCCCGGCAGGCGCCGATCACGGCCAGCACCAGCCCCGTGATGCCCGCGAAGACCGACATTTCCCAGAGGTAGCAACGGCCCCAGTAGCACTACAGCGCAATAGCGGTCATGCGTCTCCGACGGCTTTCGTAGGAGGCTCGGTTACGCTTCTGGTAGTAGCACTGGATGTCGCACAGACGCTGGGGGCTCTGCCGCGGCTGGCCCCACACATTCCAGGCGATCAGGTTG
>JAPLNA010000120.1:0-9963 GCA_026693065.1 Planctomycetota bacterium
GGCTCCCTGTGGTTGGAAATCCCCAAGGATGCCAGAACAGCCAATCGAAATTCAAATCGATTACGGACACTTTTTTATTTAGCCTTTTGCTCGTTAAGCACTTACAACGGATCGAAGAAGCCTCAACCGGACAGTACTGATCGGCAATCGGCAATTGTTTCCCCCACGGCCCTCTTACGCCTTGCCCCCCTCCAAATGATGTGGGCTTTGGCCCCACTGGAGCTTCGCCGTCAGGGTCTGGAAGAACCCGCGCCCGGGGTGGGGGATGATGCGGACGCCGCGGGCGGCGCGGCGGATCTCGATGGCCTCGCCGGCGCACAGGCTGAAGTTCTTCTGCCCGTCGATGCTGACGGCCGTCCCCGCGTTCACCTGCCCGGCGACGATCCGAACCACCCGGTCGCCCGCGACCACGATCGGGCGGAGCGACAGGCTGTGCGGGGCGATGGGGGTGATGACGATGGCGTCCAGCCCGGGGGTGAGGATCGGCCCGCCGGCGGACATGTTGTACCCCGTCGAGCCGGTGGGGGTGGCGACGACCAGACCGTCGCCCAGGTAGCGGGCGACGCGAAGGCCTCGAACGCGTGGGTCTGGCAGTTATTCAGCGACACCGCGAGCATCTGCCGGCGGGCGGGCACGACCTGCCCGAGGAGGATCTCGTCGAAGTGCTTCTGCAGATGCTCGACGTTGTACTCGGCCAGGAAACCCAGCTTGCCCATGTTGACGCCCAGAAGGGGCACGTCGGCCTCCGCCAGCGCCCGGGCCGCCGCCAGCAATGTCCCGTCGCCCCCGAACACGATGCACAGGTCCGCCCCGGCAGCCTCCGGCGGCAAGGGCCGATCCGACCTGGCCTCGGCCACGATCTGCACCCGCGCCGCCAGCCAGGGGCGAAGCCGCTCGATCTGCTCAGCCACGCCGGCCTTCGCGAAGTTGCCTATGACGAGAACCTTCTTGCCTGTCATGGATTCTTTCCCGTGCCCAGGGCATGCTTCTCCGCTTCGCGTAGAAGCATGGCACCCGGCCGTTTCACCATGCACGATTCACGATTCACGATTCACGACTCACGAATTATTCGCCCAGATACAGGTTCTGCCCGGCGGTAATGGTCAGTTTCGGGTCGACGGCCTTGGCCAGTTGGTCGGGGCAGTCGGCGAAGAGGGGGCTGATCTCGATGGCGGCGGCGACTTTCTTGTCGGCGTCCCGCGGCACGGCCACGCCCGCCTTCGCCAGCCACCGCGCCGCCCGGCGAACCTGGTCGTGCAGGCAGGTGGCCGGGCTGTCCGCCCCGTCGGCGTTCTTCACCGGGCTGAACTCCTCCGACCGGTCGGTCTCCAGAATCACGCACGCCTTCGCCAGCGGCATGGCGTCGAAGACGAACATCTCCAGCTTCACCGCGTTGGGCGTCTCGGGCTTGACCAGCGTGCCGGAGGCGTCCACGAAGGGCACTTTCTTTTCCGCGCGGTGCAGGGGCAGTTGGCAGCGGCCGTCGGCCGTCAGACGCTCGACGAACGAGCGGCCCAGCACGTGGATGGCGATGCTGCCGGCGCTGAACCGCAGCCGTCCGTCCGGGCCCGTCGCCCGCGCGAGGGCCTCGGGCAGGTCGGAATACTCGATCACCGTGACCTTCCCGCTCACCAGGCAGAAGTTGCCGAGTTTCTCCATCGGGTCGCGTTTGGGCAGGGCCTTGGCGCTCATCTCGGCCCCGGCCAGGTCGTGCAGGCCCAGAAACAGCGGGTCCAGGCAGCGGACCAGCGGGTTGTCGACCTGGAAGTAGCTGATCAGTTCCACCCCGCGCCGGGCCATGTCCGCCAGCGCGCCGCTGGCCCGCAGGGCGCGGAGGCTGCCCCCGTGCCCGTCGGGCGACAGGGCCAGTTCGCCCGGCCCGGCCAGCAGTACCTTGCCGTCGAGCCCGATGGCCGGCAGCGTCCCCTGCGTCAGGAAGACCACGTCGGCCTCCTTGAGCCCGAAGTACCCGTTGCGGCGGAAGAACGCCCGGGTGGGCACGTCGTTGGCCGGGCTGGTCATAATGTACCACGGCACGGGCCTGCCCGCCGACCGCGAGGCCGCCAGGATCTGCTCGGCGAAAACCTGGAACAGCGGCTTGTGCTTGCCGGGCGTGACCTCGAAGCAGCCCTTGGGCCCTTCGTACCCCAGCCGTGTTCCCTGCCCGCCGGCGACGACGAACGCCGCCACCTTGCCCTGCGCCAGCAGCTCTCGCCCCCGGGCGATGGCCTTGGCGTGCCGGGCCCGGGCGGCCTCGTCGGCCGGTTTGCGAGGCTCGATCTTCGGCGGGGCGATGTCCGGCGGTATCGCCGCCGCGGGGGCCTTCAGCACGTACTGAGCGATCCACTCGTCCAGCTGATCGAAGTCGATCGTCGCGATCTGGCTGACCAACGCCGCCTGCTCCGGCGGCGTCAGCGACTCGTAATGCCCCAGCAGGTGCCCCTGCCCGTGAGCCTCCAGCATCCTTCGCACGGTCTGAAGATTCGGCATGTGCTCGATACTCCGCCGGCCCGGGAATGTGGGCCTGGCAAAACAGTATCCGCACGGGAAAGGGGTGTCAACGGGGAGCGAAAGGTTAGAGGCAAAAGGGAAAACCCCCGACAGGCAGGTTCGTTTGTTGTTTTCCTCCGCGGGAGACTGGGGGTTCCGAACGCCCGGGCGATTCCGAGGCGCGATCCCATTACCTCGTGTCCCCGCCGGGGGTTTTCCCGGGGGAGGAGGGAGGGCGAACGGAAGGTCAGAGGGTAGAGGCGAGAGTCGCTCCCGTCAAGTCAGCGTCCCGACTCTCGCCTCTTCCCGTGGCGTCCGGCCGGGAAAAACCCCCGGCGGGGACACGAGGTGGCGTGGCTGTACGGCGGAAACGCCCATGCACCTCGGACCCCCACGGCGGAAGGAAGAAGACAATAAACGAAATCGAGAAGATGATTTCGTTTTTTGTCTTGTGTCCCCGCCGGGAGTTTTTCCCTGGCGTTCACCTCTGACCTTTTTTTTGGTTGTCTGCCCCCCGGGCCGTCCCTACAATATCAGTAGCGAGAGCAACGCCAGGCAGGACGCCCGGAATGCCGTAACGCCATCATACGCTTTGTCATACTGGTCCGGTTCATACGGCGCATTCCTCCCTTCCTCGCTCCTGGCCGACCCGGTCGCGAATTGTTCCGGCGGCGTGCTTGCATCCGGACGGCGCGGCGGGTAGGCTCTCCCCCAACCAGGCCGGTTGAGACCGGCCGGCGGTTCGTCGGCGCCGAGTTCGCCCGTTCGGTTCTCTGACGATCCGGGCCCGTTCGGGCCGATGAGACAAGAGTCAGCCGGCATCGTTTGCCGGCAGAAGCGTTCCAGGACGCAGTAGCCCAGGCCGTTCGAGGTTTGCAGCAGAGGCACGAGACGAAGCACTTATTCCCTACCTTACCCGCGTGCCGGCGGCAGGCCTTGGCGGCGCAACCCGGTAGCTACCGGACAGGAGGTCGGTCATCATGAGACTGACACGACGTCGGAAACAAGGTTTCACACTGATCGAGCTGATGGTCGTGATCGCGATCATCGCGGCCCTGGCGGCGCTGCTGCTGCCGGTCATCGCGAACATGATCGAAGACGCCCGCATGAACGCCTGCAAGGCCAATCTCAAGGCCCACGGCACGGCCTTCTTCAGCTACAAGGACAAGAACCAGGGCAAGCTGCCCGTCCTGTACGTTGCTGGCAACCCGGGCCAGAAGTTGGGGTCTCCAGTTACCGGGACCAATACCAGCTGGGGAACCGCGGACGCCAGCTTCAATGACTCCAACACCACCACACACGATGAAATGCTGTCGGCCTTGGGCACCAACGCTATGCAGAACATGTGGCTGCTGATTGACGGGGGATTCATAGGCGGCGGCGAGCAGGCCTACAAGTGCCCCAACGACCAGAAGTGGGCGGCCCGGGCGGTCGGTAGCCTGAAGTTCGGCTGGACCAGCGCGTACAACTTCTCCTACAGCATCCAGTTCCCCTATGGCGGGACAACCGAGATAGCCGCCCAGAGCGGGACCGGGAAAGTCTTGCCTGGGGCGGATTCCGACCCGCCTTCGCCGGACAATACCTGGAACTGGGGCAACCCCAACGGCACGATCTCTGTGGCCAGCGGCGGCTACTCCGGCAAGGCGATGTACCCGGAGAACTGCATCCTCATGGCCGACCGGAATACCCGCGAAGCCTCCAGTGATGGCGGCACCAGCGACGGCGGGTGGGCGGCAGTCCCGGGCGACTTCAACCACAAGGGCGCCATCTGCTACCTGGAAAAGGGCGCAACCAACGGCCTGGCGCCCACCGACGACGTTACCATGGCCCAGGTCGGCATGGGCCGCGATGACATCTACACCAACCGCCAGAAGAGCGGCGGCCTGCCTTACGTTGACCCCTCAACGGGTTTCGAAGGCAAGTTCGCCAAGGCCCCGTGCACCGATACGGTTCTCTGGCCCTTGAGCGAACGCTCTCTGGAGCGGAGCGGCAAGTAGCCTTTCGGTTTATCTCCACCGTCGTACCCCCACGGGGCAGCCCATCTCGGGCTGCCCCGTCTTGCTATAGTGAGGGCCGGGCCTCTCCGTCATCGCCGCGGCCGATATCCCGCCAGGCCGGACGGATCAATCGAGCCCGAAGTTTTCCTTCATGATCCCGAAGTCTTCCGGGCCGACTTCGCCGTCGTTGTTGAAGTCCCCTTGCCGCCAGGTCGTGCCCCCATCCAGCCCGAAGTTGTCCTTCAAGATGCCGAAGTCCTCCGGCCCCACCTCGCCGTCGAGATTGGCATCGCCTTGGTAGTGGTACACCACCAGCCCGTCCACGATGCTCCCCGTGGTCCCCGTGACGTTGCCGGCCGTGTTGGTGGCCGTTAAGCGTCCCGGCGCGGCCTGGAACCTTCGATTCCCCGCCGCAACCAAAGGAGCCGGTAGTCCGCCTTCGGCGGATAGCCAGGGGGAAACCAGAACCGATCCCGAAGAATGGGATTCCGTGCGTCACGCGCAAGGTTGCCGCGGGCGGGGGAACCGGGGATGAGTCAGCTCGCCGCCCCGGTTGTCTTGCCTATTCCGGCGGGGTACAATTCCCACGGCCGGGCGAGCCGGACGGCCCGAGGAACAAGGGATCGGGAAGAAAGGACTTGGATACCATGTCAAAGACGAACGGGCGCGTGCGGTTGGGCGGGTTCATATTGACGGACCTGGTGGTGCTAGTTGTGCTTTTGACGGCGGTCGCCGCGATTCCGGTGGCGGCGGGGATGGGGCTGGCCGCCTCGGCCAGGGCCAGGGCGTGCACGGCGAACCTCAAGGCCCACGCCAACGCGTTCTTCAGCTACCGGAATGACAACCAGAACAAGTTGCCGGCGTTGTACGTCGGGGCCGACCCGGGCGCGGCGGTGAACGCGGGGACGTGCTGGGGCGACCCGGATAGCGGCTTCAACGACAAAGCCGACCGCGCGGCGGCCCTGAAGGCGATGGGTTCCAACGCGATGCAGAACGTGTGGCTGATCATCGACGGGGGGTACATCGGGGGCGGGGAGAGGGCCTACAAGTGCCCCGGGGACGTGAAATACTCGCCCCGGCCGGAGGACAGCAAGAAGTACGGCTGGGTCAGTCCGAACAACTTCTCGTACAGCATCCAGTTCCCCTACGGCGGGACGAGCCAGGAGGCCCTGGCCGGTTCGGACCCGGTGAGCTATGTGTTGCCGGGTGAGTCGGCCAAGCCGCCCAAGCCCGACGCGACGTGGAACTGGGCCAACCCCAACGGCCTGGTCGCCGCGCCCGGTGAGCACCACGGCAAGGCGATGTACCCGGAGACCTGCATCTACATGGCCGACCGGAATCCTCGGGCCCAGTGGGCCGGCGCGTTTCCGGGTCAGTCCAATCACGACGGGGCCATCTGCTACCTGGAGAAGGGCGCGACCAACGGGATGGTCACCGCGGCCGACGGGAAGATCGGTTTCGGCCGGGACGATATTTACACCAACCGGAAGGGGACCGGCGGTCTGCCGTGGGTCGATCCGGCGACCGGCTTCGACCCGGGCGGCTCGGGCTTCGCCAAGGCGCCCTGCACCGACACAGTGCTCTGGCCTCTGGACGCCCGGGTGGAAGAAAAGCCCGCGACGGCGCCGGCGGCGAAGTAATCGCCGGCGGTGCTGCGGTGATGGGTGAGAAGGAAAGGATTTTGATGTCATGTCGAAAATGAACGGGCACGGGCGGTCGGGCGGGTTCACGATGAGGGACCTGGTGGTGACGATCGCGGTCGTGACGTTGGGGGTGGTGCTGGCGGCGGTGTTGCTGTCGATTCTCGGGGACATGATCGACGCGGCCAAGATGAATTCCTGCAAGGCGAACCTGAAGGCCCACGGGCCTGCGTTCTTCAGCTACCGGGACAAGAACGCGGGTAAGTTGCCGGCCTTGTACGTCGGGGCCGATCCGGGAACGCCGGTGAGCGTGGCCACCAGTTGGGGGGGACCCGACAGCAGTTTCAACGATCCGGCGGAACGGCCGGCGATGCTGACGGCCTTGGGGTCCAACGCCATGCAGAACATGTGGCTGCTGATCGACGGGGGGTACATCGGCGCCGGCGAGGCTGCCTACAGGTGCCCCAATGACCGGAAGTACTCCCCCCGGCCGATCAACAGCAAGAAGTTTGGCTGGACCAGCCCGGAAAACTTTTCATACAGTGTTCAGTTCCCCTACGCCGGGACCAGCCAGATCGCCGTTGCGGGCTCGGTCCCGGTGAGATTTGAGTTGCCCGGCGCGTCGCCCACGCCGCCCAGCCCCGACGCCACGTGGAACTGGGCCGACCCTAACGGAGTGATCGCCCAGGGCGAGCATGCCGGCAAGCCGATGTATCCGGAGAATTGCATCTACATGGCCGACCGGAATCCTCGGACCAGTTGGGATCAGGCGTATCCGGGAAACTCCAACCACGAAGATCTTATCAACTTCGTGGAGAAGGGCGCGACCAACGGGGCGATTGCCGCCACCGACGGCAAGATCGGCCTCGAACACGACGACATCTACACCAACCGCAAGGGGACCGGCGGGCTGCCGTGGGTTGACGCCGCGGAAAAGGACGCCGCCGGGCGGGCGAGGGGCCCGTGTAGGGATACGGTTCTCTGGCCGCTCAATCAGCGGACGGGGAAGTAGGGGGGGAAGTGGGGGGAAGGACGCCGAGCGGCGAGCCGGTGGGCGGGCCGGTCGGATCAGGGCTGCGGGGGAGCAGGGGAGGAGGCCAGGGCGTCCAGGAGCCAGGCGGGCGGGCGGATGGGTTTGCCCTCGGAAGAGAGGAAGGCGTGGACCGTCCAGCCGCGGGCGACGGGGGCGCCGGTGGCGGAGTGGGAGATCTCGATGTCGAAGCGGAGGCGGGCGCGGCCGGACATGGTGGCGGTGGTGACGACGCGGAGGAGGTCGTCGTAGCGGGCGCGGCCGAGGTATTCCACGTGCGATTCGACCAGGGGCAGGAGGCAGCCTCGCTGTTCCATCTCGACGTAGGGGATGCCCAGTTGGCGGAGGAGTTCGGTGCGGCCACACTCGAACCATTCCAGCGCGCGGGAGTTGTAGAAGGTGCCCATCTGGTCGGTTTCGCTGTAACGGACGCGAAGGGCGGTGGTATTGGGTGCGGTAGTGGTCATGGTTTGGAGGGTTTAACGTCGGCGAGGCAGGAAAGCAAGGGGATTTGCGGGCTGTGGCGGATTGGGTTCATGTAAAGAGAGGGCACTGTCCGATAACACGATGGACGCGTACCGGGCTAGCCGGCGGGCGGACTAGAGTTATTTGACATGTCGATTTTCGAGAGAAGCCAATATTCGCAAGCAGTTATTCTCATGGTGGTTACGTGACGGGGAGAAAATATTTGGCCGCGGCGGCCTTTTTTTTGTTGCCGCGTCCCTATTTTACCCGTAGAATCCCTACTAAACCCTGACGGTCACTATCGTGACCTGAAAAGGCCGGGACGTGGCAACATTTTTCGGTGAATTTGAGCAGACGATCGACGCCAAGAAAAGGCTCCCGATCTGTGCTCCTCTGCGGGAGCGGATCGACCTGGAGAAGGATGGCGAGAATTTCGTTCTTCTGCTCGGGCCTGACAGGCATCTCTGGCTGTATCCGGAGACGTATTACCTCCGCCTGCTGGAGACGATGCCTGCCTCGCCCTTGCCGGATCGGCAGAGTCGAAGGATCGACCTGTTGTTCGCGATGGCGCGGGTTGTCAAGCCGGACGGCCAGGGGCGGATCGTGCTGCCGGAGTCGTCCATGCGTCGGGCGGTGGTCTCGGATGAGGTGATCCTGGCCGGCGTGCAGGACCACATCGAGATCTGGCCGGCCGAGGAATGGAACCGGCACGCCGAGCAAGGCCTCCTCGGGTACGGCGAGGCGTTGTACGAAGCCGGCGAGCGGCTCCGCATGGGCGGGGCGGCCAGGCCGGTGGAATGACCGGAACGCTCCGGCCGCGTGAGCCGGGGCAGACAGAATGTGACCCGGTGAGAAAGGATTCCCAGATGCTCATCCTTCAGCAAGCCCAGGGCACGCCCGGCGGACGACAAGGACAGTCCTCCGGCGGGTTGGCCGAACTGCGGGCGGAGTTGGCCCAGGCCCCAGCGATGTCGGCGGCAAGCCGGCAGCGTCTGGCGGAACTCGCCCGGCGCGTCGCGCGCGTTCAGGCCCTGGGGGATGAGTACGCCGGGATCGCTTTATCTCCGATGGCGACGGCGGCCGTCGCGGAACGCAGCACAACGGAGTGAAAGGCCAGGCGCCATGGAAGGCCCGACCGGACATGTGCCGGTCCTCCTTCGGGAGGTCGTGGGCCTGCTGGCGCCCGCCGGCCGCCGCGTCATTGTCGACTGCACGGTGGGGTTGGGCGGGCATAGCGAAGCCCTGCTGAGCCAGGCCGGCGGTCAGTCACGTCTGATCGGGCTGGACGTCGATGAAGCCAACCTGGTGTTGGCGCGAAGCCGCCTGAATCCGTTCGGCGATCGCGTGCGGCTGTTCCAGGCGAACTTCACCGAGCTGCCCGAAGTGCTGGCGCAGGCCGGCGTCGACCGGGTGGATGCCCTTCTGGCCGACCTCGGGGTCGCCTCGACGCAACTGGACGACCCGGAGCGAGGCCTGAGCTTCCTGGCCGACGGACCTCTGGACATGCGGATGGATCCGCGGCGGACCACAACGGCGGCCGACCTGGTCAACCGCCTGGGTGAAGCGGAGTTGGCGGACCTGATCTACAACTTCTCGGACGAGCGGTTCAGCCGGCGGATAGCCCGAGCGATCGTGGAGGCCCGCCGGAGCGGGCCGTTCCGGCGAACGGGGCAACTGGCGACGGTGGTCGCCGGGGCGTATCCCCGGGCCGTCTGGGCGACACGGACCGGCGTTCACCCGGCCACGAGGACCTTCCAGGCCCTGCGGATCGCCGTCAACGAGGAGCTGGCCTGTCTGGACACTTTACTGGCCCTGATCCCCGAGGTGTTGGCCGTCGGGGGGCGGGCGGGCGTCATCAGCTTTCATTCTCTCGAAGACCGACGTGTGAAACGAGCGTTCGCGGATCTGGCGGCGAGCGGGCAGGCCGAAGGCCTGACGAAAAAACCCCTCACCGCCGGCGACGAGGAAAGGCAAACGAACCCACGTTCCCGGTCAGCGAAGCTGCGCGGGATAGAGAGAAGGAACCCAACGTGAAGAAGTCCAAGGACGGAGCCGGAACGATGACAGGCGAAACGAGAGTGTCGTTGGTAGTCGGGCTGCTGTTCATCATCCTGTTCGGTTTGATTCTGAGCGAGATCACGGGCGTATCGGGGCGAGACAGTTCGGCCCCGAGCGCGCGGGCGAGCACGCCGGCGGCGTTGCCGCGGGGCGGGCCGATCGTCCCGGCGGCCGCGCGAGAGCCGGGGCTGGATCCCAACGCGTTCCCCCCCGTGCCGCCGCGCCGGTCGCCCGAAGCGATCCAATCGCCCGTGTTGCCGCCTCCGCTGCCCCGCCTGCCCTC
>JAPLNA010000120.1:9994-26592 GCA_026693065.1 Planctomycetota bacterium
CGGCGCCGCGGTGGCGCCCGCGCCCGCTCCCTCGCGGGTCGAGCCGGCCCGGGCCGTGCCCCCCGTCGCCGACGCCGCCGCGGCCGTCGACGCTCCCGCCCGCACGCACGTCGTCCGGGGGGGTGAAACCCTCGGCCGCATCGCCGCCACATATTATGGACAGGCTAACGTCACCAAGGGCGTAAAGCTTATACTGGAAGCCAACCGCGACCGGGTGGAAAGCGCCTCCCGGCTGCGGATCAACACGGAACTGGCCATTCCGCCGATGAAGTAGCGGCCGCAACGTGAGACTGGGACTGATAATCATTCTGCTGACGGCGATCGGCGTCTCGCTGGTACACCTGCGAGTGCGGGCCGATCGTGTCCGCGGAGAGATGTACCGCCTCCAGATCGACCAGGTGTCGCTTCGCCGGCAGATCTGGGACTGCCAGGTTCAGTTGACGTACCTGACGACGCCCGAGGCGGTCCGTCAGCGGATGGAACAGATGAAGTTGGACGTGACGGAGGGGCAATCGCCCGAAGAGACCCCTGTTGCTGACCCGGCCCGAACACCCCGCCGACGATAGTTTGCCGCTGTTTCGCGGCCAGCCGGACAGGGGGCAGACCCCCCCGGGCGACTCGTTGTCGCGCCGATGGCGGTACGACGTGGTGTTCATCCTGCTCATGCTGGGCGTGGGGGCCATGGGGGTCAGGCTGGGGATCATGGCACGCGACCGCGGGGAGGAGGCCTCTCAGATGGCCCAGCGCCAGCAGCGCCTGACGCAGGCTCTTCCGGCGCGGCGGGGGGGGATCTACCTTCGGGCGGCCGACATGTACGTTCCCGCCGCCGTCACGCGGGACGAGCCGCTGGTATACGTGGACGCGGCCGAGCTGGAAGACAACGAGATCGTCCCCCTGTGCGAAGACCTGGCGAGGATTCTGGGCATCAAGAGCGAGGCCATCTGCGCGAAGATTTTGGACAATCGGGACTCGCGATACCTGGTGTTGCAGGGGGAGCTGAGGGGGGAGGAGGCGACCGCCATCCGCGGGCTGAAGCATCGCGCCCTCGGGATCGGTTTCGAGCCGCGGCGTGACTACCCGAACGCCTCGCTGGCCGCCCACGTGCTGGGCATCTGCCGCAAGGACGGCAACGGCGGGGCGGGCGTGGAGCAGACCTTCCAGAAGATCCTGGCCGCCGAGAACGGCGTGCAGGTCATGTCCTCCGACTCGCGCCGGCGCGCCACCGGCCTCATTGCCGAGGACTGCAGGCCCCCGCGCGACGGCAGCAGCGTGTTTCTGACGATCGACGAGCGGATCCAGAAGACGCTGGAGACGGCGCTCGCCGAGGCCGTCGAGACCCACAAGGCCATGTGGGCCACCGGCGTCGTCGTCGACCCGCACAACGGCGACGTGCTGGCGATGAGCTCCACGCCGACGTTCGACCCCAACACCTACCAGTCTGCCGAGATCGCCCACTTCGCCAACCGGGCCATCAGCATGCCCTTCGAGCCCGGCAGCGTGGCCAAGGGGCTCTTTGCCGCCCTGGCGGTGGAGGCCGGCGTGGTCAACTGGGACACGAAGTTCGTCTGCGAAGGGACCTACTCCGCCCCGGGGGGCGGACGCGTGGGGTGTCACGGGCACGCGCACGGCACGCTGACCGTGGCCGAGTGCGTGATCTACTCCTGCAACGTTGGGATGGCCAAAATCGGCGAGAAGATGGGCAACCGGAAGCTGTACGACGGGGCGGCGGCCTTCGGGCTGGGGCAGCGGACGGGCATTCCCCTGCCCGGCGAGAGCCCAGGGCAGATGCGCCCGCTGAAACGCTGGGACGGATACAGCACGAGGCGAATCCCGTTCGGGCAGGAGATTTCCACGACGGCGCTGCAGTTGGTGATGGCGTACTCGGCCCTGGCCAACGGCGGGGAACTGCTCGAGCCCCGGCTGATCGACTGCGTGCAGGACCCGGCCGGGCAACCCGACCGGCGCCCGCGGCAGACCCTGCCGAGGCGAGTGATCAGCCCGAAACTGTCCACCCAGGCTCTGAAAGTGCTCCAGCAGGTGGTGGAGAACGAGCACAGCACGGGGACGGCCTGCCGGCTGAGCAAGTGGACGAGCTGGGGCAAGACGGGGACGGCCCAGGTCTCAGCGACGCCGCCGGCGAAGGGGTACATTGAAGGCGCGTACACCGGTTCGTTCCTGGGCGGGGCGCCGGTGGAGAATCCGCGGGCGATCTGCCTGATTTCGGTGTACCGCCCGTCGAAGGGGCACTTCGGCGCCGAAGTGGCTGCCCCGTACGTTAAGAAGGTCCTGGAGGAGGCGATGGTGCGCCTTCGCGTGCCGCCGGACAAGGTCTCCACTGTCGCCGCCGGGAGGCCCTAGCCACGGCGGAGGGCCCCCATGCCGCGCGATTTTCTTTCCCCCGGCGGCCCGGGACACTAGGATAAGCACGATATGAGATTCTCGCACCTTTTGGCCAAGGCCGACCTGCCCGCACAACGCCAGGGACCTGACGTGGAGATCGCCGGCGTGGCGATCGATTCCCGCCAGGTCCGGGCGGGGAGTTGTTTCGTCGCCGTTCGGGGCTCGGCGGCGGACGGGCACCGCTTCATTCCCCAGGCCCTGGCCGCCGGGGCCGCCGCCGTTATCTGCGAAGACCCCGCCGCCGTGCCCGCGGGCGTGAGCGTGGCGGCGATCGAGAACACCCGCCTGGCCGCTGGGCCGGTGGCGCAGGCGTTCCACGACTGGCCCGCCCGCAAGCTCACCTGCGTGGGCGTCACGGGCACCAACGGCAAGACCACCGTCACCACGCTCATCCACGCGATCCTGGCCCGCGCCGGGCGCCGCGCGGGGCTGGTCGGCACGATCGCCTACCACGCCGGCGCCCGCGACATAAAGGCCCCCAACACCACCCCCGACCCCGTCACGCTGGCCCAGTTGTGCGCCGACATGGTCGCCGCCGGACAGAGCCACCTGGTCATGGAAGTTTCCTCGCACGCCCTGGACCAGGACCGCACGAGCGGGCTTTCCTTCGCGGCGGCCGTCTTCACCAACCTCACGGGCGACCACCTGGACTACCACCACACGATGGAGGCCTACAAGGCCGCCAAGCTCCGCCTGTTCAGCCAACTGGGCCCCCACTCCGCCGCGGTGATCAACCGCGACGACCCGGCGGCCGAGGATTTTCTCTCCGCCGCCGCCGGGGCCGGGACCGTCTTGAGCTACGGGCTCAACTCCACCGCCGCCCTGTGGGCGCGGATCGGGCGGATCGACGCCGCCGGCACGCGATTCACCCTCACCCACGCCGGGACCGAGACCGAGTTCGCCACCGGCCTGATCGGCAGGCACAACGTGTACAACTGCCTGGCCGCCGCGGGCGCGGGCATCGCGTTGGGCGTTCCGATGGGCGACGTCGTGGCGGCGCTGGGGGCCACCGGCAACGTCCGCGGAAGGCTCGAACGCGTGGATGTCCCCGCCCCGTACAGCGTGTTCGTGGACTACGCCCACACCGACGACGCCCTGGGCAACGTGCTGGGCGCCCTTCGCCCGCTGCTGCACGGGGGGCGGGTGATCGTCGTGTTCGGCTGCGGGGGCGACCGCGACCGCACGAAACGTCCGCGGATGGCCGCCGTCGCGCAAGACCTGGCCGACCGCGTCATCGTCACCTCCGACAACCCGCGAAGCGAACGCCCCGAGGCGATCATCGAGGAGATCCTCGCCGGGCTCAGCGAACAAGGCCGCCGCCGAACCGACGTGGTGGCCGACCGCCGCGAGGCCATCGAACAGGCCCTGGCCCAGGCGGCCCCGGGCGACATCGTGCTGCTGGCGGGCAAAGGTCACGAGACCGAGCAGGTCGTCGGCTCTCAACGGCTGCACTTCGACGACGTCGAGGTCGCCGCCGAGATCATGCGCCGGCGGGAAGGGGAGCGGTCGTGAAGGCGGTGGACCTCGACCAGATTCGCCAGGCCCTTCACGGACGCTGGGTCGCCCGCGGCGAGGGCGGGCGGGTCTCGGGCGTGACCATCGACACGCGGACGGCCCGGGCGGGCGAGTTGTTCGTCGCCATCAAGGGCAAGACGACCGACGGGCACGCGTTTCTGCCCGCCGCCGCCGCCGCCGGCTGCAAGGCCGCCGTGATCCGCACCGGGACCGACCTGGCCCCGCGGCTGGCGGAGAAGTTTACCGGCGGGCTGATCGCCGCCGACGACACGACGACGGCCCTGGGCGATCTGGCGGCGTTCTGCCGGCAGGAAACCCCTGCGACCGTCATCGCCGTCACCGGGTCCAACGGCAAGACGACGGTCAAGCGGATGATCCACCACATTCTCCAGCGGCGGATGACCGGCTCGGCCAGCCCGCGCAGCTACAACAACGAATTCGGCGTGCCTCTGACGCTGCTGGCGACCGGGCCGGGCGACGACTACGTCGTCTGCGAGGTCGGCACGAACGCCCCGGGCGAGATCATCCGCCTGGCGGCCATCGCCCGCCCGGACATCGCCGTGATCACCTCCGTGGGCCCGACCCACCTGGAAGGGCTCGGCAGCGAAGACCGCGTCGCCGTCGAGAAGGCCGCCCTGTTCTCGGGCCTCCAGCCCGGAGGCATGGGCGTCGTCTGGGCCGACAGCGACAAACTCTCCCGCGCCGTCCGCGCCTACGACGTCAAGATCGTCAGCTTCGGGGAATGCCCCTCGGCGCAGGTCCGCCTGACGGGCTGGCAGCGACAGGACTGGGGCCAGCGGTTCCAGGTCAACGGGCGGTTCGACGTGGTCCTGCCCGTGCCCGGGCGGCACAACGCCCTGAACGCCCTGGCGGCCATCACGGTGGCCCAGCGGCTGGGGTTCGACGTCGCGACGGCCGCAGGCGCCCTGGCGGACTTCGTCGGCGAGCCGGGGCGGCTGGAACGCCTCGAGGCCGGGCCCGTCACCATCATCAACGACGCCTACAACGCCAACCCGGCCAGCGTGCTGGCCGCCGGAGACGTGCTGGGCGGCTGCGAGGGGCCCGGGCGGCGGGTGATGGTCGTGGGCGACATGCGGGAACTGGGCCCCGAGAGCGACCGCCTCCACCGCGAAACCGGCGAGCTGCTGGCCCGCAAGCACATCCACCTGCTGGTGGGCGTGGGCGCTCTGGGTCGCACCATCGCCCGAGCCGCCGCCGACGCCGGATCGCCCGTCGAGGCCTTCGACACCCTCGCCCAGGCCCAGAAACAACTGCCCGCCCTGCTGCGCCCGGGCGATATCATCCTGCTCAAGGGGTCTCGCGCGATGGCGTTGGACAAGCTCGTCGAGACCATCCGGTCGGCGTTCGCTGACGGGGGGGCAAGGCCCAAACCACCAGCCCGAGGCAAGCGGTGATCTACTTCCTCTTCAGCAAGTACTTCAGCGAACACGGGCTGATCCTGCGGATCGCCGGGGCGGGGGTGATGAGTTTCGCCCTCGTGCTGGCCCTGGGGCCCCGCGTCATCCGCTTCCTCACCCGGAGCAAGCTGGGCGACCGCGTGGATTTCGACCACGCCGACCTGAACGCCCTCGGGCGGCACAAGGGAAACGTCCCTACCATGGGCGGCGTGCTCATCGTCGGGGCGATCATCGCCGGCGTCCTGATGTTCGCCAACCTCGGAATCATGTATATCAAAATGGCCATCCTCGCGGCGGTCTGGCTGGGCGGGCTGGGCGCTGTTGACGACTGGATCAAGCTCCGCTACGCCGCCAAACGCGGCAGCCGCCAGGGGCTCTACAGTTGGGAGAAGATCCTCTTCCAGATCGGGCTGGCCGTCCTGCTGGCGATCTTCCTCTACGGTTACAGCAGCCAGAGCCATACCGCCGAGAAGGTGAACCCGGCCCATCAGTTCCACTTCCCCGTCTTGCTGGCGCCGATCGCTCTGGCGGTCACGCCCTACGTGATCACCACCGTCCTGACGATGGTGGGCTTCTCCAACGCCGTCAACCTCACCGACGGCATGGACGGGCTGGCCTCCGGTTGCATCGTAATCGTGTCGGGGTTCTTCCTGCTGATCTCCTGGATTGTCGGGGTGGAGCAGTGGGCGTCGTACTTCAACATGCCCCACGTGGTCGGCTCGGCGGAGATGACCGTCCTGTGCGCGGCCATGCTGGGGGCGAGCCTGGGCTTCCTCTGGTACAACGCCCTGCCGGCCAACGTCTTCATGGGCGACACCGGCTCGCTGCCCCTGGGCGGGCTGATCGGCTACATCGCCGTCGTCACGCGCCAGGAACTGCTCCTGATCATCGCCGGCGGGGTCTTCGTGATGGAAGCCTTCAGCGTCATGCTCCAGGTGACGTGCTTCAAACTGACCAAGGGCCCCGGCGGGCAGGGCAAACGCATCTTCCGCTGCGCGCCCATCCACCACCACTTCCACCTGGGCGGCTGGCAGGAGAACAAGGTCGTCGTGCGGTTCTGGATCCTCGCCATCGTTCTGGCGGCCCTGGCCCTGGCGACACTCAAGTTCCGCACCGATTGACGGACCCCTGACGATATGACCCCGACCGCCCAACCTCCCGTCGTCTTCCGGCCAGGCTCCTCTGGGCGCGCCGGCTGGGTCCTCTCCGTCATCACCCTGGCCATGCTGGGTATCGGCGTGGTCATGGTTCACAGCGCCCTCGCTCGACGGGCCGACGCAGGCGCCGCCTGGTACGCCAGAAGAGAATGGAAGCACACGGTCTACGCGATCCTGTCGGCCCTGATCGTCATGACGGCCTGGCGGGTCGACTACAGCCGCCTCGTCCGGCGCGGCGGGCGCGTGCCCTTCTGGCCGGCCCTGTTCCTGGGCGTCGCCCTCCTGCTGGCCCTGGCGGTCTATATCCATGTTCCGGGGCTGCCCCTCGGCGGGCACCCGGTCGGAGATCGGTGGCGATGGCTCCAGATCGGCTCCTTCCAGTTCCAGCCCTCCGAACTGGTCAAGGTCGCCCTGCTGATCTTCCTGACGGCCTGGCTGACCCGGATGCCGCCCGACCGGCGAAAACGTTTCCTTACCTTCTTCCTGGCCGCGCTGCTCATCGGGCTGTGCCTGGCGCCCATCATTCACGAGGATCTGAGCGTATCCATTCAGATTTCCGCCTCGGCCTGCATGGCGTTGTGGCTGGTGGGCATCCCGTGGTACTTCGTGGTCAGCCTGGTCCTTGCCGGGGGCGCGGGAATGTTCGCCCTGATCTACCTGAGCCCGAGGAACTGGGACCGCTTCATGGTCCTGTCGGACCCCCTGACCACCACCCGCCAGGCCGGCCACCAGCTCAAGCAGTCGCTCCTGAGCATCCTCTCGGGCGACTACTTCGGCAAGGGGCTGGGCAACGGCGCCATCAGCACCGGCGGCTACCTGCCCGAACCGCACACCGATTTCATCTTCGCCACCTATTGCGAGGAATTCGGCCTGGCCGGCGCCGTCCTGCTCATGGTCCTCATGATCCTCTGGATCTACCAGGCCCACAGGGCCGCCGTGCGGAGCAACGACCCGTTCGGGCGCGCCCTGGCCGGTTCACGCGGGGCCGTCTATGGCCTGCAAACGGTGCTCCCCCTGGCCGTCGACTTGGGCAGCGCCCCGCCGACGGGCATGGCGCCCCGCCGACGGGCATGGTGCTCCCGTTCATCTCCTATGGCGGGACGGCGTTGCTGGTGGCCGGGACGGGCACGGCGATGATCTTGTCAGTGGCCTCTCGCCCTGACCAGGGGCCTCTGGAGCTCGAACCATGACGGGCCAGGCCGACGTCCGCCCGGGCGGATCCGACGGGCCCATCTATCTCTTCGCCGGCGGCGGGACGGGCGGGCACCTGTACCCGGCCCTGGCGGTCGCGGGCGAGCTTGTTCGCCGCCAACCGGCCGCTCGCGTGGTCTTCGCCTGCTCCAACCGCCCGATCGATCGGCACATCCTGGACGCCCAGCCCTACGGCGTGGTCCCCCAGCCCGTCCGCCCGATCCCGCGAGGCCCTCGCGGCTGGTGGGGTTTCTGGCGGGCCTGGCGGGAGAGCCGCCGCCTCGCACGCGACCTGATCGCCGACCTGAACCCCCGGGCCGTCCTGGGCCTGGGCGGGTTTGCCGCCGGGCCTCTGGTTCACCAGGCCGCCCGCGCGGACATCGCGACCGCCCTGCTGAACCCCGACGCCGTGCCCGGGCGCGCCAACCGCTTTCTCGCCCGCCGGGTGGATGTCATCTTTGCCCAGTATCGCTCGACGATCGAGCGGTTCCCTTCTTCGCTGGCGGGCAAGGTCCGCGCCGTCGGCTGCCCTGTCCGGGCCGAACTCCGGAACGTCTCTCGCGAGGCGGCGATGGCGTTCTTCGCCCTGGACGGGGCCCGTCGCACGCTGGTCATCAACGGCGGCAGCCAGGGGGCCGCCACCATCAACCAGGCCGCCTTGCTGCTGGCGGACGACCTGGCCCCCCTGGCCGGCTCGTGGCAGGTGCTGCACATCACGGGCAAGGGCTGGTCGGCCCCGCCGGCCCCGGCCCGCGCGGGCGGCATCGCCGTCCGACGCGTCGAATACTGCGACCGCATGGACCTGGCCTACGCCGCCGCCGACCTCCTCCTGGGCCGCGCGGGGGCTTCCACCACCGCCGAACTGGCCGCCACCGGCACCCCCGCCGTCCTCATGCCCTACCCCTACCACAAGGACCAGCACCAGCGGCTCAACGCCCGGTCGATGATCGAGATGGCCGCCCCGGGCGAATCCGCCCCGGCGATCATCTGCGAAGACCACAAAGACGCCGGCCTGAACGCCGCGACCCTCCGGGCCCTGCTGCTGCCCCTGCTTGCCGACTCCGTCGCCCTGGCCCAGATGCGTCGCTCGGCCCAGACTCTCCCCGGCGCCGACGCCGCAGCGGTCGTCGCCCAATGGTTGGTGGACGCCGGCGGCGGCGCAGGGTAAAATGAAAGCGGAAGGACCGAGGCATGAGCACCATTATTAACCTGGACAACCTGGACGCCGACACGCTGGAGGGCCTCCGCCGCGAGGCCGCACGGCGCAGCGTGGATGTGGGTGTGCTCGCCTGCGAGCTTCTGCGGGAGAAGTTCGCCCCGGCACGGCCGGCGGGGGATGGGCCCGAGGCATCCGGCGAGCGCCCCCGGATGGAAGAGTTCGCCGCCACCTGGTCGGAGCAAGACGCCAAGGAGTTCTTTGCCGCCATTGTTGACCTGGGAAAGATTGACGAGGAACTGTGGCGATGAACAGACGGCCCAGCGGTACGGCGAGTTGTTCGCCCGCCTGCACGCGAAGGGAACCCCCATTCCGACAAACGATATCTGGATCGCCGCCACGGCGATTCAGCACGGGTTGGCGCTGTTTACATACGACCGGCATTTCCAAAACGTTGACGGGCTGATCGCGGGTGAATCACCGGCCCAGCTTTCGATCTGACGCCCTCTCGACCCGGTCTAAAGGAATTCCTGTCTGCCGGGCGATAAGACAGAGAGAATCGTCGCGCCGAGAGTGTGCGCGCCGGAATGCGTGTTGGCGTGTTTGACCGGCGCCGCGGGCGTCGATAGGATAGCGTACGGTATGGAGACCTCGAAGAAAGCACACACGGGCGCGGCCGCGACCGGGGACGGGTTCGCCGGAAGGCGAGTCCATCTCATCGGCATCGGGGGCTCGGGCATGTGCGCGCTGGCCGAAGTGCTGTTGGCGCAGAAGGCCCTGGTGACGGGGTCGGACATGGCCGGCGGGGAGGCCGTCGATCGTCTGACGAAGGACGGGGCCGTCATCGCCATCGGGCAGAGGCCCGAGAACCTGCCCCCCCAGTGCGACCTGGTGGTCTGCTCGGCGGCCATTCACCCGCAGAACCCCGAGTACCTCGCCGCCAAGGCCCGCGGGCTGGAGATCGTCAAGTACAGCCAGATGCTCGGGCGGCTGATGCGCCAGAAGCTCGGCATCGCGGTAGCCGGCACGCACGGCAAGAGCACCACGTCGGCGATGATCTCGTACGCCCTGTACATGGACGGGGCTGACCCGAGTTTCATCGTCGGGGCCGTCGTCGACCAACTCGGCACGCCCAGCGGCGCCGGGGCCGGGCCCCACTTCGTCGCCGAGGCCTGCGAGTTCGACCGCAGCTTCCTCAACCTCGACCCCACCTGCGCCCTGATCCTCAACATCGAGGAAGATCACCTCGACTGCTACCAGGACCTCGATGGCATCATCGAGGCCTTCCGCTCGTTCGCCGCCCGCGTGCCGGCGCACGGGCTGGTCATCGCCAACGGCGAGGACCGCAACACGGCCGCGGCCCTGCGGACGGGCCAGGCCCCGACGGCCGCCTGCCAGGTCCAGACCTTCGGGCTTACCGACGGGTGCTACTGGCAGGGGGTGATCCAGTCTCGCCTCTGCGGGTGCGTGAAGATGGAAGTACGGTGTGGGGGCAAGAGTTTCTGCGAAATGACGCTGGCGTTGCCCGGGCTGCACAACGCCTACAACGCCCTGGCTGCTACGGCGGCGCTGCACTACGCGGGCATGCCCCCGGCGCGGATCGCCCAGTGGGTGGGCCAGTTCACCGGCGCCAAGCGGCGCATCCAGTTCCGCGCGCGGGCCAAGGGAATCACCGTCGTCGACGACTACGCCCACCACCCCACCGAGATTCAGGCCAGCCTCAAGGCCATTCGCGACTACTACGAGCCCAAACGGCTGCTGTGCGTCTTCCAGCCGCACCAGCACAGCCGGACGCGGTTCCTGATCAACGACTTCGCCCGCTGCTTCGACGCGGCCAACGAGATCGTCGTTCCGGACATTTACTTTGTCCGGGACAGCGAGCGGGAGAAGGACCATATATCCTCGGAAGACCTCGTTTCGCAGATCCGCCTGCACGGCGGGTCGGCGCGGTATATCAAGACGTTCACCGACATCATCCGCTTCCTCCAGGCCCAGCTTACCCCGGGCGACGTCGTGGTGACGATGGGAGCGGGCAACATATGGGAAGTGGCCGATGAAATTGTTCGATGGCTTGGAAGCGATCGTTGAAGAAGACGTGCCGATGGCGCCGCGGACGTCGTTCCAGATCGGCGGGGCGGCGAAATACTTCATCACTCCGCGCACGGTGGACGAGCTCCAGCAGGCCGTCACGCGCTGTCGCGAGAACGACCTGGCCATGTACGTGCTGGGCAAGGGCTCGAACCTGCTCGTGGACGACGCGGGCGTCAAGGGCGCCGTCATCCACCTGGGCCAGGGCGAGTTCGCCGACGTGACGATGACCGAAACGGGCATCCGCGCCGGCGCCGGCGCGGACATGGGCCGGCTCGTCCTCCGCTGCGTCCGCGAGGGGCTTAGCGGCATGGAAGGGCTCACGGGCATCCCGGGCACCGTGGGCGGGTGCGTCCGCATGAACGCCGGCGGGGCCTTCGGCGACATCGGCAACATCGTCGAGAACGTCGTCGTCATGGGGCTCGACGCCCAGCCCTTCACGCGGTTCCGGACGGACCTGGCCTTCGCCTACCGCACGACGAACATCGCCAGCAAGTTCATCCTCGGGGCGGAATTCCGCCTCGGGCACGACGACCCCCACCGGATTCTCAAACAGGTCAAGCAGATCTGGATCTACAAGAAGAACACCCAGCCGCTCAACTACCGCAACGCCGGGTGCGTTTTCCGCAACCCGCGGGGGCTGTCGGCCGGGGCGCTCATCGACCGCGCCGGGCTCAAGGGCAAGCGGGTCGGCGGGGCGTTTGTCTCCGACAAGCACGCCAACTTCATCCTCGCCGATCCGGGCACGAAGGCCGCCGACGTGCTCAAGCTCATCAACGTCATCCGCGAGGCCGTCTACAAACAGGCTGAGGTCTACCTCGAACTGGAACTGGAGGTCTGGTGAGCATGGGCGATGAACGCGGCGCGCCGGACACGCTGAACGTCACCGTCCTGATGGGCGGGCCCTCCGCCGAGCGGGCGGTCTCGCTCGTCAGCGGCGAGGCGGTCGCGCGGGCGCTGGAAGGCCTGGGCCATCGCGTCCGCCGGGCGGACATCCAGCCCAACGACGCGGCCGCCCTGGACTCTCCCGGCATCGACGCGGTGTTCATCGTCCTGCACGGGGAATTCGGCGAGGACGGCCAGGTGCAGGCCCTTTGCGAGGCCCGCGGGCTGGCGTATACCGGCTCGGACCCCCGCGCCAGCGAACTGGCGATGGACAAGGCCTCCGGAAAGCAGATCGTCCGCCGCCACGGCATCCTCACGCCCGACTGGGCCGTCATCGAGGAATACCACACCTCCGCCCAGGTCGCCCGAGATCTCGCCGCGCTGCCCCTGCCCGTGGTAGTCAAGCCCGTCACCGGCGGATCGAGCGTGGACGTCACCATCGCCCGCGACACCGCCCAACGCGATGGGGCCGTCGAGGCCGCCCTGGACAAATACGGCCGCGTCATGGTCGAGCAGTTCGTCGCCGGAGGGGAGCTGACCGTCGGCATCCTGGGCGAGCAGGCCCTGCCGGTGATTCAGATCGTGCCCAAGCGGGCTTTCTACGACTACGCCGCCAAGTACGCCGACGACGCCGGGACGGAGTATCTTTTCGACTTCGGCGTGGCGTCCGAGGCGTTGCGGGCGATCCAGGCCTCGGCCCTGGCCGTCCACAAGGCCCTGGGCTGCCGCGACATGTCCCGCGTGGATTTCATCCTCGACCAGGCCGGCAAGGCCTGGATGCTCGAGGTCAATACGATTCCCGGCTTCACCGGGCATTCCCTGCTGCCGATGGCGGCCCGGCGAAGCGGCATCGAGTTTCCCCAACTGGTGGACCGGCTGGTGCGGATGGCCTACGGGCGTCGCGTCCAGTCCGTGTCGCCCCCGAGGTAACCGCACGCCATGGCCCGGAAAGACTCCAGCAAGTCCAGCGGCAAAGACGCCAAGAACCGCCCGCACCCCCTGTGGGAGCGCCTCAGCGAGCCCCTCCGCCGCGCCCTGCGCCGCACCGTCGGCTGGACGCTTGCCACCCTTCTGCTGGCCGGCGGGATCGCCCTGGGGTTCCAGGCCGTCGAGAAACACGTCCTCGGCCACGCCACCTCCACCCATCCCATCGGCGTCGAGGTCCGTTGCGTCGTGACCGCCCCCTGGTCGTTCGACCCGGCCGTTCGCGTGCCCGAAAAGCTCATCCGCCGCGTGGAGTCGGCCCTGACGCCCGAGCGGCTGGGTTTTTACGACGCCGGGCTGGTCGACGCCGTTCACTCCCTGGCCCTGGCCAATCCGTGGGTCCGCACGGTCACCCGCGTCCAGCGGCTGCCCGTTGACGCCCGCGGCATCAGCGTCGTCCAGGTGGATTGCTCCCTGCGGGCGCCGCTGGCCAGAGTGCTCGCAAGACGCCCGCGTGCCGACGAGCCTACCACCGGGGACGAACCCGCCGTCGCCTACGTCGACGCCGAGGGCGTCCGTCTGCCCGACGCCGACGTGCCCCGGTACGCCCTCACCGGCACGGGCCCCGGCGGGCAGGAGCAATTGACCTTCATTGACGAGCAGGACGCCCCGGAGGCGACGATACCGCACCTCGAGCGGATCCACTACGTCGGGCTCCGCGGGCTGGCCAAGCTCCCGCCCGCCTTCGGGCGGGTCTGGGAAGGCCCCGACGTGGCCGAAGCCCTCCGCGCCGTCCAACTGCTCTACACCCGCCCCTACGGGCGGAGCGACCTGGACGCCGTCGACGTCTCGAATTTCACCAACCGCGACCCGGCCAACGCGGAGATCGTCCTCCTGGCCCGGCGCGACGACCGTCGGCCGACCGCCATCCAGTTCGGCCGCTTCCCGCATCCCCGGGCCGACTGGGTCATCCGCCCCGAACGCAAGCTCGCCTGGCTCGACCAGTACGCTCGCACCGAAGGCGCCGGCCACATCTGCGGCGTGCGAAAGAGCCTGGACCTGACGATCGAGGGCGGGCGCGAGGGCGAGGCCTACAAGGACCAGTAGCCCCCGTGACGCCGCTGCGACAACCCGCCGCTTCGCCGGGCCCCTGGGGGCCCCTCGGGGCTCTCTATCTCGCCTTCCTCCTGGCCGGCCTGGCCGCCGGGCTCTGGCACGAGGCGCTCTACCCGCCCCGGTTCGGCCGTCGCCCCGTTACGCTGCCCACGCTCCAAACCCTCGCCCTGGCCCAGGCGGCCTTCGCGATGCTCGTCTATCCGCTGGCGGCCCTCTGGCGAAGCCAGCGACAAACCCCCGCGTCCGGGCGATACTGGTCGGGCGCCCTCGCCGAGACGGCCGTCTTCTTCGCCGTCGCCGCGCCCTTCTACTACGTCGCGGCCTTCCTCGCCGACGCCGTCTTCGCCGACGTGTTCCGCCTGGCGATCTACCAACTATGCCTCTGGGCCTTCGTCCTGGCCGCGGGGGCCGTCCTCCAGAACCGCCCCGCCTGGCGGCCGGCCGTCCTTCTTCTCCTGGTCTTCCTGGCCTTGGGCACGCCCCTGCTCTGCTACGCCGCCATCGAGTTCATCGCCCCCGCCGACCCGGGCGTGACTGACTTCATGTCGCCTCCGCCTCGCCTGGTGTGGCTGTGGCACCTCAGCCCCGCCCTGAACTCCTGGCTCCAGGCCGCCAGCCGCTGCGGCGCCCACTGGCCCGAGCCCCTCTGGCCCTGTCTGCTCCTGCTCGTTGCTGGCGGCGCCCTCTTCGCTCTATCCCCAGGCCAGGGAAAAACTCCCGGCGGGGACACAAAACAATAAACGAAATCATCTTCTCGATTTCGTTTATTGTTCTCCCCCTTCCACCGCGGGCGTTCGGGACGCGTAGACGATTCCGTCGCGCGGTCACATTACCTCGTGTCCCCGCCGGGAGTTTTTCCCGGTGGGACTACAGGCGATTCGCATGTCGATGGTCCACGACGCGCGGTGCAAGCACCGCCGCTAAACGGGACGAAGGAATATCACCAGTGAACGGGGGAATACCCCGGCGGGGACACAAAGCAATAGACGGAATCGCATTCTCGACTTCGTTCCTATTCCGCATCACTCAGGCAACGGGGGCGGGGTCGTGGGACGTTGCGGGGCCGTGGCGGCGAAGACGGCGTGCCAGTTCACCTTGCCCGTTGCCTGCATCAGGACGAACAGCGTTACGATGGCGCCGATCGTGACGGCCAGGCCCGTCTTGCCGGTCCAGAAGAACGCGTACGAGAAGCCCACCAGGTACACCAACTGCGCCGCGGCGACCACCGTCGCGGCGAAGCGAAGCCCGGCCACCAGACGCATGTAGCTGACGACGAGGAACACGCTGACGGCCGCACAGATCCAGAAGGCCGCGTGAATGTTGACGATGTCCACGAGGTAGCTCAGCAGGATGTGGAAGGCGAAGAACCCGGCCGCGATGAACAGGTAGTGCATCGGGTGGAGAGAGATCTTCTTGAGGACGACGACGGTGAAGATGGCGGTGAAGAAGAACAGCAGGCTTACCGGGGCGAAGAAGCTCATGCGGGCGGCGACGGGGCCGGCGTTGGGACGCTTGGGCATCTCCAGGCCGATCTGCATCCTGCTCCGGGTGTTGGAGTATTTCCACTGGGCGACCATGCCGTCGCCCTCGGGGCGGGCCGGGCTGGTCGGGCTGACCGAATCGGCGGGGTAGTCGATGTCGGTGAAGTTGGTGGCCAGTGTGACAGTGAGGTCGCGGATGAGGTCGCCCGGGCCGCCTTCGGTGGGCGAGGGGCTGTAGCTCCACCGGTCGCGGCCATAGGTGGAGTAGGAGACGGCGACGGTGTAAGGCTTCTCGGCGGGTGCGAGAGTCACGGTGATCGCCCCCCGGCCGGTGCGGTCGCGATCGGGCTCGACCGCGGCGCCGTTGACGGTGAGCTGTAGGTCGTCGAGCCGGCGGACGTTCGCGGGCGGGTCGAAGGTGAAGGCCGCGGTATGGCCCGGGAGTTTCTCGTTCATGTTCACCTGCACGGTGTAGGTGGCGTTGAACTTGACCGTGTAGGTACTGAACCAGAGCAGGCCCTTGTAGCGGTTGGCGTGGTCGAACCGGGCGTGGACGTCGCTGGCGAGCAGTTGGGCCTGGGCGGGGTCGGCGGTTGTGACGGTGGGGGCTGCCTGAACGACGTTGGGCGGGCCCCACAGGGTTTCCACCTGGGCCGACAGCGAATCGCCCAGCGTCGCCGTGCGGAATTCGAGGGTCTGGCCGAGGATCATCCAGCCGCCACAGGCGGCGGCGAAAATCAAAACCATCGCAAAGAATCGGTGTGCGGACATCGGTGGTCTCCTTGTGCCCGAAGGGTTATCGTGCCTTGTCGAGGATGTTCTGCAGGGCCTCGACGTAGCTGGCCAGGGCCTTGCGGCCTTTGGGCGTCATGGCCAGGGTGGTCAGCGGCTTCTTGCCGCGGAAGGTCTTGGTGACTTTGACGTAGCCGGCCCGTTCGAGGGCCGAGGCGTGGGTGGAGAGGTTGCCGTCGGTCAGGGCCAGGTCGGCCTTGAGCTCGGTAAAGTCCAGCGACTCCACCGCCGCCAGGGCCGCCATAATCGCCAGGCGGGTCCGCTGGTGGATGACGTCGTCGATCCGGTCGTGTGGTTTGGGCTCGCTCACGTTTGCGCCTGTCAGCCCCCGTGTCGGATCCAGACGGCCACGCCGTAAACGATGTGGTAGCCGCCGAACGTCACGCCCAGGGACCAGTAGGGGTCCAGTCGGTCCTGGAACGCCAGGGCGGCCACGATGCCGGAGAACAGGAAGAACACGCTGAGCACGCGGACG